>NZ_JAUYEY010000018.1 GCF_030689685.1 Polaromonas sp. | reverse complement strand
CTGGGCGGCAGAAGGCGTCGAAGCGAAAAGTGGCCCCGGCGAGGACAGTTTTTGCCGGGTTTGCAGCCTCATAGCCGTAGCTATGGGGCAAAAAGCCGGTGAAAAATGGACCGTCGCGGCCGCTTTGCAGCCGACGTTCCTTCTGCCGCCCAGGCTCCAAGGTGGCGCTGCGGGCACACCCTGGCAAACATCGGCTGCTGCCCATTCACCGCACTGTGCCGGGTGTACTGGCCGAAATCAGCAAAGTGTTTGCCGGCAACGGCATCAACATCGCCTCGCAGACCAACGAGGCCATTGCTTATGTGGTGATCGACATCGACGCCGCGCACTCCGACATGGCGCTAGCCAAACTTGCCGAAATGCCGGGAACCATCCGCAGCCGCGTGTTGTTCTAAGCGCCGGAGCGACCGCCTCTCCCAGGAGGAGAGGGAGCAAGAAGGCGTCGTTATGGCGCCGCCGGCACCTTCAGGCCCAGCAGGCCGGCCAGCGCAGCCGTCGGCATGGCGCCTTCCTGGGTGACCAAGGCGCCGGTTTCGGCGTGGTTGCCGATGATGGTTGGAATTGAGGCAAAGCCGAAACGCGTCAGCAACTCGGTGTTTTTGGCAACGTCGGCTTTCTGGGCCTCGATGTCGCTGCCGGCGCTGATGCCGCCGCCTTTGGCCGTCATGGATGCTTCATGCGCATCCATCGCGGCGACCGGGTCTTTGGCCGCCAGCAGCGTCGCGCCCTGCGCCGTGCTGCTCGCGTTCAGGATGCCGACCGGAATCCAGACGAAGCGCGCCTGCGGCTTCAAGGGTTTTGCAGCTTCCCACAGCGCTGTGCAATGCGGGCACTGGGCATCAAAAAACACATACACAGTACGCGCGCTGACCGCCGAGCCGACGCTGAAACCCTTGGCCTCGGCCGCCACTGCCGCCACCGACACCGGCGTGGAGGCCGCTGCAGCGGCAGGTTTACCCGGGTCGGGCGCGTCTTTGCAGCCGGCCAGCAGCAGGCTGGCCGCGACCAGCGCGGCCGGGACTATTTTGAACAGTTGGAATGTCATGGCAGCCAGGCAAGAGGAGAAAACGCAAAGGATACGCGTGTCAGGCCTGCCCTGCATTTTTACCCACGCATTCTGTGCGCCAGCCTGTGGATAAGCCCGTAAAAAAGCCACGAAAGGCTTGCCCTTCGTGGCTTGTATCGGTTTGCCTGAAAATGAAGCAGCGGGCCCAGGCGTTAGCCCTTGTTGGTCATGCCAAGGCGTTCAATGGTGGCTTTCTCGGCGGCAAAGGTTTCGTGGGCAAAACGTGTGTACTGCGCGGTGTTCATGTAGATCACCGACTGGTCGTACTTGTCGAAGGTGGCCAGTACAGCGGGGTCGTTCAATGTGCGGCGGAAGGCCTCGTGCAGTGTCGCGACGATGGCCGGGTCCATGCCTTTCGGGCCGCAAACGCCGAACGGCGAGTCCGACACGGTCTTGTAACCCAACTCATCGAGCGTGGGCACATTGGGCCAGCGTTTGGTGCGTTTGCTGCCGTAGGTGGCGAGCAGGCGCAGTTTGCCGGACTCCACATGCGGGCCCCAGCCGGTGGCGTCACTGGCGCCCATCACGTGGCCGCCCAGGATGGCCTGCATGTTGTCGGCATTGCCTTTGAACGGCACATGCGTGAGCTTGATGCCGGCGCGCTGCGCAAACTCTTCCACCGCCAGATGCGGGCTGGTGCCAGTCCCGGTGGAGCCGTAGGTGAATTTTTCGGGGTTGGCCTTGGCATAGGCCACCAGGTCCTTGATGTTTTTGATCGGCGAGTCGGCGGGCACCACCAGGCCAAAGGTGTAGCCGGTCAGGCAGGCGATCCAGGTGAAGTCTTTCAGCGGGTCGTAAGCCACTTTTTGCATGTGCGGAAAGCGGAACACGCCGTGCGGCAACTGGGTCACGGTGTAGCCGTCGGGCTTGGCGGACAGCATTTCGATGGCGCCCAGCATGCCGCCGGCGCCCGGCTTGTTGTCGACAATGATGGTTTGACCGAGCGTCTTGCCGGCGCTTTCAGCCAGCGCGCGGATCACGGCGTCGGTCGAGCCGCCGGCGGGCCAGGGGCAGATGTAACGAATGGGACGTGCGGGAAAGGCCTGGGCGCTGGCGAGCGAGGGCAGGGCGATGCCGGCAGCGGCAGCGGCGGCGGTGGTGAGGAAGTTGCGGCGATGGGTCATGGTGTCTTATATGGATGCCTCCCGGGTAGCAAGAAGAATTTGTGTCGTGTTGCGAAGAAGTCGGCTGCTTACTTATATCCGGCCTTGATTGCGTGGTCCGCCTGGTTTCCCAGACTCGCCCGCTGGCCCCGATGCGTA
>NZ_JAUYEY010000017.1 GCF_030689685.1 Polaromonas sp. | reverse complement strand
GGAGCCTGGGCGGCAGAAGGGACGTCGGCTGCAAAGCGGCCGCGACGGTCCATTTTTCACCGGCTTTTTGCCCCATAGCTACGGCTATGGCGCTGCAAACCCGGCAAAAACTGTCCTCGCCGGGGCCACTTTTCGCTTCGACGCCTTCTGCCGGCCAGACTCCTAGGCTGCAGCGACGTGATCATTGCCACCCAAGGCAGCAACATCGGCATGGGCGGGCCGGCCATGGTTGAAGGTGGCGGCCTCGGTGTGTTCACGCCGGAGCAGATTGGCCCCAGCAGCGTGCAGCATGGCAACGGTGTGATCGACGTGCTGGTCGATGATGAGGCGCAGGCCGTCGCCGCCGCGCGCCACTACCTGTCTTTTTTTCAGGGCGTGGTGAAGGAATGGCTGGCGCCCGACGCGGCCAGCCTGCGTGATGCGGTGCCCGAGAACCGCCTTCGGGTCTATGACACGCTGGCGGTGGTGAACGGCGTGGTAGACAGTGGCAGCCTGCTGCCCCTGCGCAGCGGTTTCGGTGCGGGTATTCACACCGCGCTGGCGCGTATTGAGGGGCGGACCGTCGGCATCATCGCCAGCAACCCGCAGCACCTTGTCGGCGCCATCGATGCCGATGCCGCCGACAAGGCCGCGCGGTTTATGCAGTTGTGCAACTCGCACGGCCTGCCGCTCGTGAGTTTTGTTGACACGCCGGGCTTCATGGTTGGCCCCGACATGGAGGCGCAGGCGCAGGTGCGGCATGTCAGTCGCATGTTTGTGCTTGCTGCAGCCTTGCGGGTGCCGTTTTTCAGCGTGGTGCTGCGCAAGGGCTACGGCCTGGGCGCCATGGCCATGACGGCCGGCGGGTTTCATTCGCCCATGTTCACCGTGGCCTGGCCGACCAGTGAGTTCGGCGCGATGGGGCTCGAGGGCGCGGTCAGGCTCGGCTACCGCAAGGAGCTTGAGGCGCTGCCTGAAGGGCCCGAGCGCGATGAGTTGTACCAAAACCTGGTGGCGCGCCAGTATGAGCGGGGCAGCGCCATCAACATGGCCACCACGCTGGAGATCGACGCGGTGATTGATCCTGCGGACACGCGCCATTGGCTGGCGCGCGGCCTGCTGTCGGCGCGTGTGCGGCCGGACGTCGGGACGCGCTTTGTCGATCCCTGGTGAGTCGCCAGATGCCCGGTTTTCATGATAAAAATGGCCTCCAGCCCATGGCGGGCGGGCATAAATAGCTACAAAATGTATAGCGTGACGCGCTAAAACAGGCGAAACAGCAGCGGCAGCAGCAGCGAAGCCAGCACCACCTGCAGACCCAACGCCAGACCCGCATAGGCGCCCGCGCCGGCGTTGACCTGCATGGCTCGTGCGGCGCCTATGCCATGCGACACCGTGCCCAGTGCAAAGCCGCGTGCCGCCCAGCCGGCGGCGTCGACCGGAATGCGGCAGAGGTCGAACAAATACTTGCCGGTCAGCGCGCCGACCAGGCCGGTCATGACTGCAAACACGGCAGCCAACGCCGGGATGCCGCCGATTTTTTCGGCAATGCCCATGGCCACCGGCGCGGTGACCGACTTGGGCGCCAGCGACAGCAACACTTCGGCCGGCAGGCCGACCGCCCATCCCAGGACCACCGCCGAGCTGATGGTGGCCGCGCCGCCGGCCCCTGCCGCCAGCAGCAACCGGACCCAGCGCTGGCGCAATTCGGTGCGACGCTGCCACAGCGGCCAGGCCAGGGCCACCACCGCAGGCCCGAGCAGGAAGTGGATGAACTGCGCACCCGCGAAATAGGTCGGGTAGGGCACGCCGGTGGCCAGCAGCACCGCAGCGATGGTCAGCACCGTCCAGAACACCGGATTCGCCCAGGCGGCCTGCCGCAGCCGCGCATAGGCCGCCTGGGCCAGCACATAAACCACCAGCGTCGCCGTCAGGCCGAACAGCGGCGTGGCGGAAAGATAGACCCAGAGCTCAACGAACTTCGGCATCGCCCTTGCGCCACAAGAAGTTGAGCACCAACGCCGTCACCACCAGGCCGACCGCTGTAGATACGCCAATGACCAGCAACAATCGGCCGCCGTATTCGCCGAGCAGCGAGAGATGTGTCATGACCCCGACCCCGACCGGCACAAACAGCAGTGAGAGGTGCGCCAGCAGAAAGTCGGCGCAGGCGGCGACCGGCTCGCGCACCAGCGGCCAGTTCAGCGCCAGCAGCAGCAACACCATGCCGACCACAGGGCCGGGAAAGGGCAAGGACAGCGCGCGCGACAGCAGCTCGCCGATGGACTGCAGGAGCAGCAGCCAGGCCAGGCCGCGCAAGCCTTGCATCACTAGAACCTCGGGAGCTCAGGATGTGGAATATTGCCGCCCCGCACCAGCATCTTGCCGTACTCGGCGCAGCGCTGGAGCGTCGGGATCACCTTGCCGGGGTTGAGCAGGCCCAGCGGGTCAAAGGCCCGTTTGACGCCAAACATCTGCTCGTTTTCTGCGGCCGAGAACTGCACACACATGGAGTTGAGTTTTTCCACGCCGACACCGTGTTCGCCAGTGACTGTGCCGCCCATGGCGACGCTGGTTTCAAGAATGTCGGCGCCAAACAGTTCGCAGCGGCGCAACTGGTCGGCATCGTTGGCGTCAAACAAAATCAGCGGGTGCAGGTTGCCGTCGCCGGCATGGAACACATTGGCGCAGCGCAGGCCGTATTTGATCTCCATCTGCTGGATCGCCAGCAGAATGTCGGCCAGGCGCTTGCGCGGAATGGTCGAGTCCATGCACATGTAGTCGGGGCTGATGCGGCCGGAGGCCGGGAAGGCGTTCTTGCGGCCGCTCCAGAAGCGCAGGCGTTCTGCCTCGTCCTGGCTGACCGTTATCGCGGTGGCGCCGCAACTGCGCAACACCGCGCTCATGCGGCCGATTTCTTCTTCGACTTCTTCCAGCGTGCCGTCGCTTTCGCACAGCAAAATCGCTTCGGCGCTGAGGTCGTAGCCAGCGTGCACAAAGTCCTCGACTGCGGCCGTCATGGGTTTGTCCATCATCTCCAGCCCGGCCGGGATGATGCCGGCGGCAATTACCGCCGCCACCGCATCGCCGGCCTTGCGCAGGTCGTCAAAGCTGGCCATGATGCAGCGCGCCAGCACTGGCTTGGGCATCAGCTTGACGGTGACTTCGGTGGTCACTGCCAGCATGCCTTCGCTGCCGATCAGCACCGACAGCAGGTCGAAACCGGCGCCGTCGAGGGCGTCGCTGCCAAACTCGACTTCTTCGCCTTCGACCGTGAAGCCGCGCACCTTGAGCACGTTGTGCAGGGTCAGGCCATATTTGAGGCAATGCACGCCGCCCGAGTTTTCGGCGACGTTGCCGCCTATGGTGCAGGCGATCTGGCTCGACGGGTCGGGTGCGTAATACAGGCCCAGCGGTGCAGCGGCTTCGCTGATGGCCAGGTTGCGCACACCGCCCTGGACCACGGCGGTGCGGCTGCTTGCATCCATCTTCAGAATCTTGTTGAACTTGGCCAGCGACAGGGTCACGCCCAGCTTGTGCGGCATGGCACCGCCGGACAGGCCGGTGCCGGCGCCGCGCGCCACCACGGGGACGGCCAGCGCGTGGCAGGTCTTCAGCACGGCTTGCACCTGGCCATAGGTTTCGGGCAGGGCGACCACCAGCGGGCGCTGCCGGTAGGCGGTCAGGCCGTCGCACTCGTAGGGCGTGGTGTCTTCGCTGTTCCAGAGCAGCGCATGGGCGGGCAGCACCGCCTGCAGCGCGCCGACGACCTGGGCCTGGCGCGCAGAGCGTTCGAGCTGGCTTTTCTCGTGGAGGTCAACAAGTGCATTCATGAAAAGCACTTTAATGCAAAGCGCCCGACTGCGGTTTGAAGAAAATGGCGCCCTTCTGTGAAAAACAACTTGCTATTGTTTTTATAGCTGCTTGCGCAGGTACTGTAAGGGCTGGAGGCCGAAAACGCTTGAAACTAGGTAACTACTGAGCTCTGCCGTGGTTGGCTCCCCTCTCCCGCTGGCGGGAGAGGGTTAGGGTTAGGGTGAGGGTGGCGGTGCGTTCGATCAAGTCACATCTATTCGGCTGCGTGGAGCCCTCACCCCAGCCCTCTCCCAGAGGGAGAGGGTGAGGGCAGTCCCACTCACTGTCGTGTAGTGGGAAAAAATCAGTGATGGACCGATTTTTTCAGCCAGTCGGCAAAGGCCGCGCATTCCCAGCGGTCCATCATGCCGGTGCGCCAGCACAGGTAGTGGGCGTGCGGGCTGGGCACGTTGCGTTGGTATAGCCGCACCAAGGACCCATTTTCGAGCCAGGGCGCGCCCAGCTTGAGCCGTACCAGCGCCACACCCATGCCGGCGGCCGCTGCGTCGCACATCAGGCCGATGTCGTTGAACTGCGAACCGTCTACTGGCTCCGGCCAGTCCAGCGCATGCGCGGCAAACCAGGTGCGCCAGGGTTCCAGCGGCGAGCGCAGCAGGGCCTCGCCGTCGAGGTCTTCCGGCGCTTCAAACGGGCCGTGTTCCCGCACGTAGGCGGGCGAGGCCAGCGGCGTGACCTCGTCCTTCATCAGGCAGACATGTTCGACATCGGCATACCGGCCGGTGCCGAAGCGCACCACCAGGTCGGCGTCTTCGGCCACCACGTCCAGCAGCGGGATCGACACCTGCAGCGTCAGGTCAATCTCCGGGTAGGCTTCGGTGAACTGGCGCAGGCGCGGGATCAGGATGGAGCGCGCAAAGGTCGGCGTGACGGCGAGGCGCAGTTTGCGTTTGCCCGGCGTGCCGCTTTGCCCGGCCGCACCCGGAAATTTCTGCAGGATGGCCAGCCCTTCGCGCACATGGGCCAGGTACTCGCTGCCCTCGGTGGTCAGCGAAAAGTCGGCCCGGCCGAACAGCTTGGTGCCGATGATTTGCTCCAGCTGCTTGACGCGGTGGCTGACGGCGCTGGGTGTGACGTTGAGTTCTTCAGCCGCCTGCGTCACGCTGCGCAGCCGCGCCAGCGTTTCAAAGGTCAGCAGGCATTGGACGGGCGGGATGCGGGCGGCAGCAGCCATGTCCTATTTAAATATCACCGTCTTGTGGCCGTTCAGCAAAACGCGGTGTTCGCTGTGCCAAAGCACCGCGCGCGCCAGCACCTGGCTCTCGGTGTCGCGGCCCATGGCGGTCAGGGCCTCCACGGTTTTGCTGTGGTCAGCTCTGGCCACGTCCTGTTCGATGATCGGGCCTTCGTCGAGGTCGGCCGTCACATAGTGCGCCGTGGCGCCTATCAGCTTGACGCCGCGCGCATGCGCCTGGTAGTAAGGCTTGGCGCCCTTGAAGCTCGGCAGAAACGAGTGATGGATGTTGATGGCCCGGCCCGCCAGCTTGCGGCACAGGTCGTCGCTGAGGATCTGCATATAGCGTGCCAGCACCACCAGCTCGGCGCCTTCGGCTTCGATGATGTCGAACTGGCGTTTTTCGGCCTCGGCCTTGGTCGCGGCCGTCACCGGGATGTGGTGGAAAGGCACGTTGTAGCTGGCCGCGAGCTGGTAGAAGTCGCGGTGGTTGGAGACGATGGCGCAGATGTCCAGCGGCAGCAGGCCCGACTTCCAGCGGAACAGCAAATCGTTCAGGCAGTGACCTTCCTTGCTGACCAGCAGCACCGTGCGCATCGGTTGCGTGGCCTGGTGCAGGCTCCAGCGCATGCCGAACTGCGTGCCCAGCGGCGCGAGCTGCTCCTTGAGCGCCTCGAAAGGTAACTGGCTGCAACCGAAACTGACGCGCATGAAAAACAGGCCGGTGGCATCGGCGGCCGGATCGTCCCGCTTGTCGTCGCTGAACTGTGCCGCTTCGAGAATGTTGCCGCCGCGCTCGAACAAAAAGCCGGACACCGCATGGACAATGCCCGGACGATCCGGACAGGACAGGTTGAGGATATAAGTAGGGCTCATGAAAGAATTGTCGCAGGAGCGGCGCCGACCTGCCTGCGGTGCCAGAATGCAGATGACACCCCGGCACGTTTGCCTTTTCCCGCAGGAGAATTTTGATGGCCTTCCCCGATTTCAATATGGACCACCAGTGGCTGCCGTTCACACCGAACCGCAGCTTCAAGAAGGAACCGCGTGTGTTTGTAGCGGCTGACGGCATGTTTTTCACCACCCACGACGGCAAGCAGGTGCTCGACGGCATCTCCAGCTTGTGGTGTGTGGGTGCTGGTCACAACCGAAAACCGATCAACGAGGCGATCAAGAAACAGCTCGACACGCTGGACTACGCCACCGCCTTCCAGGCAAGCAACGACCAGGCCTTTCAGGCCGCCGAGATGATTGCCGCCATGGCGCCCGGCGATTTGAACCAGGTGCTGTTCTGCAACTCCGGCTCCGAGGCGGCCGACACCTCGCTGAAGGTCGCGCTGGCCTACCACCGGGCCCGCGGCGAAGGCCACCGCAATGTCTTCATCGGCCGCGAAAAGGGTTACCACGGCGTCGGTTTCGGCGGCATGAGTGTGGGCGGCATCCCGGCCAACCGCAAGGTCTACGGCGCGGCCCTGCTGCCGCGTGTCGATCACCTGCGTTTCATCCACGACCCGGTGAAACACGCCTACATCCACGGCGCCGAGCCGGTCTGGGAAGAGGACCTGCTGCTGGAGCTGGAGCAGCGCATCCTGCCCCTGCATGACCCGAGCAACATCGCCGCCGTCATCGTTGAGCCGGTCGCCGGCAGCGCCGGCTGGTATTTGCCGCCCAAGGGTTACCTCAAACGCCTGCGCGAGATCTGCGACAAACACGGCATCCTGCTGATTTTTGACGAGGTCATCACCGGCTTCGGCCGCCTGGGCACCAACTTTGGCGCCGACTACTACGGCGTGGTGCCCGACATGCTGAACTTCGCCAAGTGCGTGACCAATGGCGTGATCCCGCTGGGCGGCGTGATCTGTACCGACCGCATCTACAACACCATGATGGACGCCAGCGCCGGCAGTCCGGCCCATGCCATCGAGTTTTTCCACGGCTACACCTACTCGGGCCACCCGGTGGCCTGCGCGGCGGCCATGGCCACGCTGTCGCTGTTCAAGGAAGAAAAGCTGTTTGAACGCGCCGGGCAGATGGGTGTGGTGCTCGGCGATGCCGCGCACAGTACTTTCAAGGGCCTGCCCAACGTGATCGGCATCCGCAGCCTCGGGTTGGCCGCCGCAGTGGAGTTGTCATCGATTGCCGGCTCGCCCGGCAAACGCGTCTACGACATCTTCATGGACTGCTTCCGCAACGGGGTGCTGGTGCGACCGGCGGGTGAGAATATTGTGATCTGCCCGCCCTACATCGTCGAAAAAGAGCACATTGAACGCATCGTCAATGTGGTGGCCGACGCGATCAAAAAGAACGCCTGATCCTTCTGCCGCCCAGGCTCCTAGTTCAGGACGGCTTGATCCTGTCCTTCAGGCCCGCGCAATAGTCTTTTTCCGGCACGACCGGCGTGGTCCACACCACGTCAAAGGCTGGCGGCTTGCCGGCGTCCGGGCGCGCATCGGTTGCCGCCGGCGACGGGCCGGCGCGCAGCAGCACGGCCTTGACTTTCATGTCGGCCGGCAGGTGTTGCGGCACGCCCAGCTCGCGGTTGACATGTCCGCTGCCGGCCAGCAGTACCACGGTCTTGCCGGGCAGCGCGGCTTGTTCGATGGTGCGGGCCATGCTGATGTCGCGCGCCACCTGGATACGCGTCATCGGCGAAATCTGGCTCTCCGGCAGCAGTCCGCAGTGGCTGCTGCGTATCAGTTGCTGCTGGGCCTTGAGCGCCGGGCCTGACAACTGGGCATCGAGCCGGGTGTCGGTCATGGCCTCACGCATTTGCGCCGCTGGCAGGTTGGCGCCCAGCACCGGCACACCGGCCTTGACGGCCACCATCACCGCCGGGCCGTAGGCGGCCCAAGGCCAGCTTTTGCTGTTCCAGCCCAGCGCTTCCTGCACCTCGAGCTGCGTGCTGTTGGATTTCAGCGCGGCGGTGCTGCGGCCGGCGTCGGCCATCTCCAGTGCGAGCGCGCCGAGCTTGCCGTCAACGGCCAGGCGCGCCACCACATGCTGGTGGATGTGCTGGTGTTCGGCCGCATCGTGCTGTTCGCCCAGCAACACCACGTCGGCCGGCAGCAGCGCATCGGTGCGCACGGTGATGTCGTTGGGCGCTTCCGGAAACAGCCGGGGTTCGGGCACGCGGGCGCAAGCGGCGACCAGCAGCAACATCAGCACGGCCAAAGACCGGCGCGCGGCGGGGTGGGAAGGGTTCAGGCGGTTCATACTAGGACTTGTTCTGGAGCCATCGTAAAGCCAAGTGGCTGACTGTCCAGCTTTCCCCTTCCATTTCCCTGTTTACCTTGTTGATGCCCGTCAAGCCTTACCGCATTATTGGGACGCTGCTGCTGGCGCTGGCCGCCGCCGGGCTCTGTGTTTACCTGCGCACGCCCTTGCCGTGGATGATCGGTCCGCTGCTGGCCACCGCCTGCGCGTCGGTGGCCGGTGCGCCTACTCGCAACTGGCCGCCGCTGGGCAACCTCGGCCAGTGGGTGATCGCCGTCGCGCTGGGGCTTTATTTCACGCCGCAGGTCACGGCGCTGGTGGCCAGCCTGTGGTGGGCCATTGCGCTGGCGATTGTCTGGGCACTGGGCCTGGGTCTTGCATTTGGCGCCTGGCTGCACCGCGTTAATGCGCAGCGCATGGCCGATGTGGCGGCGCCGTCGATGCGTGCCACCAGTTATTTCGCCGGTGCGATAGGCGGGGCGTCGGAGATGACGCTGCTGGCTGAACGCGCCCATGCGCGCACCGATCTGGTGGCGGCGTCACACGGGCTGCGCCTGCTGCTGGTCACGGTGACCGTGCCCTTTGCCATGCAGTTCAGCGGCCTGCATGGCCTGGACCTGAACCCGCCGGTGCTGCGCGCGGTGCAGTGGCCGGGTTTTGCGGCGCTGGCGCTGGCCACCGCCCTGGGCGCTTGGGCGATGCAGCGGCTGGGGCGCACCAACCCCTGGTTCATGGGCCCGCTGCTGGTGTCCATGGGGCTGACCATGACCGGTGTGTTTCTGTCGGGGATTCCGCAGTGGCTGACCAACGGCGCGCAGTTGTTGATTGCGGTGAGCCTGGGTGTGCGGTTTTCGAGGGCGTTTTTGCATGCCGCGCCGCGCTGGCTGGTGTCAGTGGCTTTGGGCACGCTGGGCATGATAGGGCTGTGCAGTGGGTTTGCCTGGTTGCTGACCTTTGCGACCGGCTTGCCGCTGGCGACGCTGATTCTGGGCACCTCGCCGGGCGGCATCGCCGAGATGGCGATCACCGCCAAGGTGCTGCAGCTCGGGGTGCCGGTGGTGACGGCGTTTCAGGTGTGCCGGCTGGTGGCGGTGCTGGTGCTGGTGGCACCGCTGTACCGCTGGCTGTACCCGGAGGCGACGCAGCCCACACACTGATCGTCTGCTCGATGAGCAGTCGTCACTGTGGGCAATGGTGCTTTTGGGTCAAACGGCAGCTTTCTGAAGCCCTTTGCCGGGCAAGGCGAGGGCTGGTTTTTTGCCCAGCAAGCCCAGCACCACCTGGAGAGCGACGGCCAGCGCGCCAATGATGAACACCACGTCGCCGAAGGTGCGTACCCAGCGCAGGTTTTGCAGCAGCGGTTGCTGCATGAAGGCTTCGCTGCGCGCGTACCACAGACCTTCGCTGACGCTGGCATAAAACTGGATGATGCCGATCGGCAGCAGACTGGTGAAGATCATCAACACGAGGCCGGCATTGAGGCCCCAGAACGCCGTTTTCATGAGCTTCTGGCTGAACTCGTGGTGCGGCCGGATGTAGCGCAACACCAGCAGCGTGAAGCCCAGGGCCAGCATGCCGTACACCCCGAACAGTGCGGCGTGGGCGTGCACCGGCGTGGTGTTCAGTCCCTGGATGTAATACAGCGCCATCGGTGGGTTGATCATGAATCCGAAGACACCCGCGCCCAGCATGTTCCAGAAGGCCACCGCTACAAAAAACATCAGCGGCCACTTCAGGCGGTCCATCCAGACGGCGCGCTCGCGCAGGCGCCAGTTTTCCCAGGCCTCGTAGCCCAGCACGATCAGCGGCACCACTTCCAGTGCGCTGAAGCTGGCGCCCACCGCCATCACCGGTGTGGTGGTGCCGGCAAAGTACATGTGATGGAAGGTGCCGGGGATGCCACCCAGCATGAAGAGTGATGCCGATGCGAGGCTGGCCGTGGTCGCCATGCGGCGCGAAACAAGCCCCAGCGTGGAAAAAATGAAAGCCAATGCGGTGGTGGCGAAGACTTCAAAGAAGCCTTCCACCCAGAGGTGTACCACCCACCAGCGCCAGTACTCCATGACCGTCAGGTGCGTGCGCTCGCCATAGAAAAAGCCGGCGCCGTAAAACAGGCCAATGGCAATCACCGAGGCTGTCAGCAGGGCCAGCAGGTTCTTGTCGCCGCCGGGGTTGCGCAGCGCCGGCACGATGCCTCGCAGCATCAGCACCAGCCAGAAGGCAATGCCGGTGAACTTGCCGATTTGCCACAGGCGCCCGAGGTCCACGTATTCGTAACCTTGGTGCCCCAGCCAGAAATTCAGATTGGGCGGCAGGATCTGCGCAATCGCCAGGTAGTTGCCGGCAAATGAGCCAACGACGACCACCACCAGCGCCCAGAACAGAATGTCCACGCCGAGCTTTTGATACTTCGGGTCCTTGCCGCCATTGATGAGCGGGGCCAAAAACAGGCCCGCCGCCAGGAAACCGGTGGCAATCCAGAACAGCGCGCTCTGGATGTGCCAGGTGCGTACCAGCGTGTACGGAAACCACTGGGATACGTCGACGCCGTAAAAGGTTTGTCCCTCCACCGTGTAGTGCGCGGTAAAGCCGCCGACGAACACCTGAAAGATAAACAGCGCCACCACCAGAAACAGGTATTTGCCGAGCGCGCGCTGCGAGGGCGTCAGCGTGAACGTCGTGAGCGGGTCGTGGGCTGCTGGCGCGGGCAGTGGGTCGTCATGTTTGCTCAGGAAGGCCCAGGCCCAGACCAGAAAACCGATGCCCGCCAGCAACACGACGATGCTGGCAATCGACCAGATAATGTTTTCGGTGCTGGGGCGGTTGTCGATCAGGGGCTCATGCGGCCAGTTGTTGGTGTAGGTGACTTTTTGACCGGGCCTTTCGGTGGCGGCGGCCCACGCCGTCCAGAAGAAAAACTGTGTCAGTTGCACCCGGCGTTCGGCGCTGGGCAGTGTGTTTTCTTTCATGGCAAAGCTTTGGCGGCTGCTGCGCAATTCAGGCGCATCGGAAAACAGGCTGTTGTAGTAGGCTGCGGTACTGGCCATGGCTTGTGCGCGGCGGTTGGAAACGGTCAGAACCCCCGTGCCGGCGTCGGTGCGGTTGCTGCGGTACTCGGCTTTGAGGGCTTCACGCAGGGCCGCTTGAGCGGGTCCGTCCAGATCGGCATACGCTTTGCCATGCTGCTCTTTTGCGCCCAGCGTCAGCCAGGCGGTCAGCTCCCGGTGCAACCAGTCGGCGGTCCAGTCGGGTGCCTGGTAAGCGCCGTGGCCCCAGATCGACCCCAGTTGCATGCCGCCGACCGATTGCCAGGCGGTCTGGCCGTCAAGAATGCCCTCTCCGGTGAAGAGCGGCTTGCCGTCAGCGGTGACGACTCGCTCTGGAATCGGCGGCGCCTGCCGGTATACCTCGGTGCCGTAGTACCCCAGCAACGAAAAGGTGACGGCCACAACGCCGATCAATATGAACCACAGTTTTTTATAGGAACCCATGACGATCTTTCTTGGGGTGTTGGAGCGGGAAGCGCTCAGACGAGCGCAGCGGTGTCCACGGGTGCGCGAGCCGGAGCGGGGGCTTCGGCAGGCCGGGCGTTTTCAAACAGGATGTTGTTTTCCAGGTGGATGTGCTGCATCAGGTCTTCCCGAAACGTCCCCAAGCCCAGGTAGAGCGCGCGCCAGGTGTTGCAGGCGCCGGCAGGCAATGTCAACTTGCCCGTCAGGTCGGCCACACGCTGCAGCGCTTCGCCGTGCTCGTCATGCTCCAGGCGCAGCACGCTGATCGGTGAGGCTGGCGACGCGTGGTGTGCGGATCGGAGCATCGGAAACAGTACCTGTTCTTCTTTTTGCATGTGGCTTTCAAGGGCCTGTTGCATCGCGCTCAACTGGTCGGCCAGGCCGGCCGGGCAGCTTGCATGGCTGGCGTGAACCTGCTCGACCTTGCGCGCCAGCCGGGTGAGTTCAGGCAGTTGCTGGCGGTGAACCTCATGAAAGCGCGCCAGGATGTGGTCGATCAGTTCGCCGGGCGTGGCGATGCGCCAGTCGCGTTCTTCGGATGCGGCCATGCTGGTCAGTGCTTGCAGTCGCGTGACCACCACTGTGGCGTCCACACCCGCTGCGCTGGCTGCGGCGCGCAGCGTATGTTTGCCGCCGCAGCAAAAGTCTAGTGCGTACTCATTGAATATTCGGGTCGCACCGGCAATGTCGCGCGCCAGCGTGCCCAGGGCTTGGTCAAGCATGTTCATGGTGTTTCTTTCAGGTTAGTTGATGTTTGCGCTTACTGACGCGAATTTCATGCCATCAATAACTTCAACGAAATCAATTGCCTTTCGTTAATACGGTATAAATAACCTGTTTTTAAGGAGGTAATTTTTACCTTTTAAAGGTAATATTCACCATGATTGAAAACATGCTCATGCCCGATTTGGTCGCTGACTTAGCGCCAGCCGTGCGGCTGCAGCGACTGGTCGCCACCTTGCGCTCGCACTTTCAGTGCGGTGCCGTGGCCTTGCTGCAGCTAGAAGAAAATCACTTGCGGCCAGTGGCCGTCAGCGGGCTGGTCAGCGATGCGCTGGGTCGGCGCTTTGCCCTGAGCCAGCATCCGCGCCTGGCGGCGATTTCGACCAGGCGCGGCGTGACCCACTTTCACCAGGACAGCGTCTTGCCGGACCCTTACGATGGCCTGATCGACGAGCAGGTCGGCCAGCCCCTGGCCGTGCATGACTGCATGGGCTGCAGCCTGCAGTTCGAAGGCCAGCCCTGGGGTGTGCTGACGCTTGACGCGCTGCGGGTCGGCACCTTCGATGCCGAGGCGCGCCTTCAGTTGCAGCAACTCACCGTGCTGGTCGAGGCCGCCATTCGCGTGACCCGGCTGGAGGCGCAGATGCGTGCCTTGCGCCTGACCCGTCAGGTCGAGGTGGTGACCAGCACTGCGGCCCGAGACGATGTTGAGATCATTGGGCAGAGCCCGGCCATCGGCCAACTGCTCCATGAGCTGGATGTGGTCGCCGATTCGGGCCTGCCGGTCTTGCTGCTGGGCGAAACCGGTGTCGGCAAGGAATTGTTTGCGCACCGGCTGCATCGGCTCTCAAGCCGGCGCGCCAAGCCGCTGGTGCATGTCAACTGCGCGGCTTTGCCTGAAGCCCTTGCCGAAAGCGAGTTGTTCGGTCACATCAAGGGCGCTTTTTCGGGGGCCGTGAACGACCGGCCCGGCCGCTTTGAAGCCGCCGAGGGCGGCACGCTGTTTCTGGACGAAATCGGCGAGCTGCCGCTCGCGGTACAGGCCAAGCTGCTGCGCACGCTGCAAAACGGTGAAATCCAGCGGCTGGGCGCAGATCGGTCGCGCCGCGTGGATGTGCGCGTGATTGCAGCGACCAACCGCAGCCTGCGCGAGCTGGTGAGTACCGGCGCTTTCCGTGCCGACCTGTACCACCGCCTGTCGGTGTACCCGATTGCGATTCCCCCCTTGCGCGAGCGCGGCAATGATGTGCTGCTGCTGGCAGGCCGATTTCTGGAGCTGAACCGCGCCCGTCTGGGTCTGCGCAGTTTGCGGCTGTCCAGCGAGGCCGAAACCGCCCTCTGCCGCTACCGCTGGCCTGGCAATGTTCGGGAGCTTGAACACGCCATCAGCCGCGCCGCGCTCAAAGCTCTGAGTCGCGGCGCCAGCCGCACCGACATCGTGACGCTGCAAACCGACCTGCTTGATCTGGATGGCCCGGAGTTGCTGGCTGCGGACGGCGTTGCAACAGCTTCCGAGCCGCCAACCAGACCCGCTGCGGCCGTGCCGTCAAGTGCCACACTGCGTGATGCGGTAAACGCCTGCGAACGCCAGTCGATCATTCAGGCGCTGGCTGCGCATCAAGGCAACTGGGCGCAGGCGGCGCGGCAACTGGGCGTCAATGCGAGCAATTTGCACAAGCTGGCCCGGCGCCTGGGGCTGAAAGGGTGAACCCTTATTTGTCCCCGGCGCTGTCTGCGCCGGCTTGACCCGCTCGGGCGCTGAGGCCAAAAAACTCACCACGCTCCACCAGATGAAGCATCTGGTCGGCTGCATGAAGCGTCAGGGAATGCGGGGTGTAGCCAGGTCGCGGCGAGATGTAGGTGGCCATTTCACGGGCCAGTGTGAGCTGACGGTCGGAAGCTTGCGCGAGCAGGGCAATCAGCAAATTTTCCAGCGCGATCACGCGAACCTGAAGCTGCACCAGCTCGGCGTTTGCCAGCGGAGGCACATCGGCCTTGGCTTCATTGGCCCACCGGTCCTGGAGGTTCTCGCGAAGCTGTGAACGCTGCTGCTGCCGATCTGATTTGCTTTCAGGCATGGCGGGCTTTCAAATGGCTGAACAACTCAGGTTGAAACGCGAGCTGCCACCAGCGGGGAAAGCCCGGCGCCGGGTTCAATGCAGGGCGACCGGGGTGTGCGCCAGTTCGGCGTAACCTTCAAGTGTGTCTTCGATTTCTTCCTGCGTTGGCGTTTTTTTCTGCCAGACATTCAGGCGCTGCTGGAACATCTCGGCCCAGGAACCATCGAGGTAGACCTCTTTGCCCGAGCGTTTGTCGACAATTTCAAAGCCATGGCGCGCGAGTTCGGGCACGGCAGGCGCAGGCGCGGACTCTTCCGGCGCGTTGGCGTGGATTTGCACCACCACAAATGATTCAGAGTCGTAGAGCATGTGCATAGGGCTTGGGTCCTTGTTCATCAGATAGCAACGAACGGGCCAAGTTCAAGGCTTACAGGGTAAATCCGCGAAATATGTGAAAAGCGCCGAAATACCTGTCGGATTCGCGCTCACAGGGGTTTTTCGGCCACCCGCAACTGCTGGTCCACAAAATCGCCGTTGTGTTGGGTGATGCGTATACGCGCGGGCAACCAGGCCAACGAGGGCGCGAGCCAGGCCTCGACGGCCTGGTCGTAGTCGCGTTGCGGCTTGCGCGTGAGTTTGACGGTGCCGAACTCGCCGGCCGGCAGGTTGAGCTTTTCCTCGGCTTCGACCACAAAAGTCCAGGTGTCAGCGCCCGTGGGGCCGACGGTGTAAAGCGACACGCTGCTGCCGACCGGGTACTTGGCCGGGTCCCCGGCCAGCAAGCTGGCGAGCTGCACAAAAACACTGGCGCGGTCCTGCGCGCCTGGCTGCCACGGCACGTCGGGTGTGTTGGCGCTGAAGGTGATCTTGCCTTTGTCGGGCTGGAAGTGAGCCGCGCGTTCGCTGCGCGACTTGTCGAGAAAACGGGTAGGCGCCAGCCCATCGCCGGTGATGTGGCCTCTGCTGGCCATGGACCGCTCGCCCAGGCCAAAGGCGCTGACCACCATGCTGGCCTGGTAAGCCTCGCCGTCCTGCAGCCAGTCAAGCTGGGCGGCGGCGTGGTAGTCCATGTTTCTGGAGCGGCCAGTCATGCTGTATTTGAGGCGCATGGACCCGGGAATGGTCAGCGCGGCGGCTGCCGCCACGGGTGCTGCGGGCGCCGCCTCGGCGGTCGGCGGGCGGGGCTCAGGCACCAGTGAGGGCGGTGGCGTGTTGGCCACGACCGGTTCGGGCACCGGGGGCGCTATTGATTCAATAGCTGCTGGTGCTTGCGCAGAAAGGGCTGGAGCCGTATTTTGTTGTAAACGCGGCACAGCGGCGGCGGCCCGTCGAACCGGTGGCGGCGGGGCCGCCAGGGTGGCTGTCGGTTGCGGCGGCTTGATGTCTATGCTGCGCGTGATCAAGGGGCGCAGCTTGAGGGGTGGCTCGGCTTCCATGCCCCAGTGGGCCGGCGCGGCTTGCAGCAGCAGCACATGGGCGAGCACGACCGCAGACGTCAGCACCAGCAGGGGACGCAGCGGCGGCGCTGCGCTTGGCTGTGCCGTCAGGGCGTTCATGCCTGTGCGTAGCCCAGGTCGCTGCTGAGCTGCCGCGCTGCGGCCGACAAGGGTTGGGCCACCGCACCGTCCCAGTCCGTGTCGAAGGTGGCCACTGATCCCATGGACACCACGCCCAGCACCAGGTGACCATCGGCGTCGAACACCGGGGCGCAAAAGCCGGCGACACCGGGCAGCAAGGTGTCCACCACACGCGCCAGACCGCGGCGCCGGACTTCGTCGAGCACAGCCGTGACCTCAGCCATGGTTTTGGGCACATCCTTGCGCGCCAGCTTTTGCAGGCGAGTCAGCTCGTCTCTTAGCAAGGGAGGCAGGCGGTCGTGTGACTGGTGGCTGTTGCTTGCCGCAGAGCGCTTGCGGCTGCCAGCCGGCTGCGCCATGAAGGCAGAAAAACACAGGCCGGTGGCCGAGGACAGCAAGGGCATCACGTCACCCAGGCGCAAATTGACGGTGACGGCCTGCGGCGACTCTTCCCAGTGCACGATGGTTGGCCCCTGGTTGCCCCAGACGGCGAGTGCCAGGGTCTGGCCGATCTGCTCCATCAGGGGCGCCATGCGCTGGCGCGCGAGTTTGACGCTGTCCAGCCGTGACAGCGAGGCCAGGCCCAACTTCAGTGCAGCGGGGCCGAGGTCGTAACGTGTGGTGCCGGGGTCCTGCGTCACCAGTTCGAGGCGCTGGAAGCTGACCAGGTAGCGGTGTGCCTTGGCCGCGCTCATGCCGGCAGCAGAGGCGAGGTCGCGCAACATCAGCGGGCCGGGCGAGGCGCCCAGCACCTGCAACAGGCTGAAGCCGACTTCCACCGACTGGATGCCGGCGCGCTGCGCGGGCAGGCTGGGCGATGGTGTGGCGGGGGCGGTTTTGCGCTCTTTCATGGAATTCGACTAAAATTGAAAATTACATTTAGGTAAATTGATTTCACTTATCGTAACTTCAATCCCTCGCCGCGATTCGTCGCCGAGCGCCAAATAACTCCAAAGGAAACAGATGAAGCTCGCAAGCTACAAAGACGGCTCCCGTGACGGCCAGTTGGTGGTCGTCTCGCGCGACCTGGCGACGGCCCATTATGCGACGGGCATCGCCAGCAAACTGCAGCAGGTGCTCGACGACTGGGGCTTTTTGTCGCCGCAACTGCAGGACCTGTACGACACGCTGAACAACGGCAAGGCGCGCCACGCTTTTCCCTTTGACCCCGCGCAGTGCATGGCGCCGCTGCCGCGTGCCTACCAGTGGGCTGACGGCTCGGCCTACATCAACCATGTGGAGCTGGTGCGCAAGGCGCGCGACTCCGATGTACCCGACAGTTTTTACATAGACCCGCTGATGTACCAGGGCGGCAGCGACGACTTCATTGGCCCCTGCGACGACGTGGTCTGCCCGAGCGAAGAGTACGGCATCGACTTCGAGGCCGAGGTCGCGGTCATCACTGGCGATGTGCCCATGCAGAGCACGCCCGAGCAAGCGCTCGAAGGCATACGCCTGGTGATGCTGGCCAACGACGTGAGCCTGCGCAACCTGATCCCGAATGAGCTGGCCAAGGGTTTCGGCTTTTTCCAGAGCAAGCCGGCCACGGCCTTCAGCCCGGTGGCGGTGACGCTGGACGAACTCGGCGACGCCTGGGACCAGGGGCGCCTCAACCTGACCATGCAAAGCACCTGGAACGGCCGCAAGGTCGGCATGTGTGATGCCGGGCCGGAGATGACCTTCCACTTTGGACAGCTGATTGCCCACATTTGTAAAACCCGCAACGTGCGTGCCGGATCCATCATTGGCTCTGGCACCGTCAGCAACAAGGGTGTGGAGGTCAAGGGCAAGACCGACTGGCCCAGGGGTTACAGCTGCATCGCGGAAAAACGCGCGATTGAAACCATTCAGGAGGGCAAACCTTCGACCGAATTCATGAAGTTCGGCGACACCATCCGCATCGAGATGAAGGGCAAGGATGGCGAGCTGGTGTTCGGCGCGATCGACCAGAAGATCGTTGCGGCGGCATCGCTCAAATAAAGAGAGCCTGGCGCTCAGCCTGCAGCGCGGGTCTGAGTGATGAACAGCTGGATGCCGCGCAGCAGCATCTCGACCGAAATTGCCACCAGGATCAGGCCCATCAGGCGTTCAAAGGCCATCACCAGCCTGTCCCCCAGCACCCGTTGGATGCGCTCGGCCAGCACCAGCACCACGGCGCAGACGGCCATGGTCACGCACAGCGCCGCCACCCACTCCATGCGCCGTGTCGGCGCCTGCGAGACCAGCAGAAGCACCGTGGCCAGCGCCGACGGCCCGGCCAGCGCGGGAATGGCCAGCGGCACGATCAGCGGTTCGCCCTGCAGCGGCTCTGCCACCGGATGGTCCCCCGGAAAAATCATGCGCAGCGCGATCAGGAACAGGATCACCGCGCCGGCGATCTGCAGCGACAGCTCGCTGAGGTTCATCACGCGCAAAAAGCTGTCGCCAACAAACATGAAGGCCAGCAGCAGCAGGAAGGCGATCAGCACCTCGCGCAGGATCACAAACGCGCGCCGCTCGGGCGCGACCTTGCGCAGGGCGTTGGCGAAAATCGGGATGTTGCCCAGCGGATCGATGATCAGCAGCAGCAAGATCGTGGCAGAAATAAAGGTGTAGGTCATGACGCAACTGGCCCCCACGGTCGCTCACTGCGTGTAGCTCCCGAGGCCTTGCAGGCCGCGGCTTGCGGGACGCTTCGCCTCTGTCGCCTGTCCAAAGCTGCGCAGGCAGCTTTGGAGCCGCGGGCTCCAGCCCCTTGTGGGCCGCTTGCTCGGGGCGGCCCTTCGCTGCGCGGTAGCGTGCTCACCGGCCCAGCCTCATGACGCATAGATCGCTTCCAGGTCCTGGAAGCCCTTGATCTCCAGCGGGTTGCCGAAAGGGTCACAGAAAAACATGGTCCACTGCTCGCCCGGCTGGCCTTCAAAACGCAGCTGCGGTGCGAACAGGAATTCCGTGCCGGCGGCCTGCAGGCGTTGGGCCATGGCCTGCCAGTCGGGCAGGCCCAGGACCAGCCCGAAGTGCGGCATCGGCACCAGCGTGTCGCCGACATGGCCGGTACGTTCCGTCTTGAAAGGCTGGCCCAGGTGCAGCGACAGCTGATGACCCATGAAATCAAAATCCACCCAGGTGGGGGTAGAGCGGCCCTCAGTGCAACCCAGCACACCGCCGTAAAAACGGCGGGCCTCGTCGAGGTCGGTGACGTTGAAGGCGAAATGAAACAGGCTGCGCATCCGGTCAAGGATAGCAGCCTGCCATCGCGCGCGGGCCGTGCGCCGTTGAAAAAATCAGGGGCTCAGGTCAGCGAAGGATCTGCCGCCATGTTGTCGAATTTCTTGAAGTACTGGCGGGCCAGCGCGACCAGTTGGCCGTCGCTCGGGTGGTCGCTGGTCACCGAATCCACCACGCTGTCGGCCACGGCTGTCTGGTGGCGGCTGCACCAGTCGCGAAACTGGTTGCGCACCAGGCCCGGCCCGGTAAGAAGCACTTCCCTGGCACCCGTCAGGGCTTTGGCAACGTCGGCAAAAAAGGCATTGCTGTCCTCGGCCTTGCCCTGGTGCTTGTGGTGGCTGCGCGACTTGACGCGCTGGGTTTCCATGTGCTCGCGGTCAAACATCAGCACATGCGCCTCGGTATGGTCTATCCAGACAACAGCATGAAAAGTGCTCATGGAATCCTTTGTGAAAAGAAGAAGAATAAAACCGTCAATCAGCTTGCGCGCAGGTGCTCGGCCTTAACCTGGCAGGGGATGCAGCGTTCTGCTTCAGGGCTGGCGTCCAGCCTGGCTGCGGGAATGGCGACGCCGCAGCTTATGCATTGACCGTAGCGACCGCTTTCGATACGGGCCAAGGCCGCGTCAATGGCAGCGAGTTCGGCGGTTTCACGCTCTCCCAGGGCGAACTCGATGTCGCGCTCGGTCGCCACCTGGGCGCGCGAGTCTTCCGGGTGCCCGAAATGCTCGGCGGCGGCATCTGCCCGGCTGACGGTTCCGCCGCGCTGCGCAGAAATCTGCGCAAGCAGCTTAGTGCGCATTGTCAGCAACTGCTGTTGGTAGGGTGCGGTCTGTGGTTTGTCCATGGGTCATCCTTCTGGTAGTCGTCTTCATCATGGGTCATGGCGCCAAGGTCCCGGTTGATGAAGGTCAAGCGGGCGGCCCTTGGCCTGTGCGGGGCACAATCCGGTGATTGCTTTTTTGCCACCTGACGGAGACACCATGACTGCCCAGCAAACTGACTACAGCGCTTACCAGACCCTTCACATCACGCGCCGGGGCGCTGACGGAGCGGTGCTGGACATCCAGATGAAAGCCCTCAACGGCAAGCTGCCGACGGCCGGTCACGATGGCCACCGCGAACTGGCACAGATATGGCGCGATGTGGGGGCCGACGACTCGGTGCGCTGCGCTGTGTTGCGCGGTGAAGGCCAGGGTTTTTCGGGTGGCGGCGACCTGGCGCTGGTGCAAGACATGGCCGACGACTTTGCCACCCGCACCCGTGTCTGGAAGGAAGCGCGCGACCTGGTTTACAACGTGATCAACTGCGACAAACCGATTGTTAGTGCCCTGCATGGTCCAGCCGTGGGCGCCGGGCTGGTGGCGGGTTTGCTGGCCGACATCTCGATTGCCGCGAAAAGCGCGAAGATTGTGGATGGCCACACCCGCCTCGGCGTGGCGGCGGGCGACCATGCCGCGATTGTCTGGCCGCTGCTTTGCGGCATGGCCAAGGCCAAGTACTACCTGATGCTGTGCGAGCCCATCAGCGGCGAAGAAGCCGAGCGTATCGGCCTGGTGTCGCTGGCGGTGGATGAGGCGCAGTTGCTGCCCAAAGCCTATGCGGTGGCCGACCGTCTGGCCGCTGGCTCGCAGACCGCCATCAGCTGGACCAAATACGCGCTGAACAACTGGCTGCGCCAGGCCGGACCTGCGTTTGATGCGTCGCTGGCGCTGGAGTTCATGGGCTTTGCCGGGCCGGATGTGCGCGAGGGTGTGGCCAGCCTGCGCGAGCGGCGTCCGCCCGCCTATGGACCCAAGGCTTGAAAGAATTGCTCCGGAATTAATAGCTAACTGCGCCCTGTGGATGAGGGTGAGAGGCATATTTCGTTTAAAGATGGAAGCGCGGCATGCGCTTGTGTCTATGCTTGGCCGGCGTGCGGTGTTGGTCAGCGATCAGATCACCAGGGTGTAGAGCTGATCGACTGCGGACATGGTTTGGCCACCTGGGCAGTCCAACTGCCCTTTGCGGATCATGTGCATTGTTTCGATGCCAGCGATGATGATTCGATGAACCGTGGCGTGGTCAACAAACACCCCGCGCTCTTGCATGATCTCTTCAATGTGACGCAGACTCAAGGGTAGGCCACATACCAGCGCACGCACGTCAGCATCACTTCCAACGAATAGTGAACCCGTTTGAGAAC
>NZ_JAUYEY010000016.1 GCF_030689685.1 Polaromonas sp. | reverse complement strand
TGACCAGGCGCACCGCCTCCAGTTTGAATTCCAGGGTGTATTTGCCCCGGGCTTGTCCGTCTTTTCTCTTGCTCATTTCGTAATCTCCAATGTCTGAATTTGACCATCAGCTATGGAGTACGTTTTTCGGGGGCAAGATCAATCTGGTGCGCCGTCTGCACCTACGTGCTCATCGCCATCGTCAAGAAGGAGCTTCACTTGGATGCCTCGCTCTACACATTGCTACAGATTCTTTCGGTATCGGTTTTTGAGAAAACCCAGATTTCATGCGCCTTGCAGCTCGATGACTCCGGAATTGAACTGCCACTCGACGATAACCAATTGATTTTGTTCAACTTTTAACCGGACACTACTGATGTCTGTCCCTGCTTTCAGTCACACCGTCGGCACTGCTACCTACCACTTTCATGACCTGAAAGACTTGCTGGCGAAAGCCTCGCCGCTTCGATCCGGGGACGTGTTGGCCGGTGTGGCGGCGGCCACCGACGAAGAGCGCGTGGTGGCGCAGATGACGCTGGCCGAGTTGCCGCTGGCCACCTTCCTGAGCGATGTGTTGGTGCCGTATGAAGACGACGAGGTGACACGGCTGATCATCGACAGCCACGATGCCGCTGCGTTTGCACCCATCAGCCACCTGACCGTCGGCGACTTTCGCAACTGGTTGCTCAGTGATGGGGTGGACAGCGCTGTGCTGGCCCGCGTCGCGCCCGGTATCACGCCGGAGATGGCGGCGGTCGTCTCCAAGCTCATGCGCAACCAGGACTTGATTTTGGTGGCACAAAAATGCCGCGTGGTTACGGCGTTTCGCAACACCATCGGACTGCCTGGGCGGCTGTCCACGCGGCTACAACCGAACCACCCGACCGACGACGCGGCCGGCATTGCGGCCAGCCTGCTTGATGGCCTGCTTTACGGCAGCGGTGATGCGGTGATCGGCATCAACCCCGCCACCGACAATGTGCCGCAAGTTGTCCGTCTGCTGGGCCTGCTCGACGAGGTCATCCAGCGTTATGCCATACCGGCGCAATCGTGTGTGCTGACGCATGTCACCAATACCCTGGCCGCGATCGAGCGTGGCGCGCCGGTGGACCTGGTGTTCCAGTCGATTGCCGGCACCGAGGCAGCCAACCGCAGTTTTGGCATCGATCTGGCCCTGCTGGCCGAGGCGCACAGCGCCGCCTTGTCATTTGGCCGTGGCAGCGTAGGCAACAACGTCATGTATTTCGAAACCGGCCAGGGCAGTGCCTTGTCGGCGCAGGCGCACCATGGCATGGACCAGCAGACCTGCGAGACGCGCGCCTATGCCGTGGCGCGCCACTTCAAGCCCCTGCTGGTCAACAGTGTGGTCGGTTTCATCGGGCCGGAATACCTGTATGACGGCAAACAGATCATCCGCGCCGGGCTGGAAGATCATTTCTGCGGCAAGCTGCTGGGGCTGCCCATGGGCTGCGACGTTTGTTACACCAACCATGCCGAGGCCGACCAGAACGACATGGATGTGCTGCTGACGCTGCTGGGGGTGGCGGGTTGCAGCTTTGTGATGGGTGTGCCCGGGTCGGACGACATCATGCTCAACTACCAGAGCACCTCGTTTCACGACGCGCTGTATGCGCGGCGTGTGCTGGGTCTGCGGCCCGCGCCCGAGTTCGAGGCCTGGCTGGAAAAAATCCAGATAGTCAGACCGGGCGAGGGCGATGGGCTGCCGCAGCTAGCCGGGCAGATACCGCCGGCGTTTCGCGATGCCTTGCTGCGTGTGTCCTGAAGCGCATCAGCAGCAGCATGAAGCCTGTCCCATCCCCCGTGTCCACAGCGGTGACCGACAACCCCTGGCAGCAGTTGCGCCAGTTCACGGCGGCGCGTATTGCGCTGGGGCGCACCGGCGTCAGCCTCCCGACCCAGCCGCAGTTGACGTTTCAACTGGCTCATGCGCGGGCGCGCGACGCGGTGCACCTGGCGCTGGATGCGCCGCAACTTCTGCAAGATATGGAAAGCGCGGGTCTGTCGCGTGCCGGCGAGGTCCTGGTGCTGGACAGCGCGGCCGGCGACCGCTTGCAGTATCTGCAAAGGCCCGACCTGGGCAGGCGCCTGAACGATGCCTCGCGCGGACGCCTGAAAGCCTTGCCAGCTCCGGCGATAGCGCTTGGTTTCGATCTGGCGGTGGTGATGGCCGATGGTTTGTCTGCGCTGGCGGTGGCACAACAGGCGGTACCGCTGTTGCGGGCGCTCCAGCCGTATGTCGCTGCTGCGCAGTGGACGCTGGCGCCGCTGGCCATCGTCAGGCAGGGGCGCGTGGCTGTGGGCGACGAAATCGGCCAGTTGCTGGGGGCGCGGGCGCTGTTGTTGCTGATTGGCGAGCGCCCCGGCCTGAGCTCACCGGACAGTCTGGGTGCTTACCTGACCTGGATGCCACGCGTCGGCTTGCTCGATGACAGCCGAAATTGCATCTCCAATATCCGGCCGGCGGGATTGCCTTTTGAAGAAGCTGCACGCAAGGCGCATTACCTGTTGTCTGATTCCATTTCCACAACATTAGTGCAATAATATCCTCCATCATACTTGATGGAGAAAGTCATGGCACGTCCAGTTACCGGGGATGATGAGACGATCGAAATTGCGCAAATAGCGATCTCGCAAGCCACAACGATGGATGA
>NZ_JAUYEY010000015.1 GCF_030689685.1 Polaromonas sp. | reverse complement strand
CTCATCCATCGTTGTGGCTTGCGAGATCGCTATTTGCGCAATTTCGATCGTCTCATCATCCCCGGTAACTGGACGTGCCATGACTTTCTCCATCAAGTATGATGGAGGATATTATTGCACTAATGTTGTGGAAATGGAATTACAACGCGAATGCGCAGCTTTACCGCTTCGCTGCGGCCGAACTTGCGCTACCCGCATTTCGCGAAAAGGCGATTTCATTGGTGATGGCCGGCGGCCTGCTGGGCGCAGTGGCCGGGCCGAACCTCGCCGCCGGCACCCGCAGCCTGACCGAGGTGCCGTTTGCCGGCGCTTACCTGGCCCTGACCGGCGTCGCGCTGCTGGCGATGGCGCTGCTGGCCTTCATTCAGTTTCCGCCGGCGCTGACCCAGCAGTCGGGCTCCGGCGGCCGGCCCTTGCGGGAAATCATGCGCCAGCCGGTCTTCATTGTGGCCGCCGCCGCTGGCGCCCTCGGTTACGGCGTGATGAACCTGCTGATGGCCGCCACGCCGATTGCGATGCAGGTCTGCGGACTGCCTTTTTCCGACGCCGCGACCGTGCTGGAGTGGCATGTCATCGGCATGTTTGCGCCCGGCTTTTTCACCGGCCACCTGATCAAGCGGTTTGGCACCCTGCCCATCATGGCAACCGGGCTGGCACTGAACGTGGTGTGTGTGCTGATTGCGCTGTCAGGGGTTGAATTTCAGCAGTTTCTGATTGCACTGTTTCTGCTCGGCATAGGCTGGAATTTCCTTTTCACCGCCAGCACCACCCTGGCCTTGAGCGCTTACCGGCCGGAAGAAAAAGACAAGGCGCAGGGCGCACTCAATTTCTGCGTGTTTGCGGTGCTGGCGTTGTCGTCGCTGGCGTCGGGCGTGCTGGTCACGACTCAGGGCTGGACCCTGCTGAACCTCGGTTCGCTGCTGCCGCTGGGCCTGACGGGCGCGGCGCTGGCCTGGCTGGCGCTGCAGGGACGGCGCCGCCCGGCAATCTGATTTGCTATTAATTTTATAGCTGTTTGCGCTTGCCAGATATGGGGTACAGGCCTTATTTGCTTAAAATCGGGCGTCCAGCCAGGCTTTGAGCGTGGCAAACACTGGCGCCGCATCCAGCTCGTTAAAAAGCTCGTGGTACAGATCGTCAAAGCACCGGGCGGTGACAACGCCTGCGGTACCGTTGCTCGCAGCCGCGTCGGCAAAGGCGAGGCTGCCAGCCGGGTTAACCAGCTTGTCCGCGCCAGCGTACATCAGCAGGGTCGGCGTGCTCCAGGTGCTGGCGGCCGCCACGGTCGCAGGGCCTGCCGTTGCAATAAATTTAGCCAGCCGCGCGGAAATCTTGGCATGCACCAGCGGATCGGCCAGGTATTTCTTCACGACCCGCGTGTCGTGAGAGATGTATTCAGGCTTCAAGCCGTTGTTGATGCGCAGATTGGGCGCAATCACCGGCAGCGTGGCCAGCAAAAATTTTTGGACAACATTGAGCCCCGGGTCGAGCGCAGGCGAGGACAGCACCACGCCATCGACCGGCCGCACCTTGAGCGATACAAAACGGCCCACCACCAATCCGCCCAGGCTGTGGCCCAGCAAGATCAGCGGCAGCGGTTTTGCGGCCCCGGTTCCGCCTGTCGCGCGCTGCAGGCCCAGTGAGCGCAGCCGGGTGTCGTCCACCACCTCGGCCAGGTCTTCCAGCAGCAGGGCTTCGCTGGACAGGCCGCCACGCGCGCCGCCCGATTCACCGTGGCCACGCTGGTCGTAGGCACGCACCGCAAAACCCCAGTCCAACAGTTGCCGCGCCACATGGCCGTAGCGGCTGGCGTGTTCGCCAAGCCCGTGAACAATCAGCACCACAGCCCGTGGGGGCAAGTCGCGGTCATGTTGCCATGCCTGTAGCGGCCACTCGTACAAAGCCAGGTTTTCACCGTCTCTGGCGGTGAAAGGGGCCAACAGGGGGCTGTCCATCGCAGCGCGCCGCTCAGGGCATCTGTGCCATCACATGGGCCACCGCCGCCGTGATTTTTTTGGCGTAAGGCACATGCAAAAATTCATTCGGCCCGTGCGCATTGCTCTTGGGGCCCAGCACACCGCAGACCATCATCTGGGCCTTCGGGAAGCCCTGGCTCAGCATGTTCATCAGCGGGATGGTGCCGCCCTGGCCGATGGTGCCGCAGGGTGCGCCGTAATACGCCTGCGAAGCGTCGTTGAGTGCTTTGTCAAACCAGGGTGCGGTGCCGGGCGCGTTCCAGCCGGTCGCGCCGCCGGCGCTTTCAAACGTGACCTTGGCCTGATACGGCGCGTTGTCTTCGAGCAAGGCTTTGAGCTCCTGTACAGCGCTGGCAGCATTCACCAGCGGCGGCAGGCGCAGCGACAGTTTGAAGGCGGTGTAAGGCCGCAGCACATTGCCGGCGTTGCCCAATTCCGGAAAGCCGTCGGCGCCGGTCACGCTCAGGGTCGGCTTCCAGGTGCGATTCAGCAAGGCCTCGACCGGGTCGGTGGTGGTGGGCAGCGCAAAGGTGGTGGCGCCGCCGCAGTCGTAATGGGCCCAGGGGAAACGCTTGTAAATCTGGTCACCCAGAATCTGCGCAGTGGCTTTGGCCTGCGCCAACCGCTCGGCGGGAATCTCGCAGTGAAAGCTTTGCGGCAGCAGGGTGCCGGTCCTGCTGTCTTCCAGCCGGTCCAGCACCTGGCGCAAGATGCGAAAACTCGACGGCACCAGGCCGCTGGCGTCGCCCGAATGCACGCCTTCGGTCAATATCTGTACTTTCAGCACACCACTGGCCATACCGCGCAGCGAGGTCGTCAACCAGAGCTGGTCGTAGTTGCCAGCGCCCGAGTCCAGGCAGATCACCAGCCCGACGTCGCCGAGCCGGGTGCGCAGCGCATCGACATACGGCAGCAGGTCGTAAGAGCCGCTTTCTTCGCAGGTTTCGACCAGGCCGACGATGCGCGGGTGCGGCACGTTTTGCGCCTTCAGGGCCTGAATGGCGGCGATGCTGGCGTACACCGCATAACCGTCGTCGGCACCGCCCCGGCCAAACAGCTTGCCGTCTTCATATTTGGGCGTCCAGGGACCGAGGTCGTTGCGCCAGCCGGTGAACTCGGGCTGCTTGTCGAGGTGGCCGTACATCAACACCGTCTGGGTGGAATCCGCTTTGGTGGCCGGCAGCTCAAAAACCAGCACGGGGGTACGGCCTTGCATGCGGACAATCTCAAGCTTGAGGCCGTCGACCTTTTGCGCCTCTACCCAGGCTGCCGCATTGCGCATCACGGTGTCGATGTGGCCGTGGCCGGCCCAGTCGGCATCGAAGGACGGCGACTTGGCAGGAATGGTGATGTAGTCGGTGATCTGTTTGACGATGTCGCCGTCCCATTGGGCGCTGACATCAGACAGGGCCTGCGCATCGTCGAGCAGACCGGCAGGGATTTCGCAGTGCAGGGGGGCGTTCATGGCAACTCCGGAAAGTGGTGCGTAAGACCTACTGTACCCGCGCCTGCCCGGACGTGCCAGCCCGGTTTTGCGGGGATGCTTGGCGCGCTGGGGCATTTTCTGCAACCATGCGGCAAGTCATGTCATCAATGAAGGGCCGCCATGAAAAAATCGTCGTCTCCCACCGGCATCCGCGTCGGCATCGGCGGCTGGACTTACGCACCCTGGCGCGACAACTTCTATCCCGCCGGCTTGCCGCAGAGCCAGGAGCTGGGCTACGCCAGCCGCCAGCTCAGCGCGATTGAAGTCAACGGCACCTACTACAGCAGCTTCAAGCCCGCCACCTTTGCAAAATGGCGCGACGAGACGCCCGATGACTTTGTGTTGTCGCTCAAGGCCAGCCGTTTCACCACGAATCGCCGCGTGCTCGCCGAGGCCGGCGAGTCGATCAAGCGCTTTGTGGACAGTGGTATCAGCGAACTTGGCAACAAGCTCGGTCCCATCGTCTGGCAATTCATGCCGACCAAGGTGTTTGATACGGAAGATTTCGAGGCTTTCCTGGCGCTGCTGCCCAGGGCCGTGGACGGCCGCAAGCTGCGCCATGTGCTCGATGTGCGCCACCCCAGCTTCATGTCGCCGGACTACCTGAAGCTGGCGCGGAAGTACACCTGCGCAACGGTTTTCACAGACTCGCCGGACTTTCCTTGCTTTGCCGATCTCACCTCAGATTTTGTCTACGCACGGCTGATGCGCAGCGATGCAAAGCTCAAGAACGGCTATGCGCCCAAGGCCCTGGACGCCTGGGCGATGGCGGCCCAAAGCTGGGCCCAGGGCGGCGAGCTGGAAGCCCTGCCGCGGCTGGAGCCTGCAAAAGCCAAGGCCCCACCCCGAGACGTGTTTGTGTTTTTCATCAACGGCGCCAAGGAGAAGGCGCCGACGACCGCCATGGGCCTGCTGCAGCGGCTGGGCTTCAAGGCGCCGATGTAGAGACCGCTGCGGCGTCCACGACATCAGGCCCCGGAACGCTGCGGCATTCCTCGAAAATGCGCGCCGTGCATTGCCTGCATATCTGCGGGTCCAGCCGCGTGAAAATCGTCGCGATCGCGCTGCGTTTGTCGGGGAACTGGTGCTCGGATCCGAGCAGGCGGGTGAAGCCGGTGGTCTGCCACATCTGGATCACTTCCGGGCGCGGCCGGTGAAAGTACAGGTTGCCGCCCATAGCGCGGCGCGCATTGAGCTCGGCCTCCCAGAGCTGCGCGCCTGACAGGTCGATGAAATTCATGCTTTTGCCCATCACCAGCAGATGTTTTTGCGGCTGCGGTGCGTGGCGCAAGGCGTGCAGGGTATCGGCCACATGCGGGGTGGCGCCGAAATAGACCTCGCCCTCCATGCGCAGCAGCTTGAGTTGTGGGCACTCCGGTAACGGGCTTGCAGCGTCCGCCAGCACCACAAACTGCCGGTCCCGCGCGCGGCTGTCGAAACCCATGGTGCGCATCGCTGGCTTCGACGTGCGGTACAGAAAGGTCATCAGCGACAGCAACGTGCCCAGCAAAATCGCAATCTCCAGCCGGATGCTGACCGTCGCCACCAACGTGGCCAGCGCAACGCCAAATTCGGTGCGGCTCAACACATACAACTGCTTCCAGCGTTTGATGTCGAGCAGCGACACCGCCACCAGCAGCAGCAGCGCGGCCAGCGCGGCCATCGGAATCTGCGCCAGCAAGCTGGCGCTGAGCGCCACCAGCAGCAGCAGCAGTACCGCCGAAAACACCGCCGCCAGCGGCGTGCGCGCGCCGGCCTCCAGGTTCGGCATGGAACGGTTCAGCGACCCGCAGGACACATAAGACGAAAAGAAACCCCCGACGATGTTGGACAGGCCCTGGCCGCAGAATTCACGGTTGGCGTCGATGCGCTGACCCGAGCGCGCAGCGACCGCCTTGGCAATCGAGATCGACTGACCCAGTGCCACGATGGTCAGCGCAAACGCCAGCCCCAGCAACTCGGACAAGGCCGACCAGCTAACTGTGGGCACCGCAAACTTGGGCCACGGCGTTTGAATCTGGCCGACGGTACGCAGCGGCAGCGGCGATGCGCTGACATAGCTAGACCAGGCCCAGCTCAGCAGTGTCGCCGTCACCAGCCCGGCCAGCATGGACGGCCAACTCGGACGCCAGCGCCGCACCAGCAACGCCACGGCCAGCGTCACACCGGCCACCGCCAGCGCCGCTGGCTGCACGGCACGCAGTTGAGCGACCACATGCAGCAACACTGCCGCCGCGCCGTGTTCTGCGGCCGCCGCCAGACCCAGCAGGTCCGGCAGCGCGTACACGCCGATCAGCAGCGCCGCACCGGAGGTGAAGCCGAACAACGCGGCCGGCGAGATGAAGTTGGCCAGGGTGCCCAGCCGCAGCGTACCGATCAGCCACTGCATGACGCCGACCAGCACCGTAACGGCCAGCACCATCTGGATGTAGGCCGGGCTGAAGGCCATGGCCAGGGGCGACAACATCGCAAACAGCGCGAGCGAATTGGCATTGGTCGGCCCCGACATCACATGCCAGCTAGAGCCAAACAACGCGGCGATGATGCAGGGCACGATGGCGGTGTACAGGCCGTACTCGGGCGGCAGGCCGGCCAGTGTGGCAAAGGCAATGCCCTGCGGCAACACCAGCACCGCGCCCAGCAGGGCAGCCATCAGGTCGTGGCGCAGCGTAGCCGGTGTGACCGCGTGGACCCAACTGCCGAACAGGCGTTCAAGCAGCGTGTGCGCTGGCGCAGAGGCCATGTTTTTCGGAGAGCCGTGCATGGTCATGAGCATAACGCGGCCTGCCGTGCCCCTGGCGGCGGCTGGCGCTGGTGGTCATGCCAGGCCGGACAGGCGCAACAGAAAGCCGAGCAGTGCGCAGGTGGCGATGACAGGAATCACGCCGACCTTGAAGCGCAGCAGCGCCAGGCCGGCCGCCCCCATGATGGCCACGGCGGGCCATTCCACGCTCGAAGAAAGACCGGCTGTCACGCCCGCCGGAAAAGCAACATGCGCTATAAAAAACAGAGCAAGGCTGGCTATCACCCCGACCACTGCCGCCGTGATGGCGGCCAGCGGCGCGGTGAAATGGAGCTTGCCATGGGTGGACTCCACCAGCGGGCCGCCTGCCAGGATAAACATGAAAGAGGGTAAAAAAGTAAACCAGGTCACCAGCAGCGCCGCCAGCGCCGCCCCCTGAAACAGGGCATCCGGTCCCAGCACCTCTTTGGTCCAGCCGCCGACAAAGGCCACAAAAGCCACCACCATGATCAGCGGCCCCGGCGTGGTTTCACCCAGTGCCAGGCCGTCAATCATCTGCGGGCCGGTGAGCCAGCCAAACTGCTCGACCGCCCCCTGGTACACATAGGGCAACACGGCATACGCACCACCGAAAGTCAGCAGCGCTGCCTTGGTAAAAAACCAGCTCATCTGGGTCAGGGCGCCATGCCAGCCCTGCCAGGCCAGCAGCGCGCCCATGGGCAGCAGCCAGAGCAAGGCGCCGACGGCCAGCACGGTCGCCAGCCGCGATTTTTTGAAGCGCGCATGCGGCGGCGTAGGTGTGTCGTCGTCGATCAGCGCGGGGCCATACGCCGCTTGCGCCGACCCGTGCCCCCCGCCCAGCACAAACTGGCCGGGCGCAAACCGCGCGCACAACCAGCCGGTCAGCGCAGCGCCCAGCACCACCCACGGAAAAGGCACTTGCAACACCGCAATTGCTATGAAACTGATAGCTGCAATCGCCCACGGGACGGGGGCCAGCAGCGGGTTTCTCAATGATTTGCTGCCGATGCGGTAAACCGCCTGCAGCACAATCGCGGCCACCGCTGGCTTGATGCCGTAAAAAATCCCGGCCACCAGCGGCATATCGCCAAATGCAACATAGACCCAGCTCAGCCCGATCAGGATAAACAGCGAAGGCAGTACAAACAATGCGCCGGCCGCCACCCCGCCCCAAGTGCGGTGCATCAACCAGCCGATGTAGGTCGCGAGCTGCTGCGCCTCCGGTCCGGGCAGCAGCATGCAGTAGTTGAGCGCGTGCAAAAAGCGTTTTTCCGAGATCCAGCGTTTTTGCTCGACCAGCTCGCGGTGCATGATCGCGATCTGCCCGGCCGGCCCGCCGAAGCCGATGAAGCCAAGTTTGATCCAGAATTTCAGCGCGTCAGCAAAGCTGACCGGTGTCATTGCGCCGCTCCGGTCAGGGTGTGCACTTTCCCGTTGGGGGTATCGTCGCGCGCGCTGCGGCACCATTCATACAAGGCGTCATACACCGGCAGGGCCGCAGCCAGCAGGGCCTGGTCGTCAGCATGCAGCCGCCACAGGCCCAGCGACACGGCAAGCAGCCCTGCCGATTGCGGCGCCAGCTCGGGGCGCGACGTATCGGCGCCGCGCACGATGGTTGCCAGCACATCCAGTGCCGGCGCATGCAGGTCGAAAGCGCGTAACAGTGCGTCGAAGCTGCAGCGCTCCCACTCGTGCGTGATGGGCGCATCGGGTGTGTCGTAGGCAATCGCCCCCAGCCTGTCCGCCTCCTCGAAAACCTGCAGGGTCGGCACATAGAAAAATTCAGCGCGCGCGTCGATGAAGCGGCGTATCAGCCAGGGGCAGGCAATCCGGTCGATCTTGGGCCGCTCACGGGTGACCCAGCGCGAGGGCTTCTCACCGGTGACGCCCCAGTCGGGACGCTTGAGCACAGTGAGCGGCTGGTGGGCGCGCCATTGCGCAATGTCCTGGGGGGCCTCCACACCAGCTTCACCCCCTTCGAAGCCGCCGGCCAGCCGCCGGGCGTCCCAGCCAGCAGCACGCAGCGCAGCAACGGCATCGGCGCTGACCTGGTGACCGTACACGCAATAAGCCACCACTTCGCGTGCCGTCTCGGACGCCGCCAGCGCAGCGACATCGTCCGGTGCGCAGCGCCGGGCGCCCGCGAGCATGCGCGGGCTCTCCAGGAATTTGGCTTCAGGACGTACGTCCAGCAACAGGGGCGCATCTGCGCGGCCCATGCGGACGGCGAGTTCTTGGGGAAAAACAAAAGGAACGGAAAGGGCAGAGGTGTCCACGGAATACTCCAATGAGTTGCCAGCGCTTGGACGGGACACCGTCTATTCTCGTGAAAAGATCGGAAGGCTGAAATCCCGATGTGTAAATAATAGCATTGGCGCCGCTCAAGCGCCAACGCGCCACTACCCGTGCTGGAACTTGAACACCGCGCGGCTGGCGCGCGCGTTTGGCCAGAAGCGGATTTCCTGCCCCTCCTGCAAGCCAAACGAATCAAGGATCTTCAAGTGGTTCTTCTGCGCCAGCGCGGCAAAATCCTGCAGCGTGCCGACGCGAATGTTCGGCGTGTCGTACCACTGGTAAGGCAGCACCCTGGTCACCGGCATGCGACCGCGCAGCACGGCCAGGCGGTTCGGCCAGTGGCCGAAATTGGGGAAGGCAACGATGCCGGTACGGCCCACGCGCGCGGTCTCGCGCAGCATGACCTCGGCGTTGCGCAGGTGCTGCAGCGTATCGATCTGCAGCACCACGTCGAAGCTGGCGTCGCCGAACATCGCCAGGCCTTCGTCGAGATTGAGCTGGATCACGTTGACGCCGCGCGCCACGCAGGCCTGGATGTTGCTGTCAGCTATTTCCACGCCGTAGCCGGTGCAGCCACGTTCGCGCACCAAGTGGTCCAGCATGGCGCCGTCGCCGCAGCCCAGGTCTAACACGCGCGCGCCCTGCGGCACGAGACGGGCGATCAGCAGCTGGTCGGCGGAAAGTTTGGCGTCGGTACTCAGCATGGCGCCACCTTGCTCTCGAAATAGGAGCGGACCACGCCCAAATAGCGTGGGTCATCGAGCAAAAAGGCATCATGCCCATGGGGTGCGTCGATCTCGGCGTAACTCACGTCGCGCTGGTTGTCGAGCAGGGCCTTGGCGATCTCGCGGCTGCGTGCCGGTGAAAAGCGCCAGTCGGTCGTGAAGCTCACCAGCAGAAATTTGGCGCTGGCCTGCGCCAGCGCCTGCGTCAGGTTGCCGCCATGGGCGGCGGCGGGGTCAAAATAATCCAGTGCCCGCGTGATCAGCAAATAGGTGTTGGCATCAAAGTACTCGCTGAACTTGTCGCCCTGGTAACGCAGATAACTTTCGATCTGGAACTCGACCTCTTGTGTGGAATATTTGAAAGGCGAAGCGGTAAACGAAGCGTCAAGCGCGGGGGCCTGTAATTGACGCCCGAATTTTTCATTCATGACATCGTCGCTGAGGTAGGTGATGTGCCCGATCATGCGGGCGATGCGCAGGCCGCGCTGCGGCAGGACGCCATGGCGGCCATAGTGCCCGCCATGAAAGTCCGGGTCGGTCACGATGGCGCGGCGCGCCACCTCGTTGAAGGCGATGTTTTCTGCCGTCAGGTTGGGCGCGCTGGCGACCACCACCGCGTGGCGCACGCGATCCGGGTATTGCAAGGTCCAGCTCAGGGCCTGCATGCCGCCCAGGCTGCCGCCCATCACCGCCGCGAGTGTCTGGATACCGAATGCGTCGAGCAGCCGGGCCTGCGCATCGACCCAGTCCTGCACCGTCACGACCGGAAAGTCGGCACCGTAGATCTCGCCGCTGTCGGGGTGGCGCTGCATCGGACCGGTCGAGCCGAAACACGATCCCAGGTTGTTCACACCGATCACGAAAAACGTATTGGTATCCACCGGCTTGCCGGGGCCGATCATGGTGTCCCACCAGCCCTCTGATTTCGGCACCTCGGCGCCCTGCGCGTCGAGGTAAACACCGGCCACATGGTGCGATGCATTGAGCGCGTGGCAGATCAGCACGGCGTTGGATTTATCGGCGTTGAGCGTGCCGTAGGTCTCGTAGCTCAGGTCGTAGGCACGGAGGGACGCGCCGCTTTGCAGCGGCAAGGCGTCGGCGAAATGCATGGACTGCGGCGTGGCAACAAGCGTCAAGGAAAGCCCCACAAAACAAAAACCCGGCATCGCTAAAAGCGAGTCCGGGTCGTGGATATCGTCTTTAGCTGAACTTTTTAAGCGCCCGCAAGCTGGCAAATCGGCGCTAAACCAAGTATACCCCGGTGGATATGGCCCCCACGGTCGCTCGCTTCGCGTAGCTCCCTGCCCCCCGAGGGGGCCGCTGCGCCTGCGGGCCGGCAAAGCCGGTCCCGCGGCCCCTGCTGAAAAAGAGGTGCTCTTCGCGGGCTTCGGGCCGGAGGAATGCGCTGTCTCACGCCCCGATCAACAAAGCGGCCAGCCCCAGTCCGGCAAAAATCAGGGCTGACACGATGTGCACCGCGCGCAGCGGCACCAAGCGCGTGACACGTTCGCCAAACCAGACCACGGGCGCGTTGGCCAGCATCATGCCCAAGGTGGTCCCGGCCACCACGGCGGCCATGGCCTCGTAACGCGCGGCCAGCATCACCGTGGCGATTTGCGTCTTGTCGCCCATCTCGGCCAGGAAGAACACCAGCACGGTGGTCGCAAATACACCGAAGCGCGGCGCCTTTGCGTCCTCGTTGCTTTCAAGCTTGTCGGGAATCAGCATCCACAGCGCCATGGCCAGAAAGGACGCGCCGAGAATGTAGCGCAGCATCTGCGGGCCGACCAGGGTCGTGAGCCAGGCACCCAGCGCGCCGGCCAGCGCATGGTTGGCTAGGGTGGCCACAAAAATGCCGGCGACGATGGGCCAGGGCTTGCGAAAACGGGCGGCGAGGACGAGGGCAAGAAGTTGCGTCTTGTCGCCCATTTCGGCGAGGGCGACGATGCCCGTGGAGACGAGGAAAGCTTCCATGAAAACAGACTCCGGCCGAAAACCATTTGACTGCACGGCATCCCCGGCCTTGAGCAGGAGCTGTGCAGTCAAAGGTCTCGCCGGGTGCTAAGACTGCTGGCGCCATGTCCGTGACCGGACAAGTCTGTTGACGCAAGCCCCCTTCAGGATTGAAAGGGTGGCTACTCCCCAATGACAGGCCCCGATTGTAGACCTGCGCTTTCCTCCCTCTATTCCCTGCTTGCGCCCAACTTGGTGCGCACTCATCTGGCGCAGTTATTGCTTGATTTTGGTGCTTTTCGTTTTTCCAACTCTTTTTTGCACTGAAAACGCACAAACCATTCACGAAGGCCTTATGGACGCACTAAAACAGGGCTCAGATGCCTTGTTCATTTTGTTGGGGGGCATCATGGTTTTGGCCATGCATGCTGGTTTCGCATTTCTTGAGCTGGGCACGGTTCGCAAAAAGAACCAGGTCAATGCGCTGGTCAAGATTCTGGTGGACTTTTCGATGTCCACCGTCGTGTATTTTGTCGTCGGTTATGGGGTGGCTTATGGCACCAGTTTTTTTGTAGGCGCTGAGGAGCTGGCTGCAAAAAACGGCTACGAACTCGTCAAATTTTTCTTTCTGCTGACTTTTGCCGCGGCCATTCCGGCCATCATCTCGGGCGGCATTGCCGAGCGGGCGCGTTTTTACCCGCAGTTGCTGGCCACAGCGGTGATTGTGGGTCTGGTTTACCCCTTGTTTGAGGGCGTGGTCTGGAACCAGCGTTTTGGCGTGCAGGCCTGGATCAAGGACTTCACGGGTGCCGAGTTTCACGACTTTGCCGGCTCCATCGTGGTCCACGCGGTCGGCGGCTGGCTGGCGCTACCGGCGGTGATTTTGCTGGGTGCGCGCAGCAACCGCTACCGCAAGGACGGCGGTATCTCGGCGCACCCGCCATCGAGCATACCGTTCCTGGCGCTGGGCGCCTGGATTTTGGCGGTAGGCTGGTTTGGCTTCAATGTCATGAGTGCGCAGACCATCGACAAAATCTCCGGCCTGGTGGCCGTCAACTCCTTGATGGCCATGGTGGGCGGCACGCTGGTGGCCCTGGTGCTGGGCAAAAACGACCCTGGTTTTGTGCACAACGGCCCGCTGGCCGGGCTGGTGGCGGTGTGCGCGGGCTCTGACCTGATGCACCCGCTGGGCGCGCTGGTGACCGGTGGGGTGGCTGGCGGGGTGTTTGTGCTGATGTTCACCTTGACACAAAACCGCTGGAAAATCGACGACGTGTTGGGTGTCTGGCCGCTGCATGGCCTGTGCGGGGCTTGGGGCGGCATCGCCTGCGGCATCTTCGGCAGCAAGGCGCTGGGCGGACTGGGCGGGGTCAGCCTGGGTGCGCAGTTGATTGGCACGGCGATGGGGGTGGCGTGGGCGTTGCTGGCGGGTTTTGCAGTTTACGGCCTGATCAAGGCGACCATGGGCCTGCGCATGAGCCAGGAAGAAGAATACGAAGGCGCCGACCTGTCGATTCACCGCATCGGCTCCACGCCGGACCGTGAGGTCAACTGGTAAGCCGCTCCTGAATTAATAGCTTCCGGCCCTTGTCCGGCAAGGGCTGGTGGCCGATTGGCTTGAATGCGGATCAGCCGCGCATGATGCGCGGCGCCAGCCAGCGGTCCAGTGACCAGGCACCCGGCCCGTAGATCGCCAGGCCGGCCAGCAGGGCGCCCCAGAAGATGTGCTGCTGCAGCGCCGCCGGCGCGATCTCGCTGAGCGAGATCACCGCCACCGCGTTCACCACAAACAGCCCCAACGCCGAAAAGCGCCCGGCCAGTCCCAGCACCAGCAGCACCGGCAGCACCAGTTCACCGGCCGTTCCCATGAAGGCGGCCAGCGCCGGCGACAGCAGCGGCACTCGGTATTCCTCGGTGAACAGGGCCACCGTGATGTCCCAGTCGCGCAGCTTGGTCAGGCCCGACAGGAAAAACACCTGGCCGACATGGATACGTGCGGCCAGTGCGGCGGCCGGTTGCAGCAGGTCGAGCGCTTCACTGAAGCGGCGCCAGCGGCCCAGCACTTTTTGCAGGGGCGAGGGGGAGGTCGTCATGGCATGTCCTTCTCTTGAAAAATTACAGGGCGCGTGCCCCCAGCAGCAGACCGGTGTGCACCGCTGGCGCCAACCAAGGGGTGAGGTCGAATCCGGGCGCGGCGGACAGGGCGCCGGCCAGCGAGCGGCCCTGCAGCAGCGCGTCGATGAACGCAGCTTCGCCGGACTGCGCCTGCCGCAGCGCGGGCTTCAGGCCCTGGCGCCAGACCAAGGCAGTTTCTGCGACCCGCTCGCGCAGGCGTTCACCCGCGTGCTGCAGCGACAGCGTTTCACCCGCATGCGCCAGCACAATGCTGACCACCGGAAATACGCTGGGCACGGCCCTGGCGCCGGGGCACAGCGCCAGCGTCAACGCGGCCGGATCAGCGCTTTGAAGCAGCCCGAGGGAGCCGCGATCGCCCCTGCCATCAGCCTCGGTGGCGGCCACATGCAGCGCCCATTCGACACGCGCCACGTCGCCAAGGTAAGGCTCCTCGCACGCCAGATCGACCAGCGATTCGATGAAGCCCGCAAACGCTTCGCCCCACTGCGCCATGTCGCCGCGGGCCGGCGGCACGCTTTGCCAGAAGTGGCGCGACAGGCCATCGAAACTCTCCGCGCCGATCAGCGCCGCCACCACCGGGTAGGCGGCGGCCAGCACCCGCTGCGCCAGCGCATGGCCGTTGCTGCGGTAGGCCTGCAGTCCGCGGTCAATACGTTTTTGGCTGTCAGCCCCTGTCAGATGGACGTGAGCAGCTATTGTTTTCATAGCGTCTGCGTGACGAGGCCGGACCAGCGCCTGCAGCAAGGCCTGCTGCTGCGCCGCCAGGCCGGTCGCGGCGCTCATGCCGACATCTCCGCTGGCTGGTTCAGTCTGCGCGCCCGTTCGGCCTCGCCCAGCAGCACCGCCAGCGGCGGGAGGGCAGTGTCCCATTCGATCAGCGTCGGCACTGCACCGAAACGCGTTATGGCATGGGCGTATAGCTGCCACACCTCGTCTGCCACGCGGCTGCCGTGATCATCAATCACGATGTCCTCCATCACGCAGTAACCGCCCAGGTGGATTTCGCCCACCGCGCCGGCAGGCAGCTGCGCCAGCCATTGCTCGCAGGCGCGCAGCGGATCGGGGGCGTCCGGTCCCCCGGCGAGACGGGCATTGAGTGCATTGACGTAGATATTGTTCACGTCGACCAGCAAGCCACAGCCGGTGCGTTGCACCAGTTCGCCGAGGAAGTCGGTTTCGCTGCGGTCACTGCCCGCCAGCGTGAGATAGGCCGACAGGTTCTCGACCAGCAAGGGCCGCTTGAGCCGCTCCTGCACTTGGTGCACATTGCGGCAGAACACGGTAAGCGACTCCTGGTTGAAGGGGATGGGCAGGAGGTCGCCGGCATGCACATCCTGGCCGTTGATGACGCCCCGCGCAAAACTCGCATGGTCGCTGATGCGAGCCGGCGCGATGCGTTCTGCCAGGCGCGCGAGCTGGTCAAGGTGCCAGGGGTCCACGCCGGCGGCCGATCCCAGCGCCAGGCCGACGCCATGCAGGCTCACCGGATAACTCGCGCGGGCCTGCAGCAGCACCTCAAGCGCAGCGCCGCCCTCAGCGAAAAAATTTTCGGAATGCACCTCGAGAAAGCCCAGCGCCGGGCGCGTTTCCAGCAGCTCCCCGTAATGCGGATGCCGCCAGCCGATGCCAACGCCGGGCTCAGGCTCCTGGGCATGGGCGAAGCGGTTCATGGTGGGCATCAGCCGCTTCGCCTCATGGGATCAAAAAGATGCTCAGCTCTTTTTGTCCATCATCGGCTTGGCCTTCATTTTGGCCTGGTCGGCGGTCATGCCTTTCATGCCGGCGCAGGTGCCCTTGGCCACATATTTCCATTCACCGGCATCGTCGCTGACCTTGGACTGTCCGGCGCAGGAATGTGTGCCTGCCAGGTTGGCGCAATCGTTCTGGCCGGCCTTGGCGATGCCGTAGCATTTTTCCTTTTCCTGGGCGACGGCGGGCGTGGCGACCAACAAGGTGGACAGCAGGGAGGCTGCCGCAGCAGCGATCAGGGCGCGTTGGTTCATTTGAAAATCTCCGGTGGGTTTGCAGAAGTTGAAAACGTAACCAGCAGAGGAAATTTCTGACTGGTTAAAGCTTAGTCCGGCCTGCGCAGGCTTTCTTACAAAAGATTTTCAATGCATCCACACCGGCTGGCGACTTCAAAGCAAGTCGGCAATCCGGTCCCAGGCTTCCGGCGGAATGCGGCCTACGTAGCGCTCCACAATCTTGCCGGATTTGTCAATCAGATAGCCGGCCGGCAACTGCGCATGCGCGCCCAGGTTGTCGCGGTAGCTGCTGTCGCCCACCCAGAGCTGCACAAACTGCTGTTTGGTCGGCACCGTGCGGGAGATGATGCGCTCATAGTCCACCACATCCTGCATGCGCTTGTCGGTAGCGACCGCCACCAGCTCAAACGGTTTGCCGGCCCAGCCCTCGTAGTTGGTGCGCAGTTCGGGCATTTTGTCGCGGCATACCGCGCAGCCGGTGGACCAGTACAGCACCAGCACCACCTTGCCCTTGAGCGAGGCCAGCCTGAAGGGTTTGCCCTCCACCGTCCTGCCTTCGATGTGCGGTGCTGCGAGCACCGGCCCGGCCACAGCCCCTCCCCCCTTCGGGACAGACGGCGGGGCTTGAGCCAGCAAAGGAGCGGCCATCCCGAGAGCGACGAGGGCGAGTGCCCCAACGCCCGCGAAGGTCCGGACCGAACGGGAACCGCTTTGGCGGGCGGTGGTTGATGAAGCATGACCGGCAAAGCCCATGGTGGTGTCCCTGATAGGTGGTGGCAGCAGACTTGGACTGCAAAAGCTTGGTCGTCGGCTGTCTGGAATCCTTACGGGTATTTCTGCAATTTTTTTGACGCGCCCGCGTTGTCGTGAGGCTAGACTCACCATCCATGGTCACCTTTGAAGAGCAACTGGTTGAACACCGCATCTACCTCATGCGCTTTGCGCGGCTGCAGCTGCGCAATGACGCATGGGCTGAAGACGTTGTCTCTGAAACCCTGCTGGCGGCACTGGCAAAACCTCACGCCTTTGGCAACCGGTCACAGCTCAAGACCTGGCTGGTCGGTATTCTCAAGCACAAGGTCATCGACCAGATCCGCAGCAACGCGCGTGAAGTGGCGGCGCCGGACCATGGCACTGATGACGAGGGCGATGAGCTGGACCGGCTGGTCTTCAAGGCCGACGGCCACTTTGCCAGCCCGCCGGGCGATTGGGGTGATCCGCAGCAAACCTTGCAGCAAAGCCAGTTTTTTAAAGTGCTGGACGCCTGTGTGGAGCGGCTTCCGCCCGCACTGGGACGTTTGTTTCTGATGCGGGAGTGGCTGGAGCTTTCCTGCGAAGAAGTCTGTAAGGAACTGTCGCTCACGCCGACCCATCTGTATGTTCAACTTCACCGTGCCCGCCTGCGACTGCGGGAATGCCTCAACATCCACTGGTTCGGCCAGCAGGCCAGCTGAGCTTTGCACATGAAAGCCAGTGCCATACCCCTGCGGCGGACCTGTCGGCAAGCTGCCGCCCTGCTGATCGCGCGTGAAGACCGCACGCTGGGCCTGTCCGATGCACTTGCCCTGCGCCTGCACATGCTGGCCTGCAAAACATGCCCGCAGTTCGAGAACCAGATCCTGACCATGCGCCTGGCCATGAACCGCTGGCGCCACTATGGGGGGGACGCCGGAACGCCGCCTCCGGCGCAGAGCGACACGCCGTGAATAAGCTGCGGCTTCCTGGTTGAAGCCGACGAGGCGCCCGCGCCGGCTGTAAAACACCCCTTGGCTGGCTCCATAAAACGTAAAAATCTGTTAGCCCCGGACGGCAGCCCGCTACAGCAACTTGGCCGACCGTCCAGGAAAAAGCGAGCGCAAGCTTACTTTGCGAAGCCCATGAACACGGTATTTGATAAAAGCTTTTCCTGCCCGTTGTTCATCGGTGTGGCAGGTCAGAAGCCCGTTTGGCAAGGCGCGCAAGGGCAAAACAGCCCGCCAGGCCAGTGCTGGCGCGGGTTTGACCGCGCCAAGTGTAACCGATGCTTGCTTGTCTTATCCGTATCTGACGCATAATATGCAGGTGTGCATTTACATCCACACAGGTTAGGTGATCGGTCGGTTTCGCGCGCTACAGCGGTACGTTCTAAGATTTGTTGTGCTTTCGGGACTCCATCGCTTTTGTCATTGTGTTTTAGAGGAGTCCCTTCATGGGCAATAAACTTTACGTCGGCAATCTGCCGTACTCGGTTCGCGACGAAGACCTGCAACAATCTTTTGGCCAGTTTGGCGCCGTCACCAGCGCCAAAGTCATGATGGAACGTGACACGGGTCGCTCCAAAGGCTTTGGCTTTGTCGAAATGGGCAGCGATGCCGAAGCTCAGGCAGCCATTGCTGGCATGAACGGCCAGCCTCTGGGCGGTCGCAGTGTTGTTGTCAACGAAGCCCGTCCGATGGAAGCGCGTCCTCCGCGCAGCGGTGGCGGGTTTGGCGGTGGTGGCGGTGGTGGCGGTTACGGTGGCGGTGGCGGAGGAGGAGGTGGATACGGCGGTGGTGGTGGTGGCGGTCGTTCTGGCGGCGGCGGCAGTGATGGCGGTTTCCGCAGTCCTTACGGTGGCGGCGGTAGCGGCGGTGGCCGTTCCGGCGGCTCCGGCGGTGGACGCGGCGGCTACTAAGCCCTGTCTACAGCCCCTTCAGTTACGGCTGAAGACGGCTTTAAAAGGCTTCCAAACTTCGGGTTTGAAGCCTTTTTGCTTTCTGGTTCCATTCAAACCGATGCCAGTGGATACAACCCTGCCTGTCTGCCCTTGGTTCAGTGGCACGAAGCAGTTTTCCCACAAGAACTGCTCGCGCTTGTTTTTCTCAATGCGCAGTGCACCGCTGGCTCAAGACGTGAAGACTTTATCCGCTGCCCGCTCCAAGGTCTGGCGCAGCCAGATGTGCGCGCTGCGCTGTTGCGAGCGCCGGTGCCAGACCGCATCCACATGCACTGGTGACACGTCAAAAGGCAGCGGCCGCAGCACTAGCTGGTCGGCAATGCCGGTCACGCCAACAAAGTGGCGCGGCAACACGGTCAGCAGGTTGGAGTTGGCTACCACCCGGCCCGCCGTGAAAAACTGGTTGACCGTCAGCACCACCTGCCGCTCGCGGCCCAGCGAAGCCAGCGACTCGTCAATGAAGCCGTAAGGCCGGCCCGAAAAACTCACCAGCATGTGGCGCGCCGCGCAAAATCGGTTCAGCGTGAAGGGCCCGCTGGCCAGCGGGTGTTCCCTGCGCATCACACACACATACTCCCCGTCGTACAGGCGCTTGTGCATGAAGGGCGTCGGCTCGCCGCTTTGTGCCCGTGCCGTCAGGTCGGCCAGCACCGAGGGGAAGTGACCCACCGCCAGGTCGCAACTTTCCTCGTCCAGCAGGCGCCGCGGGTCGCGCGTGGTCAGGGGCACCACCCGCACCGACACCCCCGGGGCTTCCTGTTCGAGCGTATCGACCAGCCCCGGGATCAGTTCAGCGGCAGTGGCGTCGGCCATGGTCACCACAAAGGTGGTGTTCGCCGTGGCGGGGACAAACTCATTCGGCGCCAGAGATTCCTGTAGCTGTTGCAAGGAGTCGCGCACCGCCGGCCAGATCGCGAGCGCGCGCGGCGTGGGCGCCATGCCGTGGCCGCTGCGCTGCATCAGCTCGTCGCCCAATGCCTCGCGCAGGCGGCGCAAGGCATTGCTGACGGCCGGCTGGGTCAGCGACAGGTTGCGCGCGGCGCGCGTCAGGCTGCGCTCTGCCATGACCTCGTCAAACACGCGCAACAGGTTCAGGTCCAGTGTACGGAAGTTGGGCTGAGACATAGTTGATTGATCGGCCGATTTAGCTATCACTGTCGTGAATGGTAATCATCATAAAGATAAAGTTGAATAACGTCAGTGATAACCCTAATATGCCTCTGTACCCAAACCAATATCGGTGGGGGCACTCATCAAGGGAAACCATCATGACCAGCTTCGTCAACACCAAGTACGCCACAGAGCACACCGGCGCCGCCCGGGTTGAGTCGGCACTGCACGCTGCCAACCAGCTACGTCAGGGATTCTCCGGTACGCGCGGCCTGGCTACGCTGCTGCTCTCCGCCATCGTGGCTTCCATCATGGTCGTCGCCTACCAGGTGACGGACAGCGTCGCTGAAGGCCATCTGCTGGTGATCTGGATGGCACTGTGGGCGGTGGCTTTTGCCGGTCTCGCGTTGTTTGCCGGCACGGCGCGCAATCTGGCGGCCCGCACGGTCGCCGCGCTGGATGCGTGGTCGCAGGCCGTGGCCCAGGCCCGCGCCGACATCCGGATGTGGGAAGCCGCCAAAACCGATCCTCGCGTGATGTCCGATCTGCGCGTTGCGATGGCCCGCCAGGAAATAGCCGACGATGTAGCTGTTGCTGCGCCGCTTGCCGCCGATGTTGCCTCTGCCCCCGCCGGCCTGACACGCCGCGCCATGCGCCTCGGCGCTAGCGAACTGCGCGCTTACCAGCGCAATTACATCTAATTTGCTTGCTACCGGCTGCCATCGGACAGCCCTAAAAAAAGCCACCGGATCGGTGGCTTTTTTGCGTCCCGGCGATGGGCCGGGGACACCAGGAAAAACAGGCAGGTCTTGCTGGTTTTCTCCTTGCAACGGAGCGCCGGTGCCCGTCAGGCCGCCAGGCGCTGCTCAATCGCAGCTTTGGTCTCCTCCAGCTCTTTTGGCAGGTGATGTTCGAGTTGCTTAAACAGTTCCGCGTGCAATTCCAGCTCCTTGAGCCAGGCTGACTTGTCCATGCTGGTGACGGACTTGAACTGCTCGGCGCTGAAGTCCAGGCCTTTCCAGTTCATGTCTTCATAACGCGGGCTAACGCCGATAAAATGGTCCACGCCCTGGCCCTCGCCCTCAATGCGGTCAATCATCCACTTGAGCACGCGCATGTTCTCGCCGTAGCCGGGCCAAACGAACTTGCCGTCCTCGCCCTTGCGGAACCAGTTGGCGGTGAAAATTTTCGGCGGTGTGGCGCCCGAGGCTTCGAGCGTCTTTCCGACATTGAGCCAGTGCTGGAAGTAGTCCGCCATGTTGTAGCCGGCAAAGGCCAGCATGGCGAACGGGTCGCGTCGCACCACGCCGACCTGGCCGGTGATGGCGGCGGTGGTTTCCGAACCCATGGTCGCCGCTGCGTAAACCCCCTCGACCCAGTTGCGACCTTCGGTCACCAGCGGCACGGTGTTGGAACGGCGCCCGCCGAAGATGAAAGCGTCGATCGGAACGCCGGCCGGATCATCCCAGGCCGGATCGAGTGCCGGGTTGTTGGTGGCGGCGACTGTGAAGCGCGAGTTCGGGTGCGCGGCCTTGGCGCCGGTTTCCTTGGCGATCTGCGGTGTCCAGTCCTTGCCCTGCCAGTCGATCAAATGAGCCGGCAAGGCCTTGCCCGGTGCATCCTGCTCCATGCCTTCCCACCAGACGTCGCCGTCGTCGGTCAGGCCGACATTGGTGAAGATCACGTCGTGGTCCAGGCTGCGCAGGCAGTTCGGGTTGGTCAGCATATTGGTGCCCGGCGCGACGCCGAAGTAGCCGGCTTCCGGATTGATGGCGTAAAGGCGGCCGTCCTTGCCGGGCTTGATCCAGGCAATGTCGTCGCCAATGGTGGTGACTTTCCAGCCCTCAAAACCCGCCGGCGGCACCAGCATCGAGAAGTTGGTCTTGCCGCAAGCCGACGGGAAGGCCGCCGCCACGTGGTACTTCTTGCCTTCGGGCGAGGTGACGCCCAGGATCAGCATATGCTCGGCGAGCCAGCCTTCGTCCCTGCCCATGTTCGACGCAATGCGCAGCGCGAAACACTTCTTGCCCAGCAATGCATTGCCGCCGTAGCCGGAACCGTAGGACCAGATTTCGCGCGTCTCGGGATAGTGCACGATGTACTTGGTCTTGTTGCAGGGCCAGCTCACGTCCTTCTGGCCTTCGGCCAGTGGCGCGCCGACGGTGTGCACACAGGGGACAAACTCGCCGTCGCCACCCAGCACGTCGAACACGGCCCTGCCCATGCGCGTCATGATTTTCATGTTGACACCGACATAGGGGCTGTCGGACAGCTCGATGCCGATGTGTGCAATCGGCGAGCCCAGCGGGCCCATGGAAAACGGCACCACATACATGGTGCGACCCTTCATACAGCCATCAAACAAAGGCTGCAGCGTGGCGCGCATCTCGGCCGGGGCCATCCAGTTGTTGGTCGGGCCGGCGTCTTCCTTGTTCGCAGAGCAGATGAAGGTGCGGTCTTCCACGCGGGCCACGTCGCTCGGGTCGGAGTTGGCCAGGAAGCTGTTCGGGCGCTTCGCCTCGTTGAGCTTTTTGAAGGTGCCGGCGTCAACCAGTTGCTGGCACAGGCGCTGGTATTCGGCGTCGCTGCCGTCGCACCAGTAGATGTTGTCGGGTTTGCACAGGGCCGCCATGTCGGCAACCCAGGCAATCAGCCGGGCGTGTTTGACGTAGCTGGGCGTATTCAGGTTCAGCCCTTGCATCGCGGGGTGGTTCATCGGGAGCTCCAAAGTTAGTAAGCGTGATTTCGACAGGCGCCGGATGCCGGACAGCCGCAACGGCGGGTCGGAACGCCTGTCGGAATGGCGCTTGCTACTGCTTCGAAAACGGAGCTCCGCAGGATGGTCGAAAAATTCATTTTAAGAACATCGGCGGAAGTTACCTCGCGGGTACAAGCAAAACTTATGCAAAACCTGCATGAGGTTATGCATTGCGAATACGCCGGTTCCGGCAGTCCTGACCACAGTGGGCGCAATCTCCGGTGGCCTCGTTCCATGCGCCTGTAGGTGGATGCTGCAGTCACCTAGAATCCACGCATCTGCAGCCGTTCCGGGTTTCCTTCTTTTTCCAAGCACCCATGCCCCTCGCCCCTTCCTCCAACCCCGCGCCCCGTCAGGCCCTGCCTGCGGGGCTGGACGCGATTTTTGTGATTCACGCAACCCGTTTTATCGAGCGGCGGCGCTTCATCGAAGCGCAAATGGCGGGCCTGGGCCTGCCTTTCGAGTGGGTGCTCGATTTCGACATACCGGCCATTTCCGAAGGCTTGCGCCAGCAACTTTTTCGCGGCGACAAACTGTCGCCCGCGCAGCAGTCCTGCGCGCTCAAGCACTGGCAAGCGCACAGGCTGATCGCGCAGAGGCAATTGTCCCGTGCCCTGATCCTGGAAGATGACGTGATTTTTTCTACGCAGTTCTGGCCGGCCCTGAACGGCTTGATGAAGGAAGAGCTGGCCCTGGGCGACCCGCATGTCACCTTTTTGGGCTGCGGCGGCCACTACTACGTACCGCATGAGCAGATCCGCGCCGGGCAATGGCTGTACCCGCGCAACCAGGGCAAATTTGCGGACTCCTACATCGTCTCGCTGGCCACCGCGCAGCGGCGGCTGGACTGGATAGAGGCCAACGGCATCACGCTGCCGATCGACCACACCTTCGAGCACATTGACCGGACGCTGGCCACCCCCATGTTCTGGCTGGAGCCGCCGGTCGTCGAGCAGGGCAGCCACAACGGGAAGTTTTCATCCGCGCTGGACAAGTCGCATCCGCTGTGGTTTCAGACCCTGCAGTTTCGCTGGAAAAAGCTGTGGCGCCGCCGACGGCACGAATAAGCGACTTGACATTTAACCTGGAACCATTCACCGATGACTGCCTTGTCCCATCTGCATCACCCATCGCCGCACCCCCTGATTACCTGGACCCAAAACACGGCGATATTTGCCGTTTGCGTCAACCTGTTTTCCACCGCCCTGGCAAATTTGGGGTTTGCACTTTTCCTGCTTTTGTTTCTTGCGGTCTGCCTGAGCGGACAGCGCCGACACCTGGACGTGCAGAACTTCCCCGCAGGCTTTGCTGTGGCACTGGCTGTGTACTTTGGCTGGCAGGTGATAGGACTAAGCTATACGGCGGCACCCTTGTCGTATGGGATGGAAACCATTTATTCCGACAGGAAAATTCTCTATATTCTTCCGCTGGTCCTGCTCTTTTCAGGCGCGGAACCAAAGCGGCGATTTTTGGTGGCGTTTTTTGGTTTGGCGGCTGTCGGCATGTTGCTGTCCTTCGCATTGGCTGCACCATTTGTGCAGCAACTCATGACCCACTCGCCGCTCAAGTTCACAAGGTCGTCCATGCCCTTGGGCCCCGAGAATCTGTTTCGGTCTTATGCCACCCAGAGCATGGTGTTCGCACTGTGCGCCTTTTTGTCGCAATGGTTTGCATCCCAACAAAAAAAACCCGCAAGAAAATGGCTGTTTCATGCGTTGTCGCTGGGATTCCTGGTCAATATCGCGACGGTTACCGACGGGCGCAGCGGGTATGTGGTTTTTCTGGTGCTGGTGGTCTGGTGTTTCGTCCTGTGGCGCGGGCTGAAGGGGGTGGTCCTGGGGACATTTGCGGCATTGTTGGTCGGTGCTGTGGCATTTACCTTTTCCTCTTCGGTGCATGACCGAATCATGAAGGGCGTCACAGAGATTCAAGGCTTTACGACCACACCCACGGAGACCTCGCTTGGACGCAGGATGGTGATGTATCAGACAACGCTGGGCATCATCCGCGACAACCCCTTGTTCGGTCTCGGAACGGGTGGATTCAAGCAGGAGTTCAGTGCGATTGCAGCAGAGAAATACAGTGGCTGGCGCGCCAATCCTGCTGGCGATCCTCATAACCAGTACCTGTTTATTCTGGCTGAAAACGGCCTTGTCGGACTCGCAGCTTTTCTGTCCGTTCTCGCAATGATCTTGAAATATGCCCTGAAAAGCGGCACTATTTACGGAAAGATGGCGGCGGGGTGTCTGCTGGCCTGGGGCGCGACCAGTCTGTTCAGCGGCCACTTCCGGACCTTTCCCGAAGGCCACCTGATTGCCTTCATCGTCGGAATACTGATGATCAGCCGCGCGCCCGATGGGCGGCAGACCAACGGCGCGGCTTAAGCAGGCGTGCGGCCTAAAGCGGCGCTGCCGACGGGTTTCAGGCCATGTAGATGGCGATAAAAGCCAGCAAGAACATCAATACAGCGCCGGCGGCCGGCAGGACCAGAGGCATCAGCGGCACAATCGCTTCGACGGCATCCTGTTCCTGGGCGTGGGTCGGGCTGCTGTGGGCTGCGTTAGTGGTTTGTTCTGGACTGGACATGATGAGGGGTTCCTGAAAACGGGACAACGCCTCTATTTTACCTTTTCATACGCGGACCGGACCGGCTGGCCGCAACCATGCTGATTTGTCCGTACCCTGCCGGCGAGCCACAGCCATCCTTTGATCAGGAGTTTGATATGCATTCCTTCGCCAAACCAGGCTTTGCCTGTGTTGCCGCCTTGCTGCTGAGCGGCCTGGCCGGTTGTGCCAGCACCGGCGCCCACAGCCCCTCGGCCCGGCCTGTTCTCTACCCCAACGCCACCCTGAACCGTGTCGGTGACGCCCAAGGCCGCGCGGAGGTCGACACCTGCATGGCCCGGGCGGTGTCAGCCGGCCTGACACCCGACGAAAAAAACAATGCGGTCGCCCGCGGTGCGGGCGTCGGTGCGGCCACCGGTGCGGTGGCTTCGGCGGTCGGCGCGCTGATCACCGGCCGCGGCGGCGAGGGTGTGGTTCGCGCCGGCGCAGCGGGTGCAGCCGTGGGCGGGTCGGCGGGTGCGGTGCAGGGTGCTTTTCGCAACGACCGTCCCAGCAGCACCTACCGCAATTTCGTGCAGCGCTGCCTGGCGGAACGGGGCTTTGAAGTGATTGGATGGAATTAGCGGGTCCTGGACTGGTGGGCGGGCAGGCAAGCGTGGCGCGCAGCCTGGTGTCGGTGCAGGTCGGCTTGGCTCGGCGTATGCCCATGGGCGGGCGAAATGTCTTGACCGGCATGGTCAAGCGGGCGGTCAGTGATGCGGTGCCGGTGCTGCCGCTGGGACTGCTCGGTGACGAGCAAGCCGACCTGTCCCTCCACGGTGGGCTGGAAAAAGCCGTGTATGCCTATCCCGCCGAACACTACCCGTTCTGGCAGGCCGCGCGGCGCGAACACGGTCCGGGCCTAATCGACGACAACCTGCCGCACGGCAGCCTCGGTGAAAACCTGACCTTGCAGGGCCTGCTGGAAAGCGAGGTGTGGGCTGGCGACGTCCTGAGGTTTCCGCGCTGTGAGTTGCAGGTGAGGATTCCGCGCGAACCCTGCTACAAGTTCAATGCTGCCATGGGTTTTGCACGGGCCTCACGCCTAATGGCGCACAGCGGCTTTTGCGGTTTTTACCTGTCGGTGCTGACGCCGGGCAGTATCCGCGCCCGCGACGGGTTTGAGCTGCTGCCGGGGCGCCGCAGCGTCAGCATCCCGCAACTGTTTGTCGCCAAAATGAGCAAACACCTCCGGTAGCGGTCAAAGCAGCGCGTAAGTGGTGGTGGTACGGCTCACGCTTTTGCCGTCGTCGGCGCCGCGGATGTCGATCTCGCCGAAGGCCAGCGATTTGCCGGCGCGTAGCACGCGCGCTTCGATCAGGGCGTCCTGTTTCGACAGCGGCTTGAGGAAACTGCTGTTCATCTGCACCGTGGTGCACGGCCGGAATTCGCCGAAATGGTTGATCAGCGCCAGCACCATGGCCGTGTCAGCGGCGGCCATCATGGCCTGGCCGCAGAGCATGCCGCCGACGCGTGACAGCGCCGGATTTTGCGGCAGTCGCAATGTCACGCCCAGGCTGTCGAAAGCCTCAACCTTCAGGCCCAGGGCCTGCACCCAGGGTGCAAAATAGTTCGGCAGGACGGCCTGCAAGGTATCCGTGTTCATGACTGTTCTGCGGCTTCGAAACCGGCTGTTTTTAATACGGCCAGCACCTGTGCAATGTGCTCGCGGCCGCGTGTCTGGATCACCAGTTCGATGTCGACGTTCTGCGCCGACAGCATGGTGAAAGCGCGCTGGTGGTGCACCTCGTCGATGTTGGCGCCCGCGCCAGCCACCGTAGCGGTGATTTTGGCCAGAGAGCCAGGCACGTCGCGCGCGCTGACCCGGATGCGGGCCAACCGTCCGGCACGGACCATGCCGCGCTCGATGATGGCTGCCAGCAGCAGTGGATCGATGTTGCCGCCGCACAGCACCAGGCCGACTTTCTTTCCCTGAAAGCGCTCGGGGTACTTGAGCAGTGCGGCCAGGCCGGTGGCGCCCGCGCCCTCGACCAGGGTTTTTTCAATCTCGAGCAGCATCACCATGGCCTGCTCGATGTCGCCCTCGTCCACCAGCACCAGATCGTCCACCAGCCGCGCGATGATGGCCTGCGCAATGACGCCCGGAGTACCGACAGCAATACCTTCGGCGATGGTGCTGCTGCCCTGCGGGTGTTGCGTGCCCTTGATGGCGTTGACCATGGCTGGAAAACGCGAGGTCTGCACGCCGATGATGCCGATGCTGGGCTTGATCGCTCTCGCCGCCGTTGCCATGCCGGCGATCAGGCCGCCGCCGCCCACTGCCACCACCAGGATATCGAGCTCCGGCACGGCGCGCAGCATTTCCAGGGCGACCGTTCCCTGGCCGGCCACGATGGCTTCATCGTCATAGGGATGGACAAACACCAGGCTTTCACGCTGCGCCAGTTCCAGCGCGTGGTTGCGGGACTCTTCCAGCGTGTCGCCGTGCAGCACCACCTCCGCGCCAAAGCTGCGGGTGCGGTCTATCTTGACACCGGGTGTGAAGCGCGGCATCACGATCACCGCACGCAGGCCCAGCCGCTGCGCATGGTAGGCCACACCCTGGGCATGGTTGCCGGCGCTCATGGCTACCACGCCGCGGCGCCGCTCCTCGGCCGTGAGCTGCACCAGTTTGTTGCAAGCGCCGCGCTCCTTGAAGGAGGCGGTGTATTGCAGGTTCTCGAACTTGAGGAAAACTTCTGCGCCGGTGATCTGCGACAGCGTTTTCGACGCAACGCAAGGGGTGTCGAGCAACTGGCCCTGCAGCCTGATGGCGGCGGCTTCTATATCGGCAAATCCAAGCATGGTGCTCCTGGCGGGTAGGGCTGTCACGGCATTTTTGCGGGAGCACCGATTGTGGCGGCTTTTGTGGCGCAATCCACACGCGAACATTCACGCAGTGTCTTCCATGATGCTTCAAGCTGCGTTATGGTTAGGCATATGTCGTCTGTGCCTGATGGCGCAGATGGTTTTTTCTTCCATGCCGGAGGTCCATCGATGAGCAAGCGTTTGGGTGCCGACAAGCACGGTCAGCTACTGCTGTCTCCCGGCCTGAAGGATGCGCCGGTGCTGGACCTGATGTGTTCGCATTTTGTGCTGACGCTGGCCGCGCGCCAGGGCGCCAAGTTCAATGTGCGGCGTGACCTCAACAGCCTGCTGTCGCTGTCCGGCCGGCACCTGGTGTGGCCGCTGCCCGCGCTGCAGCGCCTGCGCGAGTTCCTGGGCCGCCGCTGCCGCGACAACGAGTTCTGGCGCGGGCACGAAACCCTCAGCGACACCGCCTTCCTGAACCGCCACGGCGCCTGGCGTGGCCCCTATGAAGAGGGCACGCTGTTTTTCTACCTCGACGAACACGCCAAGGACCAGCCCAAGGACCTGCTGTCGGTGCTGAGCGCCACCGGCGACTGGTTGACACACGCGCTCAAAAAGCAGTCCACGCTGGTCGAAAAAAATATCGACGCGCTGGCCAACCTGCTGCAGCTCAACCAGGCCGAACGCGCGCTGCTGCTGTACGGCACGCTGGCGCGCTACCAGCGCGACTTGCGCTCTCTGCTGGTCGAGTTCAAGGTCAACAACGCGCCCGAAGCCTATGCCGCGATTGCCGAGGTGGCCGGCGTCAAGGCCAACGAGGTTGCCGAGGCGCTGCGCGCTGGCTCGCGGCTGGAACGCATCGGCATGGTCGAGAATCTGATCTCCGAGCACAATATCACCGACCTCGCCGACCTCATGAAGGTCAGCGAAAAACTGCCACCGGTGCTGATGCGTGAATACCGCGACCAGACCGAACTGATGGCCGTGTTCACGCGCCCGGTGGACCGCAGCAGCCTGGGACTGGCGGACTTTTCGTTTGCACAGGAAGACGCGCAGGTGATGGTGTCGCTGCTGCGCAATGCGGTGGCCGGCAAGGAGCTCGGCGTCAACGTGCTGCTGTACGGCCCGCCCGGTACCGGCAAGACCGAACTGGCCAAAGTGGTGGCGCAGGCTGCGGGGCTGGACCTGTTTGAGGTGGAATATGCGGATCGCGACGGCAACTCGCTGAGCGGACGTGACCGCTACCGCTCGCTGCAGATCGCCCAGGTCTTCCTCAAGGGCAGCGCCCACGCCGCGCTGTTGTTTGACGAGGTCGAGGACGTGTTTCCCGCGATCTCCAGCGAGGCGGCCCAACTGATGGCACGCTCGGACCAATTGGTGGCGCCGGCCACCGGCTCGGTCAGCGGCAAGGCCTGGGTCAACCAGATCCTCGAATCGAACACGGTGCCGACATTGTGGGTGACCAACCGGATCGAGCAGATCGACCCGGCTTTCCGGCGCCGTTTTGCCTACCACCTGGAACTCAAGTCGCCACCACCTGGCGCGCGCGAAGGCCTGGTGCGCAAGACGCTCGCGGGTGTGCCGGTCAGCGACGGTTTTGTGGCCAGGCTCACGGCCCGCAAGGGTCTGACACCGGCGCAGATCCGCACGGCGGTGCGTTTTGCCAGGCTGGCCAGCGAACCCTGCAAAGAGAACTGCGGCGAAGGCATGCAGGCCATCCTCAGCGGCGGCCACACGGCGCTGATGGAGTCGCTGATTGAGCGCCAGCTCAAAAATGCCGACCTCGCGCTCGGCAACAAAGCCGACGCTGCGGGGCGACGCAGCGTCACCACTTACGATTTGTCCATGCTGAACGTCCAGTCGCGCTTTGACGTGCCGCGAATTGTGCAAGCGCTGAAAAGCCGCAGCCACGGCAGCCTGTGTTTTTACGGCGCGCCGGGCACCGGCAAGACCGCGCTGGCCGAGCACTTGGCCAAAGAACTCGAAAGGCCGCTGATGATCAAGCAGGCCAGCGACCTGATGAGCAAATACGTCGGCGAGACCGAGCAAAACATGGCAGCGATGTTTGCCGAGGCCGAGGCCGAAAAAGCGGTGCTGCTGCTCGACGAGGCCGACAGCTTTTTGCAGGACAGGCGCGGCGCGCACCGCACTTATGAGGTGACCGAGGTCAACGAGATGCTGCAGGGCATGGAGCGTTTCACCGGCATTTTTGTCTGCACCACCAACCTGCTGGAAAGCCTGGACCAGGCGGCGCTGCGGCGCTTCACCTTCAAGATCAAATTCATGCCCTTGACGGCGGCTCAGCGCGAAAAAATGTTTGTTACCGAAGCCCTCGCTGGTGATGCCGCCAGCTTGACCGACGTGGTGTGCGAGCGGCTGGCTCGTTTGGAGCAACTGTGCCCCGGCGACTTTGCGGCGGTCAAGCGGCAGACTGACATTCTTGCGGCGGAGTTCACGGTTGATGAATTCCTGAGCCAGCTTGAAGCCGAGCACCGGATCAAACCCGAAGTCCGTGAATCACGGGGCATGGGTTTTATTCACTAAAAAGCGCGCCGGGCCCAAGCCCCTAGGATCAGTTGCAGTCCGCAGCGGCCGAGCCTAAAGGCCGCGTTGATGTTGTGCCTGGTACAGGCGATTCCCCCACCATCTGGCTGCGGTCGTCGATGCTGGCCGGCGGCTGCACTGGTCTTGTCGTCGAGTCCCGTGGATCGCACGGGCCGGTTGCAGGCGGCAAGGTGACGCGTGGGCTGACTGGCGGTTGCGGTGCGGCAGGCAGTCCCTCCCGAAAAGCCGGGTTACGGTTGATGCGCGGCTCCGGCACCAGCGCGCCGCCCTGGGCTGCTGCAAAGCTGCTGATCAAGCAAAGCAGCAAAGGCAGGGATAGGGCGGTCACGCGCATGCGCTGCCGAGCGCCAGCGCAATCCTCAGTTGACACGTTTTGTCGGCGCATCTGTGTGCAGCGGTTTTTGGCTGTTGGGCTGCAGGCTGGGGCTCATTTCAGGCCGCTGCTCCGAACGCAGTTCCGGCTTGAGCTCATCGGACTTCATGCGGGGTTTCAGCTCGGGCCGGATGCGAGGTTTGAGGTCGGCGGGCAGCGGTGCACTGGCGCCCAGCAACGCAGGCTTGACGCCCATTTCGGGTGGGACCTGTGTCGCGTTGTCCGGCATGGTGCTGGGTTGCGCAAAAGCAATCCCTGCGGTGGCGAGCACGGCAATGGACAACACCGCAGAAAAACACCCTCTGTTTGTTTTCATCAAGTCTCCTTTCAACGCCATGAGCGGCGTTGTAACAGGCCAAGCACTGCGCTCTAACCCATGAAATCAATATAGGCCCCGACCGGCGTGGCCCTTTATCGGTAGCCGGCCCGCATCCCTGTAGGACGGGTCCGTGGCGCCTGCACTGGTCCCCCATTGACAGCAGCCATCAGGTTCACCCGCTTGGTGCAAAGCAAAACCAGCGACAGTTTTTGCTATTAAATTCATAGCTGTTGACGCTTATCCAGCATGGGCTAGAGGCTAATTTGTTCTGAAACTGCAAGCTCTCCCGGCCTTTAAGCCATCAGCACCATGAAACCGGCGGCTGTATTCGGCAACCGTTGCTGGCGTTTCATTCCCTCACAACTGCGACATATCGCACTGTTAAGATTCGAGCCTTTTCGGGCTACGCTTTCGGGCAACCGATACTTTCTTTTTCCGCGACGACGCGACGCCCCTTTGCCCATGATCGTTGCCCTCCCGGCCAGCTCCCCCGCCACTTTCGAAATCAAAAGCGCCAACCTGCCTCTGGTCGCGCTGCTGCTCAAGTCCCCCGACCTCGACGCGCTGTCACGCGACCTGGCGCTGCGTTTCGACGACATTCCCGACTTTTTTGACAACGACCCGCTCGTGGTCGAGTTATCGGCGCTGGCGCTGGACGAGCATGCCATCGACTTTGCGGCGCTGGTCGCGCTGTTGCGCAGCTACCGTGTGGCGCCTGTCGCCGTGCGCGGTGGCAACCTTGGGCAGATGAACGCCGCAGCCGCAGCCGGTCTGCTCGCCGCACCCGATGCGCGCATCACCGCCGCCAGGTCGCGGGCGCCCGAGGTCGCGCACGCACAGCCTGTTGCAACTGAAGCACCGATGGCCGCGCCCGCCGTGAGCGCCCTGGTTATTGATAAACCGTTGCGCTCGGGCCAGCAGGTCTACGCGCGCGGACGCGATCTGGTCGTGCTGGCCATGGTCAACGCCGGCGCTGAAGTGATTGCCGACGGCCACATTCATGTGTATGCACCCCTGCGCGGCAAGGCCATGGCCGGCGCGCGCGGCAATGCCGATGCACGCATCTTCTCGCTGTGTCTGGAGCCTGAACTGCTGTCGATTGCCGGCATTTACCGCACCAGCGACGTGCCCCTGCCCCAAGGTGTGTGGGGCAAGCCCACACAAGTGCGGCTGTTGCCCGGACCCGACGGCGACAAGCTCGTCATGACCCCTCTTTCTGTGTAAGGCCCCAGGCCTGCTCCCATTCAATTCAAAAGGACTTTTTACCCATGGCAAAAATCATCGTGGTCACCTCCGGCAAGGGCGGCGTGGGCAAAACCACCACCAGCGCCAGCTTTGCAACCGGTCTGGCAATGCGCGGCCACAAAACCGCCGTCATTGACTTCGACGTGGGCCTGCGCAACCTCGACCTGATCATGGGCTGCGAGCGCCGCGTGGTGTACGACCTGATCAACGTGATCCAGGGCGAAGCCAACCTGAACCAGGCGCTGATCAAGGACAAGCAGTGCGACAAGCTGTACGTGCTGGCCGCTTCGCAGACGCGCGACAAGGAAGCGCTGAGCAAGGAGGGCGTGGAGAAGGTGCTCAAAGACCTGTCCGACATGGACTTTGAATACATCGTCTGCGACTCGCCGGCCGGTATCGAAACCGGCGCGCTGATGGCCATGCATTTTGCCGACGAGGCGCTGGTCGTGACCAACCCTGAAGTCTCCTCAGTGCGCGACTCTGATCGCATTCTCGGCATGTTGTCGAGCAAGACCAAGCGCGGCATGGCAGGCGGCGAGCCGATCAAGGAACATCTGCTGATCACGCGCTACAACCCCAGCCGCGTGGACCAGGGCCAGATGCTCTCGCTGGAAGACATCAAGGACATCTTGCGTATCAAGCTGATCGGCGTGATCCCCGAGTCCGAGTCGGTGCTGCAGGCATCGAACCAGGGCGTGCCGGCCGTGCACATGGAGGGCAGCGATGTCTCCGAAGCCTACAAAGACGTGATCGCGCGTTTCCTTGGAGAGGAGAAGCCGCTGCGTTTTATCGATGCACCCAAGGTTGGTTTCTTCAAACGTGTGTTTGGAGGCAAATAAACACCATGGCTTCTTTCCTGTCCTTCCTGCTCGGCGAAAAGAAAAAAACCGCCAGCGTCGCCAAAGAGCGGCTGCAAATCATCCTGGCGCACGAGCGCTCAGGCCGCCACAGCCACGAGCCCGACTACCTGCCGGCACTACAGCGCGATTTGATTGCGGTGATATCGAAATACATCAAGATCAATCCCGACGACATCAAGGTCAACCTTGAGCGCCAGGACAACCTCGATGTGCTCGAAGTCAAGATCGAGCTGCCTGACGGCAAGTAAGCGCCCTATTCAAGCAGCGCCATGCCCGAAGCACGCACCGCTGCCTTGTCAAAAGTCAGCGTGTGTGTACAGCCTTCGCTGCTGGCCAGGTGTGCGATCAGTACATCGGCAAACCCGGCCTTGCTGCTTTTGCTGTCACTGAGCTGGCGCAACACCGCCTGAACCACCTCGCGCCGCTCAACGCGAAATGCAGCGGCGCCCAGGAGGTCGCCCACCGCCTGAACCAGCTCGGCCTGCGTGGCGCCATACAGCTTCTTCAGCACCCAGCAAAGCTCCACCAGCACCACCAAACTGATGAAGCCGGGCTTGGCCGCGCTGAGCTGCTTCTCAATCAGGCGTGTGGCCAGAGCGGCCTGCTTTGCATCGTCTTGTGCCAGATAACGCACCAGCACATTGGTATCAAGCCCGATCATCTGGATGGCCGGTTGCGCGCAACCGCCTGCGCCGCAATCGCCTCGTCCATGGCTGCAAGGCTGACCGGTTTTTTAGCACGCCCCGCAAAACGCCCCTTGAGCGACGTCACGTCCGCGTGCAGGGCCACCACCTTGAAGCCGTCTTTCACCGGCAAAAAATCCACTTTGCTCCCCGCGTGCAAGCCCAGTGCCGTGCGCACGGCAGCAGGCAATGTGATTTGTCCTTTGGACGTCAGTGTGGCAGCAGGCATGAAAAGCTCCTTACGATTGGTAAGGAATTATAGAAGAGCTGTACGCGCTTTGCCACACCCCCACCCGCAAGCCACAATCCGCCAACACCCTCAGGAGATGGCATTGACACACAAGCTCAATACATGGTTTCGCACCAGCCTTGCGGCTTGGCTGCTGGGCCTGTGGCTGGCCAGCCCCGCCGCACTGGCGCAAACCACGCAAAAGGTGGTGGACATCCCCACCCGGCCCGGTGTCACCCAACGTTTTGTTTTCATCACGCCGCCCAACCCCAAAGCGGCGGTCATTCTGCTGGCGGGCGGACACGGCGGCCTGCGGATTTTCAACAACGGCAGCTTGCAGTGGGGTGAGGGCAACTTTCTGGTGCGCACGCGCCAGCTATTTGCCGACGCGGGCCTGGCGGTTGCAATGATTGATGCGCCGTCCGACCGCCAGTCAGCGCCTTTTCTGAGCGGCTTTCGGCAAACGCCGGAACATACCGCCGACGTGCTGGCGGTGATCGCCTGGCTCAAGCAGCAGGCACCCGTGCCGGTGTGGCTGGTGGGCACCAGCCGCGGCACGCAATCGGCCGGCTACATCGCCACCGAGGCCAGCCCCGCGCAAGGTGGCCCCGACGGCGTGGTGCTGACCGCCTCCATACTGACCGACAGCGCCAGCCGCGCCGTGCCCCAAATGCCGCTTGAAAAGATCAGCGTGCCGGCGCTGGTGGTGCACCACACGCAAGACGCTTGCCGGGTCTGCCTGTTTGCCGACATGCCGCCGCTGATGGCCAGCCTGGAAAAAGCATCCAAAGCACCCAAAGCCGAACTGATGGCCTTCAGTGGCGGCCAGACGCAAGGCCCGCCCTGTGAAGCCATGGCCTATCACGGCTTCAATGGCCTGGAGGCCGAAGTCGTCGGCAAAATCAGCAGCTGGGTGCTGGCGCGGTAAACACGCTCAACCAATAGGCCTGACCCCAATCAGCGCCCCATGCGCCCAGAAAGCAAACACCGCCCAGCCCGCAACACCCACCAGCAGCGCGGTCACGGTGCCGGCCGTGGTGCCCGGCGCATACACCGTGCCAGCCACCCGGTCCCGCGCCCGCGCTGCGCGAAAGCTCAGCGCCGCCCAGACCAGAAAAGAGCCAAATAGCACCATGTGCGCCAGGTTGCCATTGGCCAGCAGGTGCGCCAGCGCCCACACCTTGACGGCCAGCACCATGGGGTGGTGCAAGCGCGCCTTGATGGCGTTACGCGGCACGTAGGTGGCAGCCAGCAACACAAAGGCAATCAGGGTCAAGAGCGAGGCCAGGTGCCGCATGCCGCGCGGCGGCATCCACAACTGCACCGGCTGCTGGCGCGCCAGGCCAAAGCCCCAGACGATCAGCACAAAGCCGGCGATGGACAGCAAGGCATAAACCGCCTTCCACGGCATCTCGCCGAAGCGGCCCACCATGGCGCTGCGCCAGCCGTCTGCAGCTATGCGTGTGGAATGCACGCCCAGAAAAAGCACCAGCCCCAGCAACAGCATGACCATGGCTTACCCCTTGTAAATAAGCGCAATTATGGCGTGACATGTTGCCGCGCGGCAGAGCTTCGCTCGCTATCTAATTGATAGCTGCTTGCGCAATACCGGTGTGGGCCAGACCCGTATTTGCCGGTGTTTTCCGGGCCGGTGGCAGCGCCCTGGCGCCAGACACCAACGGCGCGGCATTCCGGCTCCTGCGGCGCGCAGCAATGCGCCGGACAGGTTTATCGCGCCTCCTTTGTGTAGACTCAAGACCATCATCCCCGACCCCCGATCCCGATGCGCCTGAGAATTTACCTGGTCGAAGACAGCCCCGTCATTCGCGCCGCACTGTCCGAATCACTTGAAGAGCTGGTCGGCGCCCGTGTGGTGGACTGCGCCAGCACCGAAGACGAAGCCTGCCGCTGGCTGGCCGAGCACCCGGAAGACTGGGACCTGGCCGTGATTGACCTGTTCCTGCTGCAGGGCAGCGGCCTGAACGTCGTGAAAAGCTGCAGCAACCGCGCCCTGCGGCAAAAAGTGGTGGTCCTCACCGGTTACGCCACCCCCGCCATGCGCCAGCGCTGCCTGGCCGGCGGCGCCGACGCCGTTTTTGACAAAGCCACCGAAATCGACGAGTTCACCACCTACGCGCTGAACGAAGTCGAACGCGTCATGGGCGAAACCCGCTATTGATTCAGGAGCTGCTTGCGCACGTCCAGCAAGGGCTGGCGGCCTATTTGTCTTGTGGACTCGGGCAAAACGCTCCAACGCCGCCCAAAGCGCGCCTTCTCAGGCCGCAGCCCCCTGGACAAAACACATGGCTTCTATCTTGTGGCCGTCCAGGTCCCGCACAAAAGCGGCGTAATAGGTCGGCGTGTACTGCGGCCGCAAGCCCGGCGGGCCATCACACTGCGCACCCAGCGCCAGCGCCTTGGCATGAAAGGCATCGACCTCGGCCGGCGAGTTGGCCAGAAAGCTCAAGTGCGAGCCATTGCCCGCCGCCGCCCGGCCACCGTCATGCGGCCGCCCGACCCAGAACTCCGGAAAGGCCCGGCCATAAGCGGCTGACTCGCCATGCTCCATCACCCGCGGGATCTGTAGCGTGGCCAGCACCGCATCGTAAAAGGCCCGGGCGCGCGGAAAATCATTGGTGCCTATCGACACATGCGACATCACGCTGGGGGGCAAGGGGGATGTATCCGTCATGAAAACCTCCGGTGTGCGCACAGTTTGAAAAACCGCAGCCTAACAAGCCGCGCCCGGATTGACAAGCGCCATATGCACATCCAGACGCTGGCCCGCAGGGCGGGCAAAATCTGCTGCATCAACCGCCCAGCCAGACCACAATGGATGCCATGCACCTCCAAGACCTCAACACCCCCGCCGCGCTGGTGGACACCGCCCGCATGCAGCGCAACATCGCGCGCATGCAGCAACGCATGGGCAGCCTGGGCGTGGCTTTTCGCCCGCATGTCAAAACCACCAAATGTGTCGCCATCGCCCAGGCGCAGATTACGGCCGGCGCGCGCGGCATCACGGTATCCACCCTGAAAGAGGCCGAGCAGTTTTTTGCCGCCGGCATCAAAGACATCCTGTACGCCGTCGGCATGTCCCCGCCCAAGCTCAAACAGGCCGCCGCACTGATCGCCCAGGGTTGCGCGCTGAAAATCATTGCCGACAGCGCTGCCTCTGCCGCCGCCATCGTGGCTTACGCGCGCCAGCACGGCGTGCCGTTTGAAGTGTGGATAGAAATCGACACCGACGGCCACCGATCCGGCGTGCAGCCCCAGGGCGACGAGCTGATCACCATAGGTCAGTTGCTGCACCAGGGCGGCCCCGCCACCCTGGGCGGCGTCATGACGCACGCCGGCTCCAGCTACGACCTGAACACGCCCGAGGCCCTGCAGGCTATGGCCGAGCAAGAGCGCAGCCTGTGTGTGCTGGCGGCAGAACGCCTGCGCGCCGCCGGCCTGCGATGCCCCGTCGTCAGCGTCGGCTCCACACCCACAGCGCTGTCGGCCCAACAGCTGCAGGGCGTGACCGAGGTGCGCGCCGGCGTGTATGTGTTTTTTGATTTGGTCATGGCCAATGTGGGCGTGTGTTCGCTAGAGGACGTAGCCCTGAGCGTGCTGACCACCGTGATTGGCCACCAAAGCGACAAAGGCTGGGCGATTGTGGACGCCGGCTGGATGGCCATGAGCCGCGACCGCGGCACGCAAAAGCAGACGCGCGACTACGGCTACGGCCAGCTCTGCGACGCCAATGGCCAGCGCATCGAAGGCTACACCCTGACCGGCGCCAACCAGGAGCACGGCATCGTCAGCCGCAGCGGCGAAGCCGATCAAAACATCGCCCAGCACTTCCCCGTCGGCACCCAGCTACGCGTGTTGCCCAACCACGCCTGCGCCACCGGCGCCCAGTTCCCTGAGTACCACGCCGTCAACGGCCAAGAGGTCGGCGCCACCTGGCCGCGCTTTTATGGCTGGTAACGGCTGGTAGCGGCTGTAATTTGTCATGACGATCAAGCGCATCAACCCCGATACCATGGCCCCACCCGGCGGCCACTACAGCCACGCCGTCGTCTTCATCTCAGGCCAGTTTTGAAGACCAGGCCAAACAAGTACTTGCCAACGTGCAAGCCGCGCTGGAGGCGGTCGGCAGCAGCGTGGCCTAGCTGGTGCAGGTGCGGGTGTACGTGACAGACATTGCGCAGTGGCCAGCGTTTAACCACATCTACCAACAATGGGCAGGCGCCGCGCCGCCAGCGCGGGCGGTGGTGCCTGTGCCGCTGTTGCACTACGGATTTTTGATTGAGGTGGAGGCGGTGGGGGTGGTTGAGTTGCTACCAAAATAGTAGCTGCTTGCGCATGTGCGGAAAGGGCTGACGGCCGATTCCGTTGCTTAATCTACGGAAACAAGCTGCTCTCGCTGTGTGGTTGGCAAAACACCAAAGGACGGAGATGAGTACACCGGTTACATGGACTAGGCAACACACGCTTGCTGCATTTCATCTCTACACGTTGTTGCCCTTCGGAAGACTGCACAGGCGCGCTCCCGAAATTCAGCAGCTTGCCCAATGGGAGGGTCGCACACCTGACTCCCTCGCCATGAAGCTGGGTAATTTTGCAAGCCTTGATCCTCAAATCGTCGCGAGCGGGCGTGCGGGACTCAGCGGTGCGACCAATCAGGACAGAGAGCTATGGGCTACGCTGCAACAAGATTGGGACGCTGTAGCTACCGAAGCCGCCGAAGCGTATGCCGCGCTCGCACTCAGCAACGGCGTGCAGGCAGACCAAGAGCTTCTGCAAGACGAGCCGGAAGAGTTTGCCGAAGGTCGAACTCGGAACGCTGTGGTGCAAGTGCGGGTAAATCAGGCTCGTTTTAGAAAATCAGTCTTGACAAGCTACAACGCAACCTGTTGTATCAGTGGTCTACAACACGAGAAGTTGGTTATCGCCAGTCATATCGTCCCGTGGAGCGAAGACGCCAAGAACCGTCTGAACCCCCAAAACGGCCTTTGCCTTTCGGCCCTACACGACCGAGCCTACGACCAAGGCTTGATTACCGTGATGCCTGACTACACGGTGCGTATCTCCCCCGCACTCAAGACGGGGCCAATCGATGCGTTCCTTCAATCTAGCTTGATAGATTGCGACTCCAAGCGCATCCGTTTGCCCGAGCGCTTCTTGCCAGACCCCGCTTTCCTGGCAGCGCATGCTCGCCATTTCAGGTTTATGCCCTGATCAACGTGCGCCGCGTAAGTACCAGAGGCGTAAAGGGGTTTCGGATGGCAGAATCGACCGCAACTGACTCCTGATATGCCGAATAGGGGTTCTGACAACAAATCAGGGGGAGCCCCCGGCCGCATGGACAAAAAATCGCTTTCCGAAAGCGACATCAGCGATAAGTACATTCGACCGGCCATCGTCAACGCCGGATGGCACACGCTCGATCAGATCTATGCGCAATATCCTCTGCGTGCCGGGCGCGTCGTGGTGCGCGGGAAAACCGCCAAGCGCGACCAGTCCACGGTGTTGTTTGCAGACTTTGTCGTTTTTCTCAAGCCGAACATTCCGCTGGCTGTCATCGAAGCCAAAAAATCTCGCCTCTCGGTACAGGCGGGCATGCAGCAGGCCATCAAGTACGCAGAGCTTCTCGACGTGCCCTTCAGCTTTGCCAGCAATGGCGACGGTTTTGTGTTCCGCGACGCCACACTGGCCTCGGGCGTGTTGGAGCAAAACCTGACGCTGGATCAGTTTCCGTCGCCCCAGGAGCTGTGGTCACGCTACTGCGCCTGGAAGGGCTGGACGCCGGAAGTGCAACGCGTGACAGGGTTTGACTATGCGCCTGCCAAGTCCCCTCGCTATTACCAGCTCAATGCCATCAACCGCACGGTAGAGGCCATCGCTACTGGGCAAAACCGCGTGCTGCTGGTCATGGCGACGGGTACCGGCAAAACGTACACCGCGTTCCAGATCATTCACAGGCTCTGGAAGTCGCCTTGGCGCTCTGACAAACCCAGCGGCCAAAAGCGCATCCTGTTTCTGGCCGACCGCAACATCCTGATTGACCAAACCATGGTCAATGACTTTCGCCCCTTCAAGGGCGCCATGGCCAAACTCAGCCCCAATGCCAAAGGTATTGAGCGGGTGGACGAGCAAGGCAAGGGGACGGTCGAAGACGTCGAGCTGGCCGTCAACAAAACCACCAAACTGGTGGACAAGAGCTACGAGATATACCTCTCGCTCTACCAGGCCGTAAGCGGCACCGAGGAAGAGCAGAACATCTACAAGCAGTTCAGCCCGGACTTTTTCGATTTGATCGTGGTGGACGAGTGCCACCGCGGCAGCGCCGACGAAGACTCGGCGTGGCGTGAAATCCTCACCTACTTTGCCAGTGCCACCCAGGTCGGTCTGACCGCCACACCCAAGGAAACCAAAGACATTTCCAACAGTGATTACTTTGGCGCACCCCTCTACACGTACAGCCTCAAGCAAGGCATTGAAGACGGCTACTTGGCGCCCTACAAAGTCATTCGCGTCGATTTGGACAAAGACGCCTTTGGCTGGCGCCCCACGGCAGGCATGACGGACAAACACGGCACCCTGATTGAGGACCGTATCTACACCGGCGCCGACATGAACCGCAAGCTGGTGCTGGAGAAACGCGACGAGGCCGTGGCGGCCAAAATTACTGAATACCTCAAAGCCACCGACCGCTACGCGAAAACCATCGTGTTTTGCGAAGACATAGACCACGCCGCCCGCATGCGCCAGGCGCTGTCCAACGCCAATGCCGACATCTGCGCCAGCAACCCCAAATACGTGGTGCAGATCACTGGTGACAACCCCGAAGGCAAGCGTGAGCTGGACAACTTCATCGACCCCGAAAAGCCCTACCCAGTCATCGCCACCACCTCCAAGCTGATGAGCACCGGCGTGGACGCGCAAACCTGCAAGCTCATCGTGCTGGACCAGAACATCAAGTCCATGACGCTGTTCAAGCAGATCATTGGCCGTGGCACCCGCTTGCGCGAGGATTTGGGCAAAACCTGGTTCACCATCCTCGACTTCAAGCGCGCCACCGAACTGTTTGCCGACAAGGACTTTGACGGCGAACCGGTACAGATTTACGAGCCCAAGGCCGGCCAACCTATCGCGCCGCCAGACGCGCCTCCTGGTACGCCGGGCGAAACGAGGCCCGCCGACCTGCCGCCATTGGGGCCCTTCGCCCCCGGCGGCGACGAACCCAAAAAGTACGTCGTCGGCGCCATGGTCACCGTCGCCGTGGCCCGGGAGCGTGTGCAATATCTCAACGCGCAGGGTCAGCTGATCACCGAAAGCCTGCGCGACTACACCCGCATCAACCTCACCAAACATTACGACTCGCTCGACAAGTTTCTGCAAGCCTGGAACGACGCCGACCGCAAGGCCGCTTTGCTGCAAGAGCTGGAGGGCCAGGGTGTGCTGATCGAAGCGTTGGCCGAAGAACTGGCCCACAGTGGCCTGACAAACCTCGACCCCTTTGACTTGCTGCTGTACGTCGCCTACAACATGCCCCCGCTGACGCGGCGCGAGCGCGCCAGCCGCGTCAAGAAGCGCAACGTCTTCACCCAATACGGCCCCGTGGCCCGCAAAGTCATCGACGCGCTGCTGGACAAATACGCCGACGAAGGCATTGCCACAATCGAAGCCGACACGGTGTTCAACGTGCAGCCCTTCACCGACATTGGCCGCCCCTTTGAGATCATCAAAAGCTTTGGCGGTCGCCCCCAGTACCTGAATGCTCTGCAAACCCTGGAACGCGAGTTGTACTCGACAAGCGCTACGTAATTGATAGCTGCTTGCGCATATTCCACATGGGCTAGCGCCCCATTCTGTTCATAAAACTCTAGCAAACTGCATGTCCAACCTTTCCAGCGTCATCAAATCCATTCAGGACGTGATGCGCCAAGACAGCGGCGTCGATGGCGACGCCCAACGCATCTCCCAACTCACCTGGCTCTTGTTCCTCAAAGTGTTTGACGCACTGGAAGAAGAAATGGAGCTCACCCGCGACAGCTACACCAGCCCCATCCCCGAGGCCCTGCGCTGGCGCAACTGGGCGGCCAACGCGGAAGGCATCACAGGCGACACCTTGCTGGCCTTTGTCAACAACGAGCTGTTCACCGCGCTGAAGAACCTGCGCGGCGATGCCCAGCGCAACCCGCGCGGCTTTGTGGTGCGCGGCGTGTTTGAAGACGCCTACAACTACATGAAAAGCGGCCACCTGCTGCGCCAGGTCATCAACAAGCTCAACGCCATCGACTTCAACCGCCAAGCCGAGCGCCACCAGTTCAACGACCTGTACGAGAAAATTCTCAAAGACCTGCAAAGCGCCGGCAACGCGGGCGAGTTTTACACCCCGCGCGCCGTCACCCAGTTCATGGTGGACATGGTCAATCCCCGCTTGGGCGAAAAGGTGCTAGACCCGGCCACCGGCACTGGCGGCTTTCTGGTCTGCGCCATTGAGCACATGCGCAAGCAAGTCAACAACACCGAGCAAGAGGCAGTACTGCAAGCCTGCATTGGCGGTGTGGAAAAAAAGCAATTGCCCCACATGCTGTGCGTCACCAACCTCATGCTCCACGGCATCGAGGTGCCCAGCCAGGTGGTGCACGGCAACACCCTGGCCCGCCCGCTGCGTGACTACACCCCTTCCGAGCGGGTGGACGTGGTGCTCACCAACCCGCCCTTTGGCGGCGTGGAAGAACCGGGCATTGAGCAGGGCTACCCCAGCGACGTGCGCACCAAGGAAACGGCAGACCTGTTTCTGGTCCTCATCAAACACATCCTCAAAGCCCACGGCCGCGCCGCGCTGGTCTTGCCCGACGGCACCCTGTTTGGCGAAGGCGTCAAAACCCGCATCAAAGAGCAACTGCTGAATGAGTGCAACCTGCACACCATAGTCCGCCTACCCAACGGCGTGTTTGCGCCCTACACCGGCATCAAGACCAACCTGCTGTTCTTCACCAAGGGCACGCCGACCAAAGACGTTTGGTACTACGAACATCCCTACCCGCCGGGCGTAAAAAACTACAACAAGACCAAGCCCATCCGCATCGAAGAATTCGACGCCGAGAAAGCCTGGTGGGGCACCGAGGCCGACGGCTTTGCAGGGCGCGTGGAAAACGAACGTGCTTGGAAAGTCAGCATCGACCAGATCAAGGCTGCGGGCTACAACCTCGATCAGAAGAATCCCCACGCGGTGGACGCGGTGAGCCACGACCCCGAGCAACTGCTGGCCGACTACGCGCGGCTGCAAGGCGAGGCCCAGGTCCTGCGCGATGAGCTGAAGGGAATATTGGCGAAGTCCTTGGGTGATTTGAAAAAATAACCAAGTAGGTTAATAATCATGAAAAAATCAAGACCGCATTGCAAGGTGCTGCGGTGTATTTGAAATTGACCGTTGTTGACGATGTGCTGATCGTTTCCTTCAAGGAGCTATGACATGAAATGCCCCGTATGCGGCGCCGCCGAACTCATCCACGACACCCGTGACCTGCCCTACACCTACAAAGGCGAAACCACGACCATTCCCGCAGTCACCGGCGACCATTGCCCCGCGTGCAGCGAGGTCATTCTCGACCGAGAGCACGGCGACCGCTACAGCGAATGGATCGGTGTGTTTCAACGCCAGGTCAACGCCGCCTTTGTCGCCCCAGGTTTCATCACCGACATCCGAAAAAAGCTAGACCTGGACCAGCGCGAAGCTGCCGAAATCTTTGGCGGCGGCGTCAACGCCTTCTCGCGTTACGAGACCGGTAAAACCAAGCCCCCGCTGGCGCTGGTGAAACTGCTCAAAGTGCTGGACCGCCACCCGGAACTGCTCGCCGAGGTGCGGGCGTAACAAGCGACCTTCCAGCGCGGACACCAGGCAGGGGTCCTGCCCCAGGCCAAGTTCAATTTGCCACACAGCGTGGCAAATTGAGTTTTTGCGCTACTTTTATATGCCAAATTGGCCTCTGGCCCACGTAGAACCTGCGCATGTTGCTATCAAATTTGAACTTATTGGCCACCGCCCCCGGCGGCGTGGCCCGCCTGCGTGAGCTGATTTTGACGCTGGCGGTACAAGGCAAGCTGGTGCCGCAAGACCCGAAGGATGAGTCCGCGAGTGAGCTGCTGAAGAAGATTCGGGCGGAGAAAGACCGGCTGATTGCCCACGGGAAGATCAAGCGCGACAAGCCGTTGGCGGAGATTGCGGCGGAGGAGAAGCCGTTTGGGTTGCCGCGCGGGTGGGAGTGGGTGCGTTTGCCGGAAGTTACCCACAACCTCGGACAAGGCGCACCAGCCGAGAGATTTACCTACATTGATGTTGCCGCGATTGACAACGAAGGAGGCTTTGTTAAAGACGCAGCCGAGATAGTCGAGGCCGTCGATGCACCATCACGAGCTAGAAAGAATGTAGCCGTCGGCACCGTTTTGTATTCAACCGTCCGCCCGTACCTTAAGAATATTGCGGTCGTCGAAAAGGACTACGAACCCAAGGCCATCGCAAGCACTGCCTTTGCGATCATGCATCCTCATGGCGGGCTGCATTCAAAGTATCTGCTGCACTACTTGAGGAGCGCCATATTCACTGACTTTGTGTCGAGCAAGGCTGTAGGCGTTGCGTACCCAGCCATCAATGATGCAAATTTTTTTGAAGGCGTTGTTGCCCTCCCTCCAACGAAAGAACAAACCCGCATCGTCACCCGCGTCGAAGAACTCATGCGCCTGTGCGACGCCCTCGAAGCCAAAGGCCAGCTCGAAGCCACGCAGCACGACCAGCTCGTCAGCACCTTGCTGGGCGCCCTCACGGAGAGCGAAACGCCAGGGCAACTGACCGACAACTGGCACCGCATCGCCACCCACTTCGACCTGCTGCTAGACCGCCCCGAAGCCGTAGACGCCTTGGAGCAAACCATCCTCCAACTCGCAGTGCGCGGCCTGCTCGTCCCCCAAGACCCGCAAGACCAACCCGCCAGCGAACTCCTCAAGAAAATCCGCCTTGAGAAAGACAAGTTGATCGCCGAGGGCAAGATCAAACGCGACAAACCCCTGCCGCCGATTGCGGAGGATGAGCAGCCGTTTGCGTTGCCGCGGGGTTGGAGTTGGGCGCGATTCCCCGAGCTTGGTGACTTTGGTCGAGGCAAGTCCAAGCACAGACCACGCAACGATCCCTCCCTGTTCAATCCACCGAAATACCCGCTCATTCAAACGGGAGAGGTTTCGCGCGCCAAGGGCATTGTTCAGGAGGTGCACTCGTACTACAGCGACATTGGTCTCGCGCAGAGTCTAATGTGGCCGAAGGGCACGCTATGCATCACGATCGCAGCCAATATTGCGGAGTCTGCTGTCCTCGGATTCGACAGTTGCTTCCCGGACAGCGTCGTAGGATTTGTGCCTGCGACTGCTATGGGCAATGTCGAGTATTTTTTGCTGTTCGTGGAAACCGCGAGAGCTGACTTGCTTGCATTCGCTCCTGCTACTGCTCAGAAAAACATCAACCTCGAAATTCTTAGTTCGTTACTCATCCCGGTGCCGCCACTGAACGAATTAACCCGCATCGTGACCCGCGTAGCCTCCCTGCGCCGCCTATGCGCCGACCTGCGCCAGCGCCTGACCGCCAGCCAATCCACCCAAGCCAATCTGGCCGAGGCACTGGTAGAGTCCATTGCTAGCTAAGGTGTTATGCCAGTTCCCAACCCCGTCCGCTTGTTCCACATCACGGCCATTGCCAACTTGGCTGCCATTTGTCAGGCCCGGGCGTTGCTGTCCAAAAACCGCAGTGCGGCGGTCGGTGTGGGGTATCAGAATATCGCCCACGGTGGGGCGCAGAACGTGCGGGCGACAAAACCCCTGCCCAACCCACCGGGCGGCGCCGTGCATGACTTTGTGCCGTTCTACTTTGCTCCGCGCTCCCCCATGCTTTCGGCCATTCACGCTGGCAAAGTGGCGGGCTGCACTTTGGCGCAGGAGGATGTCGTTCACTTGGAAACCACCGTGGAGCGTGTAACGGCGCACGGCGAGCCCTTTGTGTTCTATGACCGCAATGCCACGCTGGCATATAGCAAGGCCTACACAGATTTGGCGCAGCTGGAAGTAGTGGCCTGAGACTTGTTAACAGAGACTCCCCGCCTGGACGGGTTTTGCAAGTACTTTCAAAATCGCCATCAGGAAGAACGTTACGTGGATCGCATGGAGCGGCGCATGGCGGAGTTTCTAGTGCATGACCGCGTGCCATTGCCGCAATTCATTCGTATTGGTGTGTGCACGCAAGCCATGGCATCCCAGGTTCAGTCCATTCTTGACGCGGCAGGAGTACCATTGCAGGCTGAAGTGAAAACCGACTGGTACTTTCTGGGCCAGTGACCATGACCATACACCTTACCCACGGCGATTTGTTGAAACAGGACGATGTTGACGCCATAGTCAACACGGTGAACTGCGTCGGCGTCATGGGCAAGGGCATTGCCCTGCAGTTCAAGAACAAGTGGCCTGACAATTTCACTGCCTACTACGCTGCTTGCAAAGCTGGCGAGGTGCGCCCCGGCAAGATGATGGTGTTTGACGCGGGCGCCTACGCGCAACCCCACTTCATCATCAACTTCCCGACCAAAGACCATTGGCGTGGTAACTCCAAGCTTTCATTTATCCAGGACGGCTTGCAAGATTTGGTTGCACAAGTGCGCGCGCTTGATATCCGCTCAATCGCCATTCCGCCTTTGGGTTGCGGCAATGGGGGTTTGGATTGGCAAGATGTGAAGCCTTTAATCGAGGCTGCTTTTACAACCTTGCCCGACGTGGATGTGCGTCTGTTTGAGCCAGGAGATGCGCCCGCCGCCAAGAACATGATGGTGCGTACCGTTCGTCCCAAAATGACGCTTGGCCGAGCCGCAATCCTCAAGTCCATTGATACCTACCGCGACTTGAATTACGGCTTGACCAAGATTGAGGTGCAGAAGCTGGGCTACTTCTTGCAAGCCGCAGGCCAAGACCTGGGTTTGCAGTTTGAAAAGCATCTGTACGGTCCATACTCTGAGCAACTGCGCCATGCACTGAATCGCATGGAAGGCCACTTCATTGTCGGCATGGGCGATGGCTCGGTCGATTCAGAAATTGAGCCCGCACCCGATGCATTGCTAGAGGCTGATGCGTTTCTTGCAGCCAGTGGAGATGCAGCAATCAACGCCCGTATATCTCGTTTACAAACATTGATTGATGGTTTTCAATCACCTTACGGCATGGAACTGTTGGCAACGGTTCATTGGGTTGCGGTGAACGAACCAGGTATTGCTTCGCCTGGTGAAGCGTTGCAAGCAATCGGAAAATGGAACCCGCGCAAAAAGCGTTTGATGAAAGCAGAACACATTAGTACTGCCTGGGAACGCTTGGAAAATACCGGTTGGTTCTTGTCTAAAGCGCATTGAATTAAACAAGAGCCCCCGCACGTCATCTCGGTATCAAACGTCGATATTCGCAGCCCGCAGCATTCGTCTCAATAAACTCGCGCCGCGGCTCCACCTCATCACCCACCAGCACCGTGAACACGGGATCGGCCTCGATAGTTCCATCGACTTGGGCTTTCTTTCCGCTGCGCATAGACCCCTCACACACTGGCGTACTTCGCCATCAATGCAGGAATAGCGGGTTTCGCGCAGCGCTGCAGGTTCATCAACAAGGCGTGGTCGGGCTTGCCCACGCGGTGCCGGGTACGCAGGTCATGCTGGATTTGCCCTAGCAACGCCGCCGCCATTTCCGCATCCGCCAGCGCCAGCGCCAGGTGGGCACGGCCAGCGCAGGACAGGTGGTGCTAGTCCACCAGCACGCCCAGCTTGTGGCTGGATGCCTGGGGGTATAGCCTTCTGGAAACAAGCATGGTGCAGGCAAAGGGCTGCGCCGCTGCTGCGCCGGCACGCGCCAGCTCGGCCTGCCAGAACCTGCGGTCAAACGAAGCGTTGTGCGCCACCATGGGCGTGTTGCCCACAAAGCGGCTGGCAGCCAGCATGACCGTGGCGGCATCGGGCGCGGTGGCCACCATCGCGTTGCTGATGCCGGTGAGGCTGGTGATGAAGGCGGGAATGTGCACGCCCGCGTTCATCAGGCTCTGGAAGCGGTCGACCACGCAGCCATTTTCAACCAGCACGATGGCCACCTCAGTAGCGCGGTCGCCCATGGCGGGCGACAGGCCGGTGGTTTCAAAGTCGATGACGGCGACCAAGGTCATGCCAGGTCGCCTGGCAGCATGGCCTTCATGCGGTAACTCTGGCGTGACCGCACGCCACAGCGCTCGCGCTTCACCCGGCAATGGCCAAGCTTACGGAAACTGTCTGGCCACATGCACGACAGCCCGGACGATCACGGTGCAACTGCTTTCGTCCTGGTCGAAGTAAACGATGTAGTTTTGGTGGGCTACCAGCTCATGTGCCCCCGCGACCCGCGTGCTTGGCCGACGCGGAAAATTGGCGTCGACCAAACCTTCCACTTGATCGTCTATCCATATCCACATATCGACCGCCGCACTGGCATTGTCCCGGGCAATCCAGGCTTCAATGGCATCCAGGTCTTCGAGGTATTCAGGCCGACGCACGATGCGCCAGAACGTGCAACTCATGTGGCCTGCGCGGCCTTGCGTTCAACCAGCTTCGCAGCCCTGATACGCTGCCATTCCTCATCGGTGACCGGCGGTCGCGGATCGTCGCGACTGGTCTGGACCTTGGCGCGTACCCAGCGGTCGTATTCTGCGGCGCGGGTCAACGCAGCCGCCCGGTCGGGCCGGGTACGGCGCCCTGGCGCCGCCTGCTCAGGGTGCCAGCGCTCCAGCCGGTCCAGCACAATGCGCCGCACGCCGACCTTGTGCAGCACTTTCATCGCGCTGTCCACCGTGCCAAAAAGCCGAAGTTCTGTTTTTCGCGCCTGAACCAGCATGGCATCGCCATTGCGCGTGATGACCTTCACCGCAAATTGAGCGCCCTGCGGTTCAATTTCTACCGACTGAACCGCGCCGTGCTCAAACGCGGCTAGAAATTGAGACTGGGTCAGGTTTTGCATTTCTGGTGCCTTGATAACATTATTCTTACCGATTTTATATGTTATTTTTACGTCATAGTGTCAATTGAGAAATCCACAAGCCCGATTAGGCGGGCAAATCGTGCTCCAGCACAGCCCAAAGAGGCACGGCCTCCATGCCGTCCGCCAGCTTGTACCGATGCAGCCCCGGGTACACCACATACAACGCGTCCAGCTTCAGGTCATTCATGGCAATGCGCATGCTGGGGGTCACTCGCGGTGCATCGGCACGTTTGAATTCAACACCCACGCGCTGATGGCCTTTGAACATCAGCAGGTCAAGTTCGGCGCCCTGATGGGTGGCCCAGAAATAGGCCTGATCCGGTTGCGCAATGCGCAGTACCTGCTCCAGCGCAAAACCTTCCCAGCTGGCCCCGCTTTGGGGATGCGCCAACAGGTCCGGGAGGGTCTTCACACCCATCAGCGCGTGAAGCAGGCCTGTGTCGCGAAAGTAGATTTTCGGCGCCTTGACCTGGCGCTTGCCCAGGTTCTCGTGCCAGGGTTGTAGCTGACGGACCATCAAGGTCTGCGTCAGAGTGTCCAGATACCGGCGGATCGTGGGCTCAGAAACACCCATCGACTGTGCCGACGGGGCGGCTGACCAGATCTGCCCGTGGTAATGCGCCAGCATCGTCCAGAAGCGCAACATGGCGGGCGCCGCAATATTGATCCCGAACTGGGGCATGTCTACCCGCACATGATCGGACACCGCATGAGCACGCCAAACCATGCTGTCTTCATCATTTGCCGCAAGATACGCTCGGGGAAAACCTCCGCGCAGCCATAAACGGCCTGCGGCTTCTTCGCTATAGGCGCCCTCGTGAGCGCTGATCTCCTGAAGGTCAAAGCCGCCAATATTCACGGTTTCCACCCGCCCCAGCAACGACTCGCCGGCTTGCCGCAGAAAGGCGGGCGAGGCACTGCCTAGAAGCAAATACTGGCCGGGCGTATCGGTGCGATCCATGAGCACCCGCAACAGCGGAAACAACCCGGGACTGAGCTGAACCTCATCGATCACAACCAGGCCCCTCAATGCTTCGAGTACCTGTGCGGGTTGCTCAAGCAGCCGGGCATGCGGCGGATATTCCAGATCGAAGTAATTGGGCGACTGCCGGCCCAGAAACTTCTGGGCCAGTGTGCTTTTGCCGGATTGCCGCGGTCCGCTGAGTACAACGCCGCGAGAACGGCCTAACGCTGTGCGAATGGAAAGCTCGAGGGTTGTACGGCCTAGCATCGGCAAATACTAGCACGAAACTGCAAATTACCATGAAATTCGAATATCAAGTATTCGAATTTCATGGTCTTTTTTGGTTGCCTCGACGTGCGCGCCAATCAGCCCGCTACATCCTGGTTTCTCGCTACGACTGCTTCTTCAGGCCTTCAAGCGCTTCCAGGTCCGCCAGATCCTTGTAACGACCCACAGCTCTCTTGTTGATCTTGAAGTCGTCCAGCGAAATGAAACCAAGCTCAACGCCATCAACTACAACCGTCAAGCGGCGCTGGTAACAATCCACGAAGTCAACACCGTCAATGCTGGTCAACAAGTCAATGCGGGCCGGTGGGTAGCCCATCTGAATGACGTTGTTGGTTGTGGTCAGGTCTGCTTTGCCGATGCCAAGGCTTCCGAAGCCAAACTGGCCCAGTGCCACCAGTACCCTGTCTGCATTGCCTGAGTCCGTCCCGATCCAGAAGTCCAGATCGCCCGTGTACCGGGGGTGGCCATAGGCAGCCAACGCATAACCGCACACCACCAGATATTCAACCTTGTTTGAGTTGAGAAATGCGACAAACTCTTTGAATCCGGAAGTCAATAGAAGTGAGTCCTGAGTTGTGCTGAAGACGCAAGGCCTCCAATACATCGATTCGCGCCTGAACGGGTTGAGCGAGCCACCAGGCCAAGTCTGCGGGCTCCTGGGTTGCATGCAACAGGGTGCGCTTCACAGTGCGTTGCATGGCAACTCCTTACACATCAATATTCGCAGCCCGCAGCGCATTCGTCTCAATAAACTCGCGCCTCGGCTCCACCTCATCACCCATCAGCATCGTGAAGACGTGATCGGCTTCAATCGCGTCGTCGATCTGTACGCGCAGCAGGCGGCGCACGGTCGGGTCCATGGTGGTTTCCCATAGCTGGGCCGGGTTCATCTCGCCCAGGCCTTTGTAGCGCTGGCGGGCGGTGGCGCCTTCGGCCTGGGTGATCAGCCAGGCCATGGCCTGGCGGAAGGTCTCGACCTTGTCTTCTTTCTGGCGCTCGCCTTCGCCGCGCATCACGCGTGAGCCTTCGCTCATCAGGCCCTTGAAGGTGGCGGCCGCTTCGGCCAGGGCCGCGTAGTCGGCGCCGTGCACAAAGTCTTGCGTGAGCACGCTGCTTTTCACGTTGCCGTGGTGGCGGCGGCTGATGCGCAAAATCGGTTTGTCGTTGCGGGCGTCAAACTCGCCCGCCACTTCGGCCGTCGACAAATGGGCCTGCAGCGCGGCGGCTGAACGTTCGGCGTCTTCCACCGTGTCCAGGTTCAGGGCCACGCCGTCGGCAATCGCCTTCAGTGCCTCAGCGTCCATGTAGCCGCGCAGGCGGTTGATGACGGACTCTGCCAGCTGGTGTTTGCGCGCCAGTTCGGCCAGGGTGTCGCCGGTCAGCAGTGTGCCTTTACCTGTTGATGGATCGGCGCCGGTTTGCACAGATGCATCTTTCAGCGCAATCTTCAGCAGGAAGCTGTCGAGGGCCGGGCCGTCTTTGAGGTACTGCTCTTCCTTGCCCGACTTGACCTTGTACAGCGGTGGCTGCGCAATGTAGATGTGGCCGCGCTCCACCAGCTCAGGCATCTGGCGGTAAAAGAAGGTCAGCAGCAGGGTGCGGATGTGCGCGCCGTCCACGTCGGCGTCGGTCATGATGATGATGCGGTGGTAACGCAGCTTGGCGACGTTGAAGTCGTCATTGCCGGTGGTGCCACCCGCCTTGCCGATGCCGGTGCCCAGGGCGGTGATCAAGGTCAAAATTTCGTTGCTGGTCAATAACTTTTCATAACGCGCTTTTTCGACGTTCAGAATTTTGCCGCGCAGCGGCAGAATCGCCTGAAACTTGCGGTCCCGGCCCTGCTTGGCAGAACCACCGGCAGAGTCGCCCTCGACGATGTATATCTCGCACAGCGCCGGGTCCTTCTCCTGGCAGTCGGCCAGCTTGCCGGGCAGGCCCATGCCGTCCAGCACACCTTTGCGGCGCGTCATGTCGCGCGCCTTGCGGGCCGCCTCACGCGCACGCGCGGCTTCAATGATCTTGCCGACGATGATCTTGGCGTCGTTGGGCCGCTCCTGCAGGTAGTCGGTCAGCAGTTTGCTGACGATGTCTTCCACCGGGCCACGCACCTCGCTGCTGACCAGTTTGTCCTTGGTCTGGCTGGAGAACTTGGGCTCTGGCACCTTGACTGACAGCACGCAGGTCAGGCCTTCACGCATGTCATCGCCGGTGACCTCAACCTTGGCTTTCTTGGCGATTTCACTGTCGTCGATGTATTTGTTGATGACCCGTGTCATCGCGGCGCGCAGGCCGGTCAGGTGCGTGCCACCGTCGCGCTGCGGAATGTTGTTGGTGAAACACAGCACCTGCTCGTTGTAGCCGCTGTTCCACTGCATGGCAACTTCCACACCAATGTTGGTGTTCTGGTCGCTCTGGCGGTCGCCCATGGCGTGGAACACATTCGGGTGCAAAACCGTCTTGCCCTTGTTGATGAAGTTGACAAAACCCGTCACGCCACCGGCGCCGGCAAAGTCGTCTTCCTTGCCGCTGCGTTCGTCTTTCAGGCGGATCTTCACGCCGTTGTTCAAAAAGCTCAGCTCGCGCAGGCGCTTGCTCAAAATTTCGTAATGGAAGTCGTTGTTCTGCTGAAAGATGTCGGTGTCGGGCAGAAAGTGCACCTCGGTGCCGCGTTTGTCGGTATCACCCAGCACCTGCATGGGTGACACATCCACGCCGCCCACCTGTTCAACAATGCGGTTTTGCACAAACCCTTTGGAAAACTCCATCACGTGGACCTTGCCTTCACGCCGGATAGTCAGGCGCAGCATTTTGGACAGCGCATTCACGCAGCTCACACCCACGCCGTGCAGGCCGCCTGATACCTTGTAGCTGTTCTGGTTGAACTTGCCGCCCGCATGTAGCTCGGTCAGCGCAATCTCGGCCGCAGAGCGTTTGGGCTCATGTTTGTCGTCCATCTTGATGCCGGTCGGGATGCCCCGGCCGTTGTCCACCACGCTGATGGAGTTGTCCAGGTGGATGGTGACCATGATGTCGTCGCAATGGCCGGCCAGCGATTCATCAATCGAGTTGTCGACCACCTCAAACACCAGGTGGTGCAAGCCGGTACCGTCAGATGTGTCGCCGATGTACATGCCAGGGCGCTTGCGCACCGCCTCCAGGCCTTCCAGGATCTGGATCGAACCCTCCCCATAACCCTCAGACGCGCCTGCCTGGTTAGAGTCGATCTTGGGCTGGAAATTGGAGCTTCCCTCAGCACCTTCACCCGAATGAACACCTTCGCCTACAGCGCTTGGTTCAACAGGAGTGGCTTCGCTGGCTTTATTTTCTTGCGTCATAACTACGTTTTCTCAATCTCTTCAATGACCGAACCCGCTTTGGAAAGCGGGTTCGGTGAGGTGGCAGTGTGTTTTTTTGTACTGTAGATACGCTTAAATCCGCATCGGCATCACGACGTATTTAAAGGCCGCATCGTCGGGAATGGTCAGCAGCGCCGAACTGTTGGAGTCGGCCAACTCGATCTTCACCATGTCCTGCTGCATATTCATCAAGGCATCGATCAGGTAGGTTACGTTGAAACCGATTTCAATCGCATCACCCGCGTAGTCGATGTCAAGCTCGTCCACCGCTTCTTCCTGCTCGGCATTGTTGGACGCCACACGCAGGATGCCGGGCTCGATGTTCAGGCGCACACCCTTGAACTTCTCACTGGTCAAAATGGCGGTGCGCTGCAACGATGCCAGCAGCGGTACGCGGCCCAGGGTAATGATGTTTTTGTGGTTTTTGGGGATCACGCGGTTGTAGTCGGGGAATTTACCCTCGACCAGCTTGGTCACAAACTCCATGCCTTCGAAGCTGAACTTGGCCTGGTTGCTGGCAAACTGCATCTCGATCGCGCCTTCTTTGTCGCTGAGCAGTCGCTGCATCTCCAGCACTGTCTTGCGCGGTAGGATCACTTCCTGGCGCGGTACTTCAACATCCAGCGTGGCCGACGAAAACGCCAGGCGGTGACCGTCGGTGGCCACCAGGCTCAGCTGTTTGCCCTCCGCCACAAACAAAATGCCGTTGAGGTAATAGCGAATGTCGTGCACCGCCATCGCAAACGAGACCTGGTTCAGCAGCTCTTTGAGCACTTTTTGCGGCACCGAGAAGCTGGGGCCAAAGTTGGCGGCTTCCTGCACCAGGGGAAAGTCTTCGGCCGGCAGGGTTTGCAGCGTGAAGCGGCTTTTGCCACCCTTGAGGATCAGCTTGCTCTGCGCCGACTCCAGTGAAACCGTCTGGTCGCTGGGCATGGAGCGCAGGATGTCGATGAGCTTGCGCGCTCCCACAGTGGTGGTGAAGTTGCCAGTGTCGCCATCCAGCTCGGCGGTGGTGCGGATCTGGATTTCAAGGTCGCTGGTGGTCAGCTGCAACTGCGCGCCTGTTTTGCGAATCAGCACGTTGGCCAGGATAGGCAGCGTGTGCCTGCGCTCCACAATGCCGGCAACCGATTGCAGAACCGATAAAACTTTATCCTGAGTGGCTTTGAGAACAATCACTGTCTTAACCTCTTATTTCTTTAATTCAAATTAGTAGTAGTAGATAAGGGCAGCACGTTTCTGTGGACAGCCCTATTTTCTTCTTTTTGATCAACTACTTGGCGCTTGTTTAACCTTGTGGTCAGACATCCCCCCAACCCTGCTGCCAAATATGAACAACTTTCAGAAATCCACCTGCCCTGTGGATAAGTGATGGGTTGTTCAAAACTTGTCCCCATAGTTGTCAGACTGGCTTGCAACTGGGGAAAAGAGACTGAAAAAGTAGTCACTTCAGCCTTTCAGGGTTTGTTCCAGCACATGTAATTGCTGGTTGAGCTCGGTCATTTGCTGGCGCTCGGCAGACATCTTGCGCACCGCGTGAAGCACGGTGGTGTGGTCACGGCCGCCAAACAGCTCACCGATCTCGGGCAGGCTCTTCTGGGTCAGCTCCTTGGCCAGGTACATGGCAATCTGGCGCGGCCGGGCAATGCTGGCCGGCCGCTTCTTTGAATACATGTCGGCGACCTTGATCTTGTAATAGTCGGCAACGGTCTTCTGGATGTTTTCAACCGAGATCTGGCGGTTCTGGATGGACAGCAGGTCGCGCAGCGCCTCACGTGCCAGCTGAATGGAGATTTCTTTCAGGTTGAAGCGTGAGTAAGCCAGGATTTTGCGCAGCGCACCTTCGAGCTCACGCACATTGGAGCGTACGTTTTTGGCAACAAAAAATGCCACCTCCTCGGGCATGACGGCGCTTTCGGCCTCGGCCTTGCGGATCAAAATGGCCACGCGCATCTCCAGCTCGGGCGGCTCGATGGCCACCGTCAGGCCGGAATCAAAACGCGAGACCAGACGCTCGTGGATGTCGGTCAGGCCTTTGGGATAGGTGTCGCTGGTCATCACAATGTGTGATTTTTTGGTTAGCAAGGCCTCAAAGGCGTTAAAGAACTCTTCCTGCGTGCGGTCTTTGTTGGCCAGGAACTGCACATCGTCAATCAGCAGCAAATCCAGCGAATGGTAGCGCTCCTTGAACTCGTCAAAAGTCTTGCGCTGATAGGCTTTAACCACATCCGAGACAAATTGCTCGGCATGGATGTAGAGAACTTTGCAGGCCGGGTTGTCGGCCAGCAGCTTGTTGCCGATGGCGTGCATCAAATGGGTTTTGCCCAGCCCGACGCCGCCATAGATAAAAAGCGGGTTGTACAACTGCCCCAGGCTGCTGGACACATGCATGGCCGCAGCTCGGCCCATGCGGTTGGCCGTGCCCTCAATCAGGGTGTCAAAAGTCAGCGCGGTGTTCAGCCGGTTTTTGAAAGGGGCGCCAGCCACGTCGTCGGGCACACCCAGTGCAGCCGGCTCAGCCACGCCGTTACCCTCAAAGCTGCGGGTCAAAGGTGCAGAACGGACGGGGGCTTCACGCTGAGCGAGCGCTAACTCAAGGTGAACGCCGTGGCCGGAGATTTTTTCCAGCAGGGCAGAAATGCGGCCTGCGTACTGAGCCCGAATCCAGTCCAGCTTGAAACGGTTGGCAACCTGGATGGTGACTTTGGACAGGTCGGCGGCGACCTCTGCAACCAGCGGACGAATCCAGGTGTTGAACTGCTGCTCGGGCAGCTCCTGGGCGAGGTGGTCGACGCAGCTTTGCCACAGGTCCTGGCTGGAACTGAGAACAGAGGCCTCACGCATACGGGGTTTTGGCTGGACAGTCACAGCTGCCGGCAGGCTTGTGCTTGTGCTTGTGGATATTATTAATTTTTGGCACCCGTTATTGTAGCCGCGCCGCCTAGTTATCCACAAAAATATTCGTCCGGGTTTTAACCTAGTGCAGCACCCCGGCCGGGGCCTGCCATCTCAGGCTTTACCGCCAATACAGGGCCTAACTTGTTTACCACACTTGCGAAATCTGCGATAATCATAGGTTTCCCTGACTCGTCGCGGGTTTGCAAGTTGTGCGGGCGCTTATTTTTAGCCGCCGAACCACGCATTGCGGATTTTGCACAGGGAGCTTTGTAGCCCGTAGGACCCATTATGAAACGCACATACCAACCCTCCAAAGTCAAACGCGCACGCACGCACGGCTTTTTGACACGCATGAAAACCCGCGGCGGCCGCGCAGTGATTGCTGCCCGTCGCGCCAAAGGCCGCAAGCGCCTGGCTGTATAAGCCTGCTTCCGGTTGCCGGTTGCTTTCGCGCGGACGCCAGGCGCCAGTGCAGCGGCTTCAAACCCGTCCCCAGTTTCAGGCCGTCCTTGCCGGCGCCATCGTGGCAAGAACAACGCATTTCGCATTGCACCGCAATGCGCTGGATGCCATGAACGCGCAAACCGTGCCCGCCAAAACCCACGCCACGCCGGACCTTTTTCCGGTGCAGGACACCTGGGTCGGGGCGATGGTGCCTAAACGCTGGGCCAAACGAGCTGTGACGCGCAACGCCATCAAAAGACAGATCTACACCGTGAGCGCTGATTTTTTGCCCCATTACCCCCAGGCTGCCTGGGTGGTGCGCTTGCGTCGTGATTTTTCCCGCAAGGAATTCGTCAGCGCCAGCTCTGAAGCATTCGCGCAGGTCGTCCGCAGCGAAGTGTTGGCCTTGATGCGGGCCGGGGCCCCTGTCGCATGAGCACCCTGACGATGTTGCGCCGCGCGGCCTCTGCCCTCAGTCGGTTGCCGCAGAAGTTTCTGGTGACCCTGGTCAAGGGCTACCGCTTGTTGTTGAGTCCCTGGCTGGGCTCGTCCTGCCGTTTTGAGCCGACCTGTTCTGCCTATTCCTTGCAGGCGCTGCAGCAGCATGGCGCCGTCAAAGGCAGCTACCTGACGCTTTATCGCCTGGTGCGTTGCCACCCCTGGTGCAACGGCGGCTACGATCCGGTGCCGTCGTCGTCGCCGCAATCGTCCACTGGCCGATTTTCCCTTTTCACCCGTCTGGTCACGCCCGTGACTTCGATTTCCTCTAAAAAGAAGCCGTCATGAACGACATACGCCGCACCATTTTGTGGGTGATTTTTGGTTTTTCCATGGTCTTGTTGTGGGACCAATGGCAGATTTTCAATGGCAACAAGGCGACGTTTTTTCCGTCGCCTGCGCCTGTGGCCAGTAGTCCTGCGCCGGCCAGCTCGCCCACCCCCACGGCAAGCGTTCCCACGGGCGCGCCCACCAGCAGCGCCGTGCCGACGCCGGTGTTGCTTCCTGGCGCAGTGGTGGTCGCGCCGGGCGCCGTGCCCGCCAGCACACCGTCGGCCACCAAGCAACGCCTGGTCGTGAGCACGGATGTGCTGTCGCTGACCTTTGACACCGAGGGCGGCTCGCTGATTGGTTCGGCCTTCCCGCGCCTGAAGGATGTGGATGGCAAGACCGATGGTTTTGTGCTGCTCGATGAAAGCGCGGCGCGCGTTTATGTGGCCCAGTCCGGCCTGATTGCAGGTGCCGGCGGCGGCAGCTTCCCTACCCACAAAACACTGATGACGGCGCTGCCTGGCGAGCGCCAGCTCAAGGACGGCCAGGACAGCCTGGAAGTAAAGTTCGAGTCGGCCGAGGTCGGCGGCGTCAAGCTGATCAAAACCTACACGCTCAAGCGCGGAGCCTATGACATGGCGGTGCGCCACGACATCGTCAACACGGGCACAGCCCCGGTGTCGCCGCAGCTTTACATGCAGTTGGTGCGCGACGGCAACAAGCTGCCGGGCGAGTCGGCGTTTTATTCGACCTTTACCGGCCCGGCGCTTTATACCGAGGCCAAGAAATACCAGAAGGTTGAATTCAGCGACATAGAAAAGAACAAGGTCGAGGTTGAGAAACACGCCAGCAATGGTTATGTGGCCATGGTCCAGCACTATTTTGCGTCGGCCTGGATCCTGCCTGACGGCCTGCAGCGCGACATTTTCCTGCGCAAGGTGGACACCAACTTGTATGCTGTGGGCATGATCACGCCGCTGGAAGCCATCGCGCCCGGCACCACCAAGTCAAGCACCGCGACGCTGTTTGTCGGTCCGCAGGAAGAAAAACAGCTTGAAGCGATTGCGCCGGGGCTGGAGCTGGTCAAGGACTATGGCTGGCTGACCATCCTGGCAAAACCGCTGTACTGGTTGCTCGACAAGTTGCATGGCTTTCTGCAGAACTGGGGCTGGTCCATCGTGGCGCTGGTGCTGCTGCTGAAGGCCGCGTTTTACTGGCTCAATGCCAAGGCTTATGCCAGCATGGCCAAAATGAAGGCGGTCAACCCCAAGATCATGGAAATGCGCGAGCGGCTCAAGGACAAGCCGCAGGAAATGCAGCAGGCCATGATGAAGATGTACAAGGATGAAAAAGTCAACCCGATGGGTGGCTGCTTCCCCATCATGATCCAGATTCCGGTGTTCATTGCGCTGTACTGGGTGCTGCTCAGCTCGGTCGAGATGCGCAACGCACCGTGGATTTTGTGGATCAAGGACCTGTCATCGCCCGACCCTTACTACATCCTGCCGCTGGTGATGGCCGCCACCACCATGCTGCAGACGGCTCTGAACCCGACGCCGCCCGATCCGCTACAGGCCAAACTGATGTGGTACATGCCGCTGATTTTCAGTGTGATGTTCTTCTTCTTCCCGGCCGGCCTGGTGCTGTACTGGATCACCAACAACATCCTGTCGATCGCGCAGCAGTGGGTGATCAACACCCGCATGGGTGTGCCGCCGCAGTTCAACCTGCCCAAATTTAAGTAACCCCCCGAAGCGCCTTTGGCGAGGTGCCATTGCCAGAGTCAATGGCTCTTCGTGTCCGTCCAAACCTGCGCGGGCAGGTTTGGAGCCGCGGCCTCTCAGCCCCCCAGGGGGCGACACCTGCGGCCCGGCAAAGCCGGTTCCGCAGTGTCTGCTGATAATGCATCCATGCTTGCGCGCCACCATGACCCCATCGCTGCCATTGCCACCGCGCCCGGGCGCGGCGCGGTCGGCATCGTGCGGGTGTCGGGCAAAAATATCGCGCCGCTCATCGCTGCCGTTTGCGGGCGCACGTTGGCCCCGAGGCAGGCGACCTATCTGCCGTTTTGCGACGCACAAGGCAAGCCAATCGACCAGGGCCTGGCGATTTATTTCCCGGCGCCGCACTCCTACACCGGTGAAGACGTCCTGGAGCTGCAGGCCCACGGTGGGCCGGTGGTGCTGCAATTGCTGCTGGCGCGCTGTCTGGAGGCGGCGGCAGCCATTGCTGTAGCCACTGGCCAACCGCTGCTGGCCGGCCTGCGCCTGGCCCAGCCCGGAGAGTTCACCGAGCGGGCTTTCCTGAACGACAAGATTGACCTGACCCAGGCCGAGGCGATAGCCGACCTGATCGATGCCAGCACCGAAACCGCTGCGCGCTCGGCAGCGCGCTCGTTGTCGGGAGAGTTTTCGAAGGAGGTGTATGTCCTCCTTGATCGGCTGGTGCATCTGCGCATGCTGGTCGAAGCCACACTGGACTTCCCCGAAGAAGACATTGATTTCCTGCAACAGGCCGATGCCCAGGGCCAGCTCAGCGGACTGCGGCAGACGCTGGCCAGCGTGATGCGGCGCGCGCAGCAGGGCGCGATCCTGCGCGAAGGCATCAAGGTGGTGATTGCCGGGCAACCCAATGCCGGCAAAAGCTCGCTGCTCAATGCGCTGGCGGGTGCCGAGCTGGCGATTGTCACGCCGATCGCTGGCACCACCCGCGACAAGGTGACCCAGCTGATCCAGATCGACGGCGTGCCCCTGCATGTGGTGGACACCGCCGGCCTGCGCGACAGCCGGCTGCCGGAAGTCGGGGAGGTTGAAAAGATAGGCATTGCACGCGCCTGGCGAGAAATCGAAAGCGCCGACGCGGTGCTTTTTCTGCATGACCTGACACGCCAGCAAACGCCCGAGGACCCGCAGATGGCGCAGCGCTATAAAGCGGCGGATGCCGCCATCGCGGCAGACCTTGCCGACAAGCTGCCCGCCAATACGCCGGTCATTGATGTGTGGAACAAGTCCGATACTGCGCTTGCGGCGGTGTTGGCCGAGGCCCGCGCTGGCGTGATGATCTCCGCTAAAACCGGCACCGGCTTGCCGCAACTGCGTCAGCGCCTGCTAGCACTGGTGGGTTGGCAGGCCGCACCCGAAGGCGTGTTCATGGCGCGCGAGCGCCATGTGCGCGCATTGCAGCAGGTGGATGGCCAGCTTGTGCAGGCTGCCAGGCAGTTGCTGGCGCCAGCGCCCGCGCTGGACCTGCTCGCGGAAGACTTGCGGCAGGCGCAGAATGCGCTGAGCGGCGTCACTGGCGCGTTCACGTCGGACGACCTGCTTGGCGAAATATTTTCAAAATTCTGCATCGGCAAATAAGCCGGCAACCGGCCTGAACCTGGGCAAGCATGGCCGACCATGCGGCACCGTATATCAACAAGACCGAACCGTTACAGCCGCGCCCCCCGATGTATCAGCTGTAAGCGAGCGTTAACGTCCCTTGCCGGTTGCGTGCTTGGAGGCGTATCTTCCGTCCACCATGAACGCAGCTCTACCCGCCGTCCTCCGTTTTGATATTCAAGGCCTGGCCTCCGCGATTGCGCACAGCCATGCCAGTGACGTGCTGCGCTGCCAGTTCACGCAGCAGCAGTGGGAGATTTTGGCCGGCTATATGCAGCCCTTTGCCATGCAGCCGGGCCAGGTGCTGATTGAGCAGGGATCGAACGACCAGACCCTGTACTTTATTGAAAGCGGCACGCTGAGTGTTCACTACGAAGACGACAAGGGCCGGGTCCGGCTGGCGCTGGTGGCGCCCGGCACCGTGATTGGCGAAGGCGCATTTTTCTCGCGTTTGCCGCGCAACGCCACGGTGCAGGCGTCCAACGCCAGCAAGGTCTGGTGTCTGACAGCCTTGCGTTTCAAGGAACTGGCCAACCGGCACAGCCCGATTGCGCTGGAACTCACCCTTGCCATGGGTGGCGTGCTGGCGAAACGGCTGTACAACCGTCCCAAACGCGTGGCGGTCACCTGATGGGTGACCCTAACCGCTACGATATTGACAGCTGATGACGCTTGCTAGCAAAGGGCCAAGCGGCAAAAACATTCACAAGCGCGGCGCCTGCGGGCGCCCTGGCGGGTGGGCCGCAAGCTGATCGAAAGAAACGGCTCGGGCCGTTTCTCCAACACAGCGTCAACGTGATTTATTGCAGGCACTTGTTTCGCCCCGGCGGGCGACAAGTGACAGAGGACTCAGTAAACTCCTTGACAAGCGCGTGACCTTTTTGCAACCCACCCGATGGCCGTTGATGCGGCCGTTGTTTTTCAGGCAGTAGCCCATGTCTTTATTCAACTGGTTTTCCGGCAAGCCCGCTGCTGTGTCGGGCAAAGCGAAGCCGGAGAGTTCCGGCCTGGCTGGTGGCGGCGATCACCGGCCTGCCGCCGCGCCGCTGAAAACTGCCGCAGTCAGCAGTGTGCGGGCCAGCAGCGCGCACAAGTCACATCGCCACGCCAGGCGGGAGCTGCTCTACACGGCGGTGCGCGAGGCCATGATACGTGCCGGTGTTTTGTCGGCCAGCTACAAATTCAAGGTCTTGTCGCTGGACCCGCGCGGCGAGCAGTTCATGGTCATGATCGATCTGTCGCAGGAGTTTGGCGGACAGCCCGAGCGGCTGGCCGAGATAGAAGTCATGATTGCCCAAAGCGCCAAGTCGCGCTACAACATACGGGTCACGGCGGTGTACTGGCGCCTGAACGAGCTGGTGTCGGTGGCCCGGCCGGCTGGCGCGCCGCAGGCCGGCCACCGGCCGACGGCCCCGCGCCTTGCCGAGGCAGCGCTAGCAGCCGCGGCCCTGCCGGCGCCAGCGATGGCCGCGTTGAAGCCGTCGCCGGTGGTGCATCGGTATGAGCCCATTCAGGCCGATGAGGTCGCGGCTTTCAAACAGGCGCTTGCCGCCGCATCAGCGCAGGGTGTGCCGGCGGTCGAGGGCGGCGCGCCAAGCCGCAGCAGGCTGCGTTCCTACACGCTGCTCACCGGGTTTGAAGACACCGAGATGCCGGACTCGCCAGCCCTGGTGCCCGCGCTCAGTGCGACCCAGTACGGCGACCTCAATTAAGAGTAAAAACGCCCCCAGCCCTTACAGGACGGGCATCAACAGCTATTGATTTAATAGCGTTTTCGGGATCAATGCTCGGCGAAATCCAGCAAGGTGAACAAGGGCAAGCCAGACGCTTTCAGTTTGACCGAGCCGCCCAGTTCTGGCAGGTCCACGATGGCCGCCCCTTCCATCACGGTGGCGCCGAGTTTTTCCAGCAGCTTTTTGCCGGCCATCATGGTGCCGCCGGTGGCGATCAGATCGTCGATCAGCAACACCTTGTCGCCGACCTTGACCGCGTCGGTGTGCAACTCCACCGTGGCGCTGCCGTATTCCAGTTCGTAGGTTTCCTGCACGGTGGTAAAGGGCAGCTTGCCTTTCTTGCGGATCGGTACAAAACCGACGTTGAGCTCATAGGCCACCACGGCGCCCAGGATAAACCCGCGCGCATCGAGGCCGGCCACCACGTCTGGGCGCAAGTTTTTGTCCATGTAGCGGTGTACGAAGGCATCGATCAGCACGCGAAACACCTTGGGGTCTTGCAGCAGCGGCGTGATGTCGCGGAACTGCACCCCCGGCGCGGGCCAGTCCGCCACGGTGCGGATGTGGTTCTTCAGGTACTGGTTGACCGTCAGGTGGCTGAGAGCATCGGGCGGGTGAGGGTTCATGGCAGGTTCGCGAAAAACCGTCATTTTGACTTGTCCGGCGCGGCACCCGCTGCTGGGCCTGAGGCGCCGGCCTGGGCGCGTCCGCTGAGAAGCTTTTCTTCCGCGACCGCCAGCGCTTCGGGCTTGCCGGACAGTACCAGGGCGTCACCGCCTTCGAGCAGGGTGTCGTCATCATGGCTCAGGGGCTTGCCATTGCCGCGCCTGATGCTGACGACCCGCACGCCAACGGCGTGCAAGGCCATGGCACCGAGTCGCTGCCCGGCGGCGCGCGTGCCCAGTGGCAGCGTGAGGGTGGACAGCCGCTCCTGGTCAAGCTCGTTGACCGTGTTGTCGTCAGCACCGTGAAAGTAGCCACGCAACAGGTTGTAGCGCGCATCGCGTTGGTCCTGCACCACGCGGATCACGCGGCGCATCGGCACGCCTACCAGCGCCAGCGCGTGGCTTGCCAGCATCAGGCTGCCTTCAATGGCTTCAGGCACCACCTCGGCAGCGCCGGCGGCCCGCAGTTTCTCCAGGTCGCGGTCGTCCACTGTGCGCACGATCACCGGGACCGTTGGCGAATGCGCGCGGATGTTGGCCAGCACCTTCATGGCGCTGGCGGTGTCGAGGTAGGTCACCACCACCGCGCTGGCACGCGCCAGGCCCGCCGCCATCAGGGCCTGCAGCCGTACTGCGTCGCCAAACACCACCGAATCGCCGGCCGCTGCGGCCTGGCGCACCCGGTCCGGGTCCAGGTCCAGCGCCATGTAGGGAATGCCTTCGCCGTCGAGCATGCGGCCCAGGTTCTGGCCGCAGCGGCCGTAGCCGCAGATGATCACATGTTTGTCGACGTTGATGGACTTGCGCGCGATCGAGGTCATCTGCAGCGACTGCTGCAGCCAATCGCTGCTGACCAGGCGCATCACGATGCGGTTGCTGTACATGATGATGAAGGGCGTGGCCAGCATCGACAGCACCATGCTGGCCAGGATGGGGTTGAGCAGCTCCGGCGGGATCAGGCTGTTGTCCTGGGCCAGCGACAGCAGCACAAAACCGAACTCACCGGCCTGCGCCAGGTACAGGCCGGTGCGCAGCGACACCCCAGCAGTGGCGCCCAGCCCGCGCGCCAGTGTTGTCACCAACAGCAGCTTGAACAATACCGGCACCGTCAGCAACAGCAGCACCAGCGGCCAGCGCTCCAATACCAGTCGCCAGTCGAGCATCATGCCGATGCTGATGAAAAACAGGCCCAGCAGCACATCGTGGAAAGGCCGGATATCGGTTTCCACTTGGTGTTTGAACTCAGTTTCAGAGATCAGCATGCCGGCGATAAAGGCCCCCAGCGCCAGGCTCAGGCCGGCCAGTTCCGTCAGCCAGGCCAGTGCCAGCGTGACCAGCAGCAGGTTCAGCACAAACAGCTCCTCGCTTTTGCGCCTGGCCACCAGCGTCAGCCACCAGCGCATGACACGCTGGCCACCGGTCAGCAGCAGCCCGACCAGCACGGTGGCCTTGAGGCCGGCGACGGCCAGTGCCATCAACAGCTTGTCGGGCGAGGAGCCCAGCGCAGGGATCAACACCAGCAGCGGCACCACGGCCAAGTCCTGAAACAGCAACACACCCATCACGCGTTTGCCGTGTTCGGACTCCATCTCCAGCCGCTCGGACAGCAGCTTGACCACCACGGCAGTGCTGCTCATGGCAATGGCGCCTGACAGGGTCAGCGCGGTTTGCCACGACATGCCCCAAAGCGTGGGCGCCAGCGTGGCCAGGAACAGAGATCCGAAGGTGACCAGCAAAATCGTCATCATGACCTGCAGCAGCCCCAGGCCAAATACATGGCGCCGCATGGAGCGCAGCTTGGGCAGGTTGAACTCCAGCCCGATCACAAACATCAGGAACACCACGCCGAACTCACCGAGATGCCGCACGCCGTCGGCGTCCTCTGACAAGGCCAGCGCGTTCGGGCCTATCACCACGCCAACGGCCAGGTAACCGAGCATGGGCGGCAATTTGAGCCAACGGCAGGCGACCACGCCGAGCACGGCAGCCAGCAAATACAGCAGGGTCAGTTCAAGCGCGCTCATGCGCCGATGGTAGCTGATGACCGGTGTGCAGCGCAGGGCATGGCGTCCCCTCACAGGCGGTGTTTCAGGGGGGCTCTATAGAATGCGGGCATGAGCTTTGATCCCGTGAATTTCGACCCTGCGCAGGCGTTAGCGCTGGCCCACGCAACCTTTGACATAGAAGCTGCGGCGGTGCTGGGCCTGAAAAAACGGGTCGGTCCCGAGTTTGCACGGGCGGTGCAGCTGGTTCTCAACTGCAAGGGTCGGGTGGTGGTCATGGGCATGGGCAAAAGCGGCCACATCGGCCGCAAGATTGCTGCGACCCTGGCGTCCACCGGCACACCGGCCATGTTTGTCCACCCGGCCGAGGCCAGCCACGGCGACCTCGGCATGATCACCGCCGCTGATGTGTTGTTTGCAATTTCCAACAGTGGCGAGGTGCAGGAACTCACCTCCATTTTGCCGGTGGTCAAACGCCAGGGCGTGCCCCTGCTCGCCATGTCTGGCGCCCTGCAGTCCACGCTGGCGCGACATGCCGATATCGTGCTCGACAGCAGCGTCGAGAAAGAAGCCTGTCCGCTGAATCTGGCGCCCACGGCCAGCACCACCGCCCAGTTGGCGCTGGGCGATGCGCTGGCGGTGGCTCTGCTTGACGCGCGCGGGTTCAAGGAAGAAGACTTTGCCCGCTCGCACCCCGGCGGCGCCCTGGGCCGCAAGCTGCTGACCCACGTCAGCGATGTGATGCGCTCCGGGGAAGCCGTGCCGGCCGTGGGCCGGCACACTGGCTTCACCGAATTGATGCGTGAAATGAGCAACAAAGGCCTGGGCGCCGCCGCCGTGGTTGATGACCAGCGGCGGGTGCTCGGAATTTTTACCGACGGCGATTTGCGCCGCCTGATTGAAAAGGGCGTTGATCTGCGAGCCAGCACTGCCGGAGAGGTCATGCATCCGGGGCCCCGGACCTTGCGCAGCGACGCACTGGCGGTGGAGGCGGTGACCCTGATGGAGCAATACCGCATCACCAGCGTGCTGGTGGTGGACGGCAACGAGGTCCTGTGCGGCGCGCTTAACAGCAACGACTTGCTGCGCGCGAAAGTGATCTGATGGCCCCCACAAGTCCTCACCTTCCTGCTCTGACTTTTGCGCCCGAGCTGCTGCTGCGTGCGCAAAACGTCAAAGTGGTTTTTTTTGATGTTGACGGTGTGTTGACTGACGGTGGTCTGTATTTCGGGGAGTACCCGCAAGGCGATACACGGGCAACGCTGCAGGACAGTTTCACCACAGGCGGCGAAACGCTCAAGCGCTTCAATACCCTTGACGGCCACGGCTTGAAGCTGTTGCAAAGGGCCGGCATCACGCCGGCCGTGATCACCGGGCGCGACAGTGCGGTGCTGCGCTCACGCCTGCATGCGCTGGGCGTGACCCACGCCCATTTCGGCACCGAAGACAAGCGCCCTGCGGCCGAGTTCACCCTCAAGGCACTGGGGCTGGACTGGTCCCAAGCTGCCTTCATGGGGGACGACTGGCCGGACCTGCCGGTGATGCGGCGTGTTGCCTTTGGCTGTGCGCCCGCCAACGCGCATGTGGAAGTCAGGGCTGCGGCCCACCACGTTACCGAGGCGCGTGGTGGCGACGGAGCCGTTCGTGAGTTCTGCGACTTGCTGATGGTGGCCAGTGGCCGTTATGCCGCGCTGCTGCAGGAGTACACGCGCTGATGGCCGCCAGCCGCCGCCGGCCTGTCTGGGGCACCGCGCCCGGCTGGCGCCATGCGCTTGACCGCTTGTCGCGCGGGTGGGAGCGCACGGCCATCTACATTCCGGTGCTGCTGATGGGCCTGCTGGCCCTGGGCACTTACTGGCTGGTCAGAAACACCCCCGAATCGTTGCCACCAGAAGGCCAGAAAGTCATCAGCAGCGAGCCGGACTACTACATGCGCAAGTTTGGCATCAAGACTTTTGATGACGCCGGCCAGCTCAAGAGCGATGTCACCGGCACCGAGGTCCGCCACTACCCCGATACCGACACGCTGGAGATCGACAATGCGCTGATTCGCAGCTACAGCATCGAAGGCCGGCTGACAACTTCGACCGGTGACCGCGCGCTGACCAATGGCGACGGCTCCGAAGTCCAACTGATTGGCAATGCACGCGTGGTGCGGGATGCGTCGGTGGGCCCGGATGGCCGGGAGGTTGCCCGGCTTGAGTTTCGCGGTGAGTTCCTGCATGTGTTTGTCAACGACGAACGCGTCAAATCGCATTTGCCGGTGGTCATCAAACGCGGCGCCGACGAGTTTGAGGGCGATACCTTTGCCTATGACAACCTGGACCGGGTGGCCGACCTGAAAGGCCGTGTCAAAGGGGTGCTGGTGCCCCGAAAAGCGGCCGGCAGCCTGCCCTGAACCGCGCTTGCCTTTCTGCAACCTCGGCGCGAACCTTGCCTATGTCCAGACTTGTTTTCATCACCGGCGCGTCCAGCGGCATTGGCCAGGCGCTGGCGCTGCGGTTTTCGCGTGCGGGTTACCGTCTGGCCCTGGTGGCGCGCCGCACGGCGGAAGTCCAATCGTGGGCTTTGGCGCAAGGGATAAGTGCAGACAGCTATGAAATATATAGCGCGGATGTGTCCCTTGCGGAGAGCATTGTGGCGGCGGGCCAGGCCTGCATCGCGTCGCAGGGCCTGCCCGATGTGGTGATTGCCAACGCCGGCATCAGCATTGGCATGGACACGGCCGCGCGTGAAGACCTGGACGTGATGGCGCAGACCTTTGCCACCAACAACACCGGCCTGGCGGCGACCTTTCACCCCTTCGTTGATGCCATGGTGCAACGCGGCGCGGGCGCATTGGTCGGCATCGGCAGCGTCGCCGGCATTCGCGGCCTGCCTGGTCATGGGGCTTATTGCGCCAGCAAGGCGGCCGTCATTGCCTATTGCGAAAGCCTGCGCGGGGAGTTGCGCTCTGCCGGTGTGAAAGTGGTGACGCTGTGCCCCGGTTACATCGACACGCCGCTGACACAGAAGAACCGCTACGCGATGCCTTTTCTGATGCAGCCCGACGCGTTTGCCGACAAGGCACTCCATGCCATCGAGGCCGGCGTCAGTTACCGCGTGATTCCCTGGCAGATGGGTGTGGTGGCCAAGCTGCTGCGCCTGCTACCGAACGCACTGTTCGACCGGGCGCTGGCGGGCCGGCCGCGCAAGCACCGGCAAGGCGCTGGACGGTAAACATCGCGTTCGGCCTTGGCCTGACGCGTCAGTGGTCACATTGACGCCGTCAGTCTCGGGGAACAACAAGGTCAGCGAACAACGCTGAGGTAAGCGAAGGCCGCGCGGCGCAGCTCACGGGCCTGGCGCGGGTTGCGCCCGGCGCGGTCACCGGCACGCTCCATCAACTGACGCGCCACGCCCGGGGTCGATGCTGGCGTGTGGTGTGCCGGCAAAAAACGAAGAAAAAAACCAAACAAGCGGGTCATATCAAAGTCCAAAGTCACCCACAAAAGGTGAAAAGTTGCGATGACACAAAGATAAGGGTTTTCCCTTGTTTTGCAAGTCGCCCACCGACCGATTCACATGCGCAACACGCATAGTTTGGCCCGCTGCCGACATGGACCTGTCGTTTGGCCGCCCTGGCTCCTGGCGGCATCCCGCACAATCGGTGGGTGAAAATTCAGCTCCTGTCCGACCTCCACCTGGAGTCCAACCCGCATTTTGTGGCGCAGCCGACGCCCGGTGCCGACCTGTTGGTGCTGGCTGGCGACATCGGGTCTTACCAGAGCGGCTCCATGCTCAAGGAAAGCGACTTCGGGCTGGCGCGTTTTTCGCCGCTTCCGGTTGCCCAGGGTGGCGCCGCCTGGCCCACGCCGGTGCTGTTTATCCCGGGTAATCACGAATATGACGGCCTGGACTTTGACGCCACCCACGCGCGGCTGCGTGAAACCTGTGAACGACTCGGCATGGTATGGCTGGAGCAGCAAACGGTGGTCTTGCAAGGTCTGCGTTTTATCGGCAGCACCCTCTGGACCGACTTCGACGCGCTGAGCGCCGAAGCGGCGAGCGCAGGCGAGGTCAGCCTGGGCGAGCAGCTCAAGGCCCGCGACAAAGCCTTTCGCGCGGCCAACTTTTACCTTCGCAAAAACCACGCCTTTCAACACGGTCAGCCGATGCTGGCCGACGCCGTGCGCGAACGTGGTCTGCAAAGCCAGGCTTGGTTGCGGCAGGCGTTGGCCATACCGTTTTCGGGCCCGACCGTGGTGGTCACTCACTTCGCGCCCAGTCTATTGAGCGGCGATCCGCGTTATGGCCTGGCGCCCGGCACCGCCGGTTTTTGCAATGCGCTCGACGACGTGCTGGCGGGGGCGCAGCTCTGGTTGCACGGCCACCTGCATTGCCCCAGCAACTATGTGAAAAACGGCTGCCGCGTGGTGGCCAACCCGCTGGGTTATGCCCGCAAGGGTGAGCAAGACGGCTTCAAGCCCGATTTTTTGATCAAAATCGGGGCCTGACCCATATGAATGCTACGTAACCAGCTATCTTATTTATAGCGTTGCAAGCTGCCTGAAGGCGGCCGGTCAGGCCGGCCGGGCGTTCAAGCCCTCAAAACAGGTGCGGACCACCAGCTCGACGAGTTCCTGGTCACTGTGTTGCCCGCCTGCCTTGAGGAACTCCAGCACCGGGTCGCAGGCCCGTGCGTACAAGGTGTAGAGCACCAGCAACGCCGGAAGTGTGGGGTTCAGCGAGCCGTCTTGCTGGGCTTGTTCTATCCAGCCGCCGAGTTGTTCGCTGACCTGCATCAAGCCGTCTACATAGGCCTTGTTGTTGACCAGCGTGGTGCGCAAGCTGGAGTTGTGGTGCGGCAGTGACGGCATTTCACCCGCCAGTTGCAGCCGAATCATCCATCGCACCATGGCCTTGAGCTGGTCCAGCGGCGGGGCGTTGGCCGGTAAACCCGCCAAAAACGCCTGCGCTTGTCCTACGACGCGCACCATGGCGGCGGCGGCCAGGTCTTCCTTGCTCGGAAAGTGTTTGTAGAGGCTGGCCTTGGCGATGCCCACTTCAGCGGCCACCTGGTCTACCGTCATCAGATCAAAGCCTTTTTCCGCCAGCAGGCGGTTGACGGCCTGCACGATGGCGTCTTCCCGCACGGCCAGCATGTGGGCTTTGAAGGAGACTTTTAAGGTCGGCTCGGCCGGAGCGGCAGGCAAGGCAGAGGGGACGAGGGTCCGGGTAATCATCCCGCAATTTTAGCTGTACGCGTTGTTCAAGATCAGTCCAGCGCTTGTGGCTTTGCAAGTATCTTGCGTAGGCGTCTGGGCGCCGAAGTGAAAATTGGCCCCGGCGACCTCCCCATGGCTGCTTGCATCGCGGGCTGCGCCGCCCAGGCTCCTAGCCATACCCGCTAGGCGTGAACAGCTATCAAAACAGGAGTAGCGACTGGCCATCTGGCCCTGTCCTACAGGGCCACGCGCGGGATGCTGATGTGGCCTCCGCAGAGCGCCGCCTACCATCAAATTATTATTTTTATGGGCGCGGTGCGTCCCAGTCCCATCAGGAGATTCAGGATGTTGAAGTACGCCATCATTTTTGCGATTATTTCGCTGATTGCCGGAGCCTTGGGCTTTGGCGGCATTGCGGCGGGCTCGGCGGGGATCGCGAAGATTCTGTTCGGCCTGTTCCTGATCCTTGCGGTCATTTTTGTGGTGCTGGCCGCGTTGGGCGTGGGTGCGGTGAACAAGGCTCTCAAGTAAATGCAGACCACGTTTTACGGGCTGCATGGTGTGACGCTTTCAACCGACAAACGCGAGCCGCAAGCCGAACCGGGCACCGCGCTGTCCCGCGCCAGCGCGCAGCGCGCAAGTGTGGCCCAGTTGCTGCTGGTGGCCCGCCTGAAAGCGCGCAACCGCCGCGATCTGGCTGTGGACACGCTTGAACGCGGCGCCCATGTGATGTGGGTGACCTGCAAGAGCTGGTTTTCCTCCGGCAGCCCCAGCGCATCCCCAGATTCCGACCTCAACACAGACAAAGATACCGATGCACACCGCGACCGTTGATTGCCTGCTTGACTACGATGTGCTCAGCCCGACCCATTTCCTTTTCAATATTGAGGCGGCTTTTCACGACAGCCACAAGGTGCTTGAAGAACGCCTGAGCGTGACGCCCAGCGTCAAAGTCCGGCATTTCTGCGACGAGCGCAACGGCAACCGGTTTTTCCGGCTCGATGCGCCGCGTGGCCTGCTGTCGGTCAACTACCACGCGCAGGTAGAGCTGCACCATGCCCCCGTGCCGCAGCACCTGGAAGAGGCGGCGGTTACAGCCGTGCCCGACGATGCACTGCGTTACCTGATGCCCAGCCGTTATTGCGAGTCCGACATCATGAGCCGGGCTGCGCAGCAGCTGTTTAGCCATCTGTCGCCCGGTCTGTCGCGGGTGCAGGCGATTGAGAGCTGGATTCACGACTCCATCCACTACCTGCCGGGTTTCAGCAACTCCACCACCACGGCGCAAGAGGTGTTTGTGCAGCGCGCCGGTGTCTGCCGTGACTTTGCGCACCTGGGCATCACGCTGTGCCGGGCGTTGAACATTCCGGCGCGGCTGGTGGTTGGGTATGTGTATTTTGACGAGCCGCCGCAGGACTTTCATGCGGTGTTTGAGGCCTGGCTGGACGGGCGCTGGGTGTTGTTTGACGCCACGCGTATGGCCCCCAACGACCGGCTGGTGCGTATTGGCACAGGGCGCGATGCCAAAGACGTGGCTTTTGCCACGATCTTTGGCGCCGTGCAAATGGTGCGCAAAGAGCTGGTGATTGACCAGGGCGACATGCCCGCACGCGCGGTGGCAGGTGCACAGCCCGCTGCCCTGGCGACGGCCTGATCGGTTGAAGGCGCGGCGGGCGCTGATCTGCGGCTGCGCGCCAGTCAAGCCCTCAGCCCGCGCTTGTTTTTCAGGACTTGTAGCTCTCGTCCAGCCGGTCCAGCTTGCGGATCAGCGACGGCCAGGCAAAAGCGCCGCCCATGCCGCCGGTCTGCACCCGCATGGCTTCACCCACGCCCTTGACGATTTGCGGGTTGACCTCGGTCAGCGCGCCCCCGGCCTGCGCATCAAGCTGGATGCGGCAGGTGTTTTCAAAGGTGTACATGGCCAGAAACGCATCGGCAATGGTTTTGCCCACCACCAGCAGGCCGTGGTTGCGCAGCATTAAAAAATTGGCGCGGCCCAGGTCGGCCTGTAGGCGCGGCTTTTCGTCGTCGCGGAAGGCCACCCCTTCGTAGCTGTGATACGCCAGCGAGGCCAGCACAAAAGTGGACTGCTGGCTGATCGGCAAAATGCCGCAGGCTTGCGCGCTGACCGCCACACCGGCGCGGGTGTGGGTGTGCAGCACGCAGCCGGCGTCTGCGCGCGCTTCATGCACCGCGCTGTGGATCACAAAGCCGGCCGGGTTCACGGGAAACGGCGAGTCGATCACCTTGTTGCACAACCCGTCCACCTTGACCAGGCTGGAGGCCGTGATCTCGTCAAACATCAGGCCATAGGGGTTGATCAGGAAGTGGTGCGCACTGGCGCCCGCTACCTCCTCGGGCAGCTTGGCGCTGATGTGGGTAAAGACCAGGTCGCTCCAGCCGTACAGCGCCACCAGGCGGTAACAGGCGGCCAGGTCGCAGCGCAGTTGCCATTCTTGGTCGCTGACAAGTTTTTTGAGTGAGGGGATGTGCATGTGTGTCTCCTGGACGTTGTTGTTAAAGGCGGGGCTGACTTGGACAATACGTCAGTGCTTGACGGGCAACTGTCAAAATATTTGACAATGGGCAGCATGACTGTACTGTCCGCGACACCCGCCTGCCCCCCGAGCCTGGCGGGCTGTTGCTGCGCCTGTCGGCCAACCCCCGGTTTGACAAGCGGCGATGTCACCATGGCCGCAGATGCCCGTCCTGTGGTGCCGGTCTCGCAGGAGGCGATGGCCATGATGCTGGGCATGACGCGGCAGACCTTGTCCAAAGAGCTGAAGGTGCTGGTTGCCGAGGGCGCGGTGGCGCTGCGCTACCGCCGGATCGAAATCACCTCTGCCGCCCGGCTGAAGGTCTTGAGCGACCCCTCACGCTGACAAGTTGCTATAAATACAGGAGCTGCTGACGCACAGCCAGCAAGGGCTACAGCCCGATTTGATACAAATTAATGGCGCAATGGCCGCAGCGGCAGTGCAGCGGCGCGGGTGACCGACAACTGCCGGAACCCGCTCGGGCTCAGGCCGGTGTGCGCACGGAACACGCGGCTGAAATGCGAGAGGTTGTTGAAACCCCAGGACAGTGCAATTTCGGTGATGGGGCAGGCTTGCGGGCTGGTCTGCTGCAGCTCGCGCAGGCAGGCCTGTAGCCGCATTTGCAGGATGTAGCTGGCCAGGGTGTCGGCTTCGCCGGCAAAGGCGTTGTGCAGGTGGCGCTTGCTGCAGTTCAGCGCCTGGGCGATCTGCTCGATGCTGAGCGCCGGGTCGCGCAGCCGCAGCGCTACATAGGCGCAGATGCGGTCTTTCAGCGCTTCGCGCTGCGTCACTGCGGTTTCCTGCCCGCTCAGCTCAATCAGCGACAGGCGCACCGCTTGGGCGATCAGCTCGCCCGCGCCACGGGCCGCCGACGCGCTCATGTGGGGCAACTCCTGGTAAGTACTGCGCATGGTGGCCAGGGCCACGCGTGCGATGCCGCTGGCGCCGCCCACATGGCGCGCCATCAGGCTTTCCAGCGGCAGGCCGCGCTCCAGCAGCTGGGCCTTGGGCAGCATCACGATCAGGTGTTCAACCCGCTCGGGGTTGTCCACCGCATAGGCGCTGCTGGTGTCGTAAATGGTCCAGCCGCCGGGGCTGACCCAGGCCCGGCGCCCCATCTGCTCGACACCGGCGCGGCCCTGCATGGGCGCGACGATCTTGAAGTAACCGGTGTCGCTGGCGCGCGCCATGTCGGCTGTGCGCACCACGCGGTGGCGGTTGGCCTCCAGTTTGGTCAGGATGACATCACCAGCGTGGCCCGAGGCCATGTGACCGTCGAAATCGGTGTCGCCATACAGGTCTGATTCCAGCCCGCCGAAGTGTTTCCAGACCCACTCGCGCCACACCGGCGCGCGCTCGCGCGGGGCGAAATTGTCGGTGGATACAACGGTGGCCGCAGTCATGTTTGTCTCCGGTTGTGCGGGGCCTGGCGCCCAGATGCCTCAAGAAGATTATGGGCGTTGTGCCTTGTCCTGTCGGGCTCTCCGGTCAAGGGTTAACCCCGATCAGCGTGCGCTGTGCGTCAACTGCTTTGTGCACCTTGAGCAAAGCGCCTGGCCCCGCCCCTGCCTACCATGGTGTCTCATCCGCCCGAACGGCGCACCCACACAGGAGTCACCACCATGGTCCAGTCATCGAAACGCCATTTGCTCAAAGGCGCCGCAGCCGCTGTTGGCGCAGCCGCCTTTGCGCCTTCCCTTTTCGCCCAGGCCAAGCCGGTGCGTGTGGGGTATGCCATTGCCCGCACCGGGCCGTGGACCGGCGGCGCGCAGGTCAGCCAGGAGCCGAACTACCTGCTCTGGGCCGAGCAGCAAAACGCGGCGGGCGGCCTGAGCGTGGGCGGCACACGGCGACCCATCGAGCTGATCAGCTCGGACGACCGCAGCGACATCGAAACCTGTGTGCGCTCTTACGAAAAGCTGATGGGTAGCGACAAGGTCGATCTGGTGCTGGCGCCCTGGGGCTCCAACGCCAACTTTGCGGTTGCGCCGCTGGCCAATCGCTTCCAGTACCCCTTTCTCGCGCCGACCGCGCTGTCCAGGCGGCTGGCCGAGATGAAGCTGCCCTACTTCTTTTTGCTGCTGCAGCAGCCCAAGTCGATGTGCGACGCGCTGGTGGACATGCTCAAGGCCAATGGCGTCAAGAGTGTGGCAGTGATTTATGTGGACGACCTGTTTGGCCTGGAGAATTTTGCCGCGTTGAAAGTGGCGCTGCAGGGCACCGGCATCCAGATGGTGGAAGACAAGAGTTACCCCGGCGGCGTGAAAGACCTGTCGCCAGTGCTGCGCTCCATGAAGGACAAGAACCCCGATGCCTTCATCGGATTCACCTACCCGCCGGACACGATTCTGGCGAGCAAGCAGGCCAAAGAGATCGGCTTCAATCCGAAGTTTTTTTATGCGTCGGTGGGCACGGCCTTTCAGCTCTACAAAAATGTGATGACGCCGGCTGGTGCCGAAGGTGTGCTGGGCATGGGCTCGTGGAACAGCAAGACCAGCCCCGCTGCCAAAGCCTACTTTGATGCACACACCAAAAAGTTTGCAGGCAAAGAGCCGGACCGCTGGGCCAGCGGCGCCTGCTGGGCGGGTATGGAAATCCTCACAGCCGGCGTGGCCAAGGTGGGCCTGGACCGCAAGGCGCTGCGTGACTACATTGCCGGCACCACGCACAAAACCATCATTGGCGACATCAAGTTCACTGGCAGCGAAAACACCGCCACGCCGGGTACGGTGAGCCAGTGGCAAAACGGCGAGTTCGAGGTGGTGTGGCCGCAAAAGCTGGCCACCGCCAAACTCAACCCGAACAAGCCAGTCTGGAAATAAGCAAGAAGTTGTCATTGCGGGCTTGACCCGCAATCCATGCCTCGTCCACGACTGCGGTTGGGGCGCCATGGATGCCGGGTCAAGCCCGGCATGACAAACTGCGTGATCATGTCTTTTACAGCCTGGCTTGAACTGATTGCTTCCGGTTTGATCACCGGCGGCATTTATGCGCTGGTGGCGCTCGGGCTGAACCTGCAGTACGGCCTGATGCGCATCCTGAATATCGCCCATGGCGAGTTTTTGATGGTGGGCGCCTACCTGACCTGGATGGCGCAGACCTCGCTCGGCCTGTCGCCGCTGCTGATGGTGCCGGTGTCGTTTCTCGTGCTGATGGCGCTGGGGATGGTGATTCACCGGCTGTGCTTTCGCCGGCTTACCGCCACCTCGCCGAACCTTGACATCTTTGAGGCGCGCGGCCTGATGGTGGCGTTTGGCCTGATGTTTCTGGTGCAGAACTTCGCCTCCTTCATGTGGGGCGGTGACCTGCGCGGTTACGACTACCTGACCGATCCGGTGAAGGTGGGTGATGCGCAGTTTGCCGGCAACAAGCTGCTGGTGTTTGGCCTGGCGCTGCTTTTCAGCGGCGCGCTGATTGTGCTGCTGCGCTACACCCTGCTGGGCAAGGGCGTGCGCGCGCTGATGCAGTCACCGGTGGGCGCGCAGCTGGTGGGCATTGACACCCAGCGCCTGCACCCGCTGATGTTTGGGATGGGTCTGGGCTTGTCCGGCGTGGCCGGTTGCCTGCTGTCAATGGCCTACACCATCACGCCCGCCATGGGTGAGCCCTACACGGTGACGGCGCTGATTGTCATCACGCTGGGCGGTTTTGGCAGCATGAGCGGCGCGCTGGCCGGTGGCTTGCTGCTCGGTGTGATCGAGGCGCTCGGCATGCATTTCACCAACCCCTCACTCAAGGCCTTGCTGTCGTACAGCGTGTTCATCGGGGTGCTGCTGTTGCGGCCTCGTGGCCTGTTTGCAAAGTAAAAGAAAAACAGGCAGATGAAAGACCGCCAAATTCTTGTTCGTGACGTGCTGCTCCTGCTCGCCTTTGCCGGCTGGGGGCTGGCGCTGCCGCATTACGGCAGTGAGTTTGTGGTGTCGATGGCGCTGACCTGCCTGATGTATGTGGCGCTGTCCTCCAGCTGGGGCCTGTTTTGCGGCAGCACACGTTATTTGTCGCTGGCAACTTCGGCCTTCTTCGGCATAGGCGCTTACACCAGCGCGATTGCGCTGGAACACCTGTCGTGGCTGGAATCGATTGCGCTCGGTGCGGGCCTGGCTGCCTTGGTGGCGGTGGTCATGGGTGCGGCCGTGCTGCATTTGCGCGGGACTTATTTTGCAGTGCTGACCTTCGGCATGACCGAGCTGATTCGCCACGCCGTGACCTATTTTGAAAAGTCGGTGACCGGCACGGTGGGCCGGGTGCTCACGGTGGTACCGGACCGGGACACGATTTACCTCACGGTGCTGGGGCTCGCCGTGCTGGCGGTAGGGGTGTCCATCATCGTGCGGCGCAGCCGCTTTGGTCTGGCCTTGATGGGCATAGGCGCGGACGAGCAGCGTGCGCAGACGCTGGGCGTGAACACGCGCTTGATCAAGATTGCCGGTTTTGCGATGACGGCCGCGTTTGCCGGCGCGGTCGGTGCGGCCATGGCGGTGCGCTGGACCTATATCGACCCGCTCACGGTCTTCAACCCCTTCATCGGTTTCCAGACGGTGCTGATTGCGCTTATAGGTGGCGCCGTGACCCTGTGGGGCCCGCTGATTGCCGCGATTGTCTTCAGCGTGCTGGCCGAGACGCTGCGTCTGCAGGCGCCGCAGATCTACATGATGTCGCTGGGCCTGCTGCTAATCCTGAGCGTGCTCTACCTGCCCGGTGGCCTGGCCTCACTGCGCTGGGCGACCTTTGGCGGCTGGTGGCGTGACAGCCGGGGCTGGCTGCGCGGCTTGAAAAGCAAGGAGCGCGACCGTGGCTGAGCTCTTGCTGCAGGCGCAGGGCATCACGGTGCGTTTTGGCGGTTTGACAGCGGTGGATGCCGTCAGCGCTGATTTTCACGCCAGTGAGCTGGTCGGCATCATCGGCCCCAACGGCGCGGGCAAGACCACCTTTTTCAATGCCATTTCGGGTGTGATTGCGCCGACCTCGGGCCAGCTGATCGCCGGCGGCCGCAATCTCAGCGGCAAGGGCCCGCACCGTTATGCAGCGGCGGGTATTGCGCGCACCTTCCAGACGCCGCGCGTATTTCCCGATATGCAGGTGTCGGAGAACATTGGCTTTGGCCTGAAGTTTGCGGGGCGCAGTCGCGAGGGCGCCTGGCATTTGCGCAGTGAGGAAAGCATTCTTGCGCTGATTGGTTTGGGTGCGCAAGCCGCGCTTCCCGCAGCGGCCATCACGCCGTCGCAGCAGCGCCTGCTGGAGATCGGCATGGCGCTGGCCACGCGGCCGCGTTTGTTGCTGCTCGACGAGGTGGCGGCCGGCCTGACCGAAGCCGAGATTGAAAACATGGCGCAGCTGATACGCCGCATGCGGGACGAGCTGGACATGACGGTGGTCTGGATTGAACATGCGGTCACGACGCTGCTGCGGCATGTCGAGCGTGTGATTGTGCTGCACCAGGGCCGCGTGATTGCCGACGGCACCCCGGCGGAGGTGGTGCGTGATGCGGGTGTGATTGAAGCCTATCTGGGCGATGAGATGGCCGTATGAAGCGAAGGGCGAGGGCCCCGCGCAGCGGGATCGACCAGCGTAGTGCGGCCCGTTGCCGACACTGCGGCAGAGCATGGACCAAGACAATTGGGGAGGCAACTGAACCATGATGTGGCATGCCCCCCCGTTTGTGCTGGGCTCGTCGGGCCATGCGCACCTGAAGGTGCGGGGCCTGAGCGCTGGTTATGGCGCCTTCCTGGTGCTGCGCGATGTCACGCTGGAGGTCAAACCCGGCCTGACGGTGATTCTTGGCCCCAACGGCGCCGGCAAAACCACCTTGCTCAAGGCGCTGTCGGGGCTGATTCCGCGCGGCGGCGAGATTCTGCTGGACGATCAAAAGCTGCCGCTCAAAACCAGCGAGATCGTGCAGCGCGGCATGGCCCTGGTGCCCGAAGGCCGGCAGTTGTTTCCGCAGATGACGGTGACTGAAAACCTGGAGCTGGGCGGCTGGCTGGCCGGCAAAGCCGAACGCGCGCTGCGGCTGGAGCAGGCGTTTACCGACTTTCCCAAACTGCGCGAACGCGCGCAGCAACTGGCCGGCACCATGAGCGGCGGTGAGCAGCAGATGGTGGCCGTGGCGCGCGCCATGATGAGTGCGCCGCGCCTGCTGCTGCTGGACGAGCCGTCGCTGGGCCTGGCGCCCAGGATGGTTGACGAGCTGCTGGCGATGACGCGGCGCATTGCCGACAGCGGCACCACCGTGCTGATGGTTGAGCAAAACGTGAAGAAGGCGCTGGCCGTGGCGGATCGCGGCTATGTGCTGGAGCGCGGGGCGCTGGTGGCCAGCGGCCCGGCCGCGCTGCTGGCGCGATCATCCGTGATTCGCGAGGCCTACCTCGGAGCGGCGCCGGTCGCGGCCGCCCGATCCAATTCCGTTCAGGCTGAGCCTACCCCCGCCCTTCGACACGCTCAGGGTGAGCGCTAATCAACGTCCCGAATTTTCAAGGAGTACCACGATGTCTGACATGTCCATGCTGATCAACGGCCTCAAGGTCAGCGCCGAAAAAGGCGCGACGTTCGAGCGGCGCAACCCGCTCGACGGCAGTGTTGCCACCCGTGCCCCCGCCGCATCGCCTGCCGATGCGGTGATGGCCGCCGAGGCCGCCGCCGAGGCCTTCAAGACCTGGAGCGAAACCGGGCCGGGCATGCGTCGCGCACTGCTGCTCAAGGCGGCGGATGCGCTTGAAGCCAAGACGCCGCAATTCATCGAGGCCGTGGTCGCTGAAACCGGCGCCTCCGGCATGTGGGCGGGCTTTAACGTGATGCTCGCCGCCGGCATGATCCGCGAGGCGGCATCGCTGACCACACAGATCAGCGGTGAGGTGATTCCGTCCGATGTGCCCGGCAGCCTGGCCATGGGGATGCGCCAGCCCGCCGGTGTGGTGCTGGGCATCGCGCCGTGGAACGCACCCATCATCCTGGGGGTGCGGGCGATTGCCACGCCGCTGGCTTGCGGTAACACGGTGATCTTCAAGGGTTCGGAGAACTGCCCGCGCACGCACCAGCTGATTGTCGAGGCTTTTCTTGACGCGGGTTTTCCACCCGGCGTGGTGAACTACATCACCAACGCGCCGGCGGATGCGGGCGCGGTGGTCGAGGCCATGGTGGCGCACCCGGCGGTGCGGCGTGTCAACTTCACCGGCTCGACCAAGGTGGGCAAGATTATTGCGATGACCTGCGCCAAATACTTGAAGCCGGTGGTGCTAGAGCTGGGCGGCAAGGCGCCGCTGGTGATTCTGGACGACGCCAACATCGACGACGCCGTCAATGCCGCCGCATTTGGCTGCTTTGCCAACAGCGGCCAGATCTGCATGTCCACCGAGCGCATCATCGTGGACCAGAAAATCGCCGATGAGTTTGTCAAACGCTTCGCCACCAAAGCGAGGGCTCTGCCGCTGGGCGATCCGCGCAAGCCCGAGCCGGTGGTGCTGGGCTCGGTCATTGGCATGGGCACGGTCACCCACTGCAATGCGCTGATTGATGATGCGCTGGCCAAGGGGGCGAAGCTGGCCTGCGGCGGCAAGGCACAAAACACACTGATGCCCGCAACAGTGCTGGACCATGTCACACCCGCGATGCGGATCTACCACGAAGAAACCTTTGGCCCGGTCAAGTGTGTGGTGCGTGTCAGCGGCGTGGAGGAGGCCGTGGCCTGCGCCAACGACAACGCTTACGGCCTTTCGGCGGCAGTGTTTGGCTCGAACATCGCGCGCGCCTTCAACGTGGCACGGTGTATCGACTCCGGCATTTGCCACGTCAACGGACCGACCGTGCACGACGAGGCGCAGATGCCGTTTGGCGGAGTCAAGGGCAGCGGGATGGGGCGCTTTGGCGGCAAGGCGGGTGTGGCCGAATTTACCGAGCTGCGCTGGATCACGATACAGACGGCGCCACGGCACTACCCGTTCTGATCCGGCGTTCTGCCGCTGAAGGGATTCGTTGCGTCACGCTGCGTTCCCGGTTTGCCTTCGGCAGTAGGGTCTAACTCCCCACTCCCACCCCTAGCCCCTCCCTCGCCCCGCTGGGCGATGGAGGGGGACTTTATTTGGCCGCGTGTGCTGCTCTCGCGTGCAAACATGACGGCCAACCGAATACGCCCTGACGCGCTTCGCGCGTCAGGGCTCCCCGCATCCGGGATTTGGTATTTGTCTTTGGTCCCCCAACCCGTCGGGCTGGGCCGAGGAGCACAGCCGAAAACGGATCAGGGCGAGCGATTGTCTGAGCCGCAGGCGAGTTCGAGCTCGACCCCGTTTTCGGCGAGCACCGCAGGTTGCCCGGAGCGAAGCGGAGGGACCCAGACCATCGGGTCGCCTTTCTTTTGGGTACTTTTCTTTGGCGACGCAAAGAAAAGTGCCTCGCCCGCCGGGGCGAGACTCGGCTTGCTGGCAGGCCACATGAATTGACCCGAAGTGAATATTCAACGGGCATCAATCCCGGATCAAGTCCGGGATGACAGGCGTGGCGCAGTAGCCTGTTCCAGCAAGGTAAGCCAGGCCAGCGCCGCCGGCGGATCGGCACCACACATCTCCACCGATGGCATCAATTGCCGGCAGACCACCGGTCGTTCCGGCTGCCCGAAGATGCGGCAGGCATTGGCCTCATCGAGCTGCACGCAGCGCACCCCCGCCGGTTTTTCCTGCGGCATGCCCGGGATGGCTGAGCTGATGGACGGGGCAATGCAGCAGGCGCCGCAGCCTGGGCGGCAGCTCATGGCTGCTTGCTATCAAAGTAGGAGCTGCTTGCCCATGTCTGGCATGGACTGGAGGCCGATTTAGTCATTCAAACGGCGGCTGGCGTCCAGCACTTGGGTAATCACCGCCTGCACGCTGCTGCGGTGTTTCTCGCTGATTAGCTGCCCTTGCGCATCAAACGCCTCAGCCGCGCGACCCAGCGCAAACGCCTTGGGCGCGACCCAGCATTGCGCATTGAGCAGCAGCGGCACCAAATGGCTTTGCGAGCGCAGGCCGCCCAGGGCGCCGGGTGAGGCGCTGAGCATGCCCACCACCTTGCCGGTGAAGGATTTGAAACCTTCTTGCCAGGCCGGGTCGCTTTTGACGGGGCTGGAGACCCAGTCGATGGTGTTTTTGAGCAGCGCGGTGTAGCTGCCGTTGTATTCGGGTGAGCAGATGATCCAGGCCGGGTGCTCGAACATGAGCTGCTTGAGCTTCATCACGTCGGCCGGAGTGCCTTGGGCCTCCAGGTCGGCGTTGTACATCGGGATGTCGAAGTCGCTGAGCTCGATATGTGTGACCTCGGCACCGCTGGCGCGCGCCATCTGCGCGGCAACATGGGCGAGTTTGCGGTTGAACGAAGCCATACGGGTGCTGCCGGCAAAAACGAGGAGTGGGGTGGGTGGGGTAGTCATGCCGCAATTTCAACACAGGCAGCAGGGAGAAAAACTGCACCTTCCTCGTCTAAGCCGCACAAGGAGACTAAAATGTACAAAACTTCATAACTTGTACAAAATGCACACGATTCCTTTGAGCGAATTCCGCGCCCATGCGGCGGCCATGATTGATCTGGTCGAGCAGGGCGAAACGGTGCGCATTTTGCGCCATGGCAAACCTGTGGCGGAGCTGGTGCCGATCAAGGACCTGCCGGCGCACATACCGAGCTGGAAGCAGCCTTTTGAGCCCGTGGTGCTGCCGCAAAAGGCTTCTTTGTCAAGCGCTGTGCTGCAAGAGCGCAATGAGTCGCCATGGTGAAAAGCTCGCCTGCTTATCCAGCCGCGCCGCCACCAGCGCGCAGCCTGCCGCGCGACGGCGAAATGCGGCTGATGTTTGATGCCTCTGCATTGACCAAGCGTTACGCCAGTGAAGTCGGGCGCGAACGGGTGCTGACCTTGATGGAAGCCGCCAGCGAGTTATTGATAGCGGCGCATTGCAAAACTGAAGTGGCTTCTGCCCTGCTGAGGCGCCGCCGTGAAGGCAGCTTGCCGACGGCAGAGTTCGACCGGGCTTGGGCGGCAGCACAAAAAGACGTGGCCGACATGACGCTGGTGCCGCTGGATGCCCGGGTAGAGCGCTTCGCTTTCTCGGCCATGGAGCTGGGCCCCCTGCGCGGCATGGATGCGCTGCATATCGGCAGCGCGCTGGTGGGCCGGGTGGACCTTTTTGTAACGGCAGACAAACGACAGGCCCAGGTGGCAAGCAGCATGGGTTTGCCGACAGAACTGGTTGAGAACTGAAGATGTACTACCCACAAGAATTTGATGTCATCGTGGTCGGTGGAGGCCATGCCGGTACCGAGGCCGCGCTGGCCTCAGCCCGCATGGGCTGCAAAACCCTGCTGTTGACCCACAACATCGAGACGCTGGGCCAGATGAGCTGCAACCCGTCCATAGGCGGCATCGGCAAGGGCCACCTGGTCAAAGAGGTCGATGCCATGGGGGGCGCGATGGCGCTGGCCACTGATGAAGGCGGCATTCAGTTTCGCATTCTCAACATTTCCAAGGGCCCGGCGGTGCGTGCCACACGGGCGCAGGCCGACCGTGTGTTGTACAAGGCGGCGATTCGCCGCAGGCTGGAGAACCAGCCCAATCTGTGGCTCTTCCAGCAGGCAGTGGATGACCTGATGGTCGAATCGGACGGAATAGTTGACCGGGTGGTGGGCGCGGTCACGCAGGTGGGCATCAAGTTCCGCTCGCGTACCGTGGTGCTGACGGCAGGGACTTTTCTGGACGGCAAGATCCATGTCGGCCTGAACAATTACGCGGCGGGCCGGGCCGGCGATCCGCCGGCGGTGTCGCTGAGCGCGCGCCTGAAAGAACTCAAACTGCCGCAGGGTCGCCTGAAAACCGGCACGCCACCGCGCATCGACGGCCGGACCATCGACTTCAGCAAATGCACCGAGCAGCCGGGCGACGGCATGCCCGGCGGCACGCCCGGGGCAGTCCCAGTTTTCAGCTTCATGGGCGGCCAGATAACGCACCCCAAGCAGATGTCGTGCTGGATCACCCACACCAATGAGCGCACGCACGAGATCATTCGTTCTGGTTTTGACCGCAGCCCGATGTTCACCGGCAAGATTGATGGCGTCGGGCCGCGTTATTGCCCGAGTGTGGAAGACAAGATCGACCGTTTTGCCGACAAGGAAAGCCACCAGATTTTCCTGGAGCCGGAAGGTTTGAGCACGCATGAGATCTACCCCAATGGCATCTCGACCAGCCTGCCTTTTGATATTCAATATGAGCTGGTACGGTCCATGGCGGGCATGGAAAACGCCCACATCCTGCGTCCCGGCTACGCGATTGAATACGACTACTTTGACCCCCGCGCGCTGAAAACAACGTTTGAAACCCGGGCAATTGCCGGTCTGTTTTTCGCCGGTCAGATTAATGGCACGACTGGTTATGAAGAGGCGGCAGCCCAGGGCATGTTTGCCGGCATCAACGCGGCCCTGCAATGCCAAGGCAAGGAAAGCTGGTTGCCACGGCGCGATGAGGCTTATCTGGGCGTGCTGGTCGATGACCTGATCACCAAGGGCGTGACCGAGCCTTACCGCATGTTCACCAGCCGGGCCGAGTTTCGCCTGATGCTGCGCGAAGACAATGCCGACATGCGCCTGACGGAAAAGGGCAGGGAGCTGGGCCTGGTCGATGACGCCCGCTGGGATGCTTTTAACCGCAAGCGCGACGCTGTTTCACGTGAAACAGCGCGACTGCGCGCGATCTGGGTCAATCCACGCAGTCTGCCGGCGGCAGAAGCCGAGCGCGTACTGGGCAAGGCGATTGAGCACGAATACAACCTGCTTGATCTGCTGCGCCGTCCCGACGTGAATTACGCCGCGCTGATGTCTCTGGACGACGGCAAATATATCAACCCCGAGTTGGCGCCTGAAGTTTCACGTGAAACATCTGCGGTTGGCGACCTGGCCCGCAGCGTGATTGAGCAGATCGAAATTGCCGTCAAATACGCGGGTTACATTGACCTGCAAAAAATCGAGGTCGAGCGTGCCTCGCACTACGAAAACCTCAAACTGCCGACCGATCTGGACTACCTACAGGTCACGGCCCTGGGCTTTGAAGCGCGCCAGACCCTGGCCAAACACCGGCCCGAAACGCTGGGCCTGGCATCGCGCATTTCAGGCATCACGCCGGCTACTGTTTCCTTGTTGCTGGTGCACCTGAAAAAAAACCTGTGGAAAAACACCAAGCCGCTTTCATCCACAGAACAGGCTGAAGCCTGATGGGTGATGCAGAGACGGCCTTGCGGGCGGGCCTGCGCGCCTTGCAGCTTGAGCTGAACGACCAGCAGATCGCCCAGTTGCTGGACTACCAGGCGCTGATTGCCAAATGGACGCAGGTGTACAACCTGACTGCCGTGCGCAGCCCTGCGGAAATGATGACGCACCACCTGCTGGATAGCCTGGCCGCCGTGCCGCCGCTGATGCATCATCTACAGCAGGCGGGACTGGCGCAGGGCGCTGGCCTGCTCGACGTAGGTTCAGGCGCGGGGCTGCCGGGGGTCGTTTTTGCCATTTGCTGTCCTGGCGTGACGGTGACCTGCGTGGACACCGTGGCAAAAAAAGCCGCTTTTATCAAACAGGCGGCGCTGGTCCTGAAGTTGCCCAACTTGACGGGGTTACATGCGCGGGTTGAAAGCGTGACCCAGACCTTTGACGTGATTTGTTCGCGCGCCTTTGCATCGTTGCCCGATTTCACCCGGTGGTCGGTCGGCGCGTTGGCCCCGGCCGGCGTCTGGCTGGCTATGAAGGGCAAACATCCGGTCGATGAAATCACCGCCTTGCCGGCCGAGGTCGAGGTGTTTCACGTGGAACAGTTGCGGGTGCCAGGATTGGACGCCGAGCGTTGCGTCGTCTGGATGCGTCAAAAAACCACGGTTTGAGCCATGCCGACAGCCCTTTCCCGCGGGAAGTGGCCGGGCAGCCCGGTGCGCTGACGTAAACTCACGCCTCACTCCGGGGATTTTCATGCTGGGCTCATTTGCTGGCGTCGCTGACTACGGCGCATTTGTCATCGCAATCATTGTTTTTCTGCTGATTCCGGGGCCTGGCAACCTGGCGTTGATCACGTCAACCAGCAAGGGCGGTATTCCGGGCGGATTGGGGGCCACTTTTGGCGTCATCGCCGGTGACCAGGTCTTGCTGTGGGCTGCGGTGGCTGGCGTGTCTGCCGTGATGGCCGCCTATCCGACCGCATTTCACATCGTCCAGTGGGCGGGCGCGGTGTACCTGGCCTGGCTGGGCATCAAGCTGCTGATGGTCAAGGCCGGTGACGCGCCGATTTTGCAGATCAAGCCGCGGCATTACTTTCGCCAGGCGCTGCTGATCACCCTGCTCAACCCCAAGGCGATTGTGTTTTACATGGCCTTTTTCCCGCTGTTTGTGGACCCGGCGCTACACCGCGGCATCACGACGTTTGCGGTAATGGCCGCAACCATTGCCGGGCTGACTTTTCTGTATGGCCTGACATCAGTGCTGCTGACGCACTTTCTGGCTGAACGCATACGCGCCAACCCCAAAATCTCCGGCTTCCTGAACAAGGCGGCGGGTGTCTTCCTGATTGGCTTCGGGCTCAAACTGGCCGCTTCCAAATAGTCCCTGAACCCACATAGAAGAACAAGATGGCCAAGATTTTCTGTATTGCCAACCAAAAGGGCGGGGTTGGCAAAACCACCACCACTGTCAATCTGGCTGCCGGCCTGGCCCTGGTCGGTCAGCGGGTACTGATGGTGGATCTGGACCCACAGGGCAATGCCACCATGGGTTCGGGTGTGGACAAGCGCAAGCTGGCGCTGACGGTGTACGACGTGTTGCTGGAGTCGGCTTCGATTCAGGAAGCGCGGGTGCACAGCGAAAAATGCGGCTACGACGTGCTGGGCGCAAACCGCGAGCTGGCCGGTGCCGAGGTCGAGTTGGTCGAGGTAGAGCGACGCGAAAAGCGTTTGAAGCTGGCGCTTGAAGCGGTGGTGGCGGAGTACGACTTTGTGCTCATCGATTGCCCGCCGTCGCTGAGCATGCTGACCCTCAATGGCCTGTGCTGCGCACACGGCGTGATTGTGCCCATGCAGTGCGAGTACTTTGCACTCGAAGGCCTGACCGATCTGGTCAACACCATCAAACAGGTGCATGCCAACCTGAACAAAGACCTGGCCATCATCGGCTTGCTGCGCGTGATGTTTGACCCGCGCATCACCCTGCAGCAGCAGGTCAGCGACCAGCTCAAAGAGCATTTTGGCGACAAGGTGTTCAACACCGTGATTCCGCGCAACGTGCGCCTGGCCGAAGCGCCCAGCTACGGTCTGCCCGGCGTGGTGTTTGATCCCTCGTCCAAAGGCGCGCAGGCTTTTGTCGCCTTTGCCGAAGAGATGGTGCAGCGCATCAAGCGCATGTGATGGTTTTACAAGCCAAATCGACCTGTAGCCCTTGCTGTATATGCGCGAGCAGCTATTAAAACAATAGCAACTTTATTCTTGCCACGATGAGCCCTGCGCACACCCTGATTCTTCCCGGCTGGCAGAGCAGCGGCCCCGGCCACTGGCAAAGCCTGTGGGAAGCCGCGCACGGCTATCAGCGGGTTGAGCAGCATGACTGGCTGCGTCCCTTGCGCGGCGACTGGAGCGCCCGGCTTGAAGAAGTGTTGCTGGACACAGATGCCGAGGGTGGGGGGCCAGCCGTGCTGGTGGCGCACAGCCTGGGCTGCATGCTGGCGGCGGCCTGGGCCGCCCATTCACGCAACACACACCGCGTCAAGGCCGCCTTGCTGGTAGCGCCCCCCGATGTTGAGCGTGCCGATGTGCGCCAGGTGCTGCCGGGATGGGCGCCGGTGCCGCTGCAGGCGCTGCCGTTTCCGGCGCTGGTGCTGGCCAGTAGCAACGACCCCTTTTGCGATCTGGCGCGCGCGCGGGGCTTTGCCGCCGCCTGGGGCGCCGACTTTGTGGATGTCGGCCCGTGTGGCCACATCAATGCCGACAGCGGGCTGGGCGAGTGGCCGCAGGCGCATGAGCACCTGAAGCGACTACAGACGCTGCGTTTTCCAAGCCGCGAGTTCTGCCTTTCGCCGAGTGGCAACACACTGAACAAGCAAGCTCACGCTGCTAAACTAACGCGGTAGTCACATCTGACTACCTGCGTCTATCAAGCTGTCCCACTCCTCAGGAAAACGCCATGCAAGTTGCTACCAGCCTGAAACTGCCCGCCGAGCTCAAAGCGCAAATTGACGAAACCGCGCGCAAGTCCGGCATGACGGCACATGCCTTTATGGTCAAAGCGCTCAGCGACACCGCCCGGCGCGCCCAGCAGCAAGAGCAGTTTCAGCAAGACTCGCTCGATGCGCTGGCCGAGGTAGAACGCACTGGGCTGGCCTATCGGTTGGAGGATGTCTCTGAATACTTTGAGGCGCGCGCGCGTGGTGAAAACCCGGCAAAACCGGAGTTGAAGCCGTGGCGAGGCGCCACCAGGCCATGAGTCAGTCTGTAGCGATTGACTACGCCAGCGCTGCATTTGAAGACATCGAGCGGCTGGAAGTTTTTTTGCAACTGCAAGGAAACCCATTGAGTAGCCATTTGGTGAGATTTATCGGTGAAGCGATATCCATTTTGGCTATTCAGCCCGGCATGGGTCGCCCAGTTGCAGGTGGCTACCGCGAGCTGATCATTCACTGTGGCCGCAGTGGCTACCTGGCGCGCTACAGCTACAACCGCGACAAAAAAATCGTCACCGTTCTGCGAATTCGCCACCAAAGCGAATCGGGCTACACCATCGACGAAATTTAACTATTGAGCTTGAAAGAAAAACCATGGTCACCAAAAAACCCAAAGGCCTGGGCCGCGGACTCGAAGCCCTGCTGGGCCCCAAGGTCAGCGAATCCGGCGACAACCCCAACAGCAGCCTGAGCAGCCCGGGCCTGCCGGCCTCGCTGCGCCTGGGCGATATGGTGGCCGGCCAGTACCAGCCGCGTACACGCATGGACGAGGGCGCGTTGTACGAGCTGGCGGAAAGCATCAAGGCGCAAGGCATCATGCAGCCGATTCTGGTGCGGCGTCTGACCAGCGGCGCCAACGACGGCAAGTACGAAATCATTGCCGGCGAGCGGCGCTTCCGGGCCGCAAAAATTGCCGGCCTGGACAGCGTGCCAGTGCTGGTGCGTGACGTGCCTGATGAGGCCGCAGCGGCCATGTCGCTGATCGAAAACATCCAGCGTGAAGACCTCAATCCGCTGGAAGAAGCGCACGGCCTGCAACGGTTGGTGAAAGAGTTTGGCTTGACGCATGAGCTGGCGGCGCAGGCCGTGGGGCGCTCACGCAGCGCTGCCTCCAACCTGCTGCGCCTGCTGAACCTGGCCGAGCCTGTGCAAACCATGCTGATGGCCGGCGACCTCGACATGGGCCATGCGCGCGCCTTGCTGGGCCTGGACCGTGCCACACAAATCACCGCCGGCAACCAGATTGCCGCAAAAAAAATGTCGGTGCGCGAGGCCGAAAATCTGGTCAAAAAACTCAGCGCCGAGTTTTCGCTGAAACCGCAAAAAGCCCCGAAGGAGAAGTCGCGTGATACGCGCCGCGTTGAGGAAGAGCTGGCCGACCTGCTGATGGCGGATGTGGAAGTGCGCATCAAAAAACAGGTCAAGCGCAATGGCAGGCGCGAAGACGTGGGCGAAGTGGCGATCCAGTTCTCCTCGATGGACGAGCTCAATGGCTTGATCGAGCGGCTGCGCGGCGGCAAATAGGTCACGCCGTGGCGGTGGCGGGGGCTCCAAACCTGGCGGCTCGCGGCGGAGTTTTCACGCCACCTGTCGCCAGACTTGCGTCTGTTCGCTTTCGGGCGTGCAGACAGTGTCGCGGGCGCCGCCGACTGAGCGCACCGCCGCGCAGGTTATGCGCCGCGCACGAAGTTCTCCCGGTATCGGCCTGGCGACAGGCCGATACGCCGGCTGAAGTCGCGCGTGAAGTGGGGCTGGTCGGCGTAGCCAGAAAGGAACCCGACCTCCGCGATCGGTAGCGTGGACTCCAGCAGCCACCACGCTCCCGCGCGCAGCCGGGCCTCGGCCAGCACCGACGAGTAGCTAAGCCCGGCGGCCGCCAGGGCCCGCTGAAGGCTGCGCGCAGAGGTGCCGACGTCGCGTGCCACGGCGCCGACCGTGCGCCGCTGCAGGAGATCGTCGAGGATGATAGCCGCGCAGTGATGCGCCAGCTTGGGCCAAGGCAAGGCAGAACAAAGATCCCTGGGCGCGTGGACCTGCGCAGGCCCGGGCCGGGCCGGGGCTACGCTGCGTGCCTGCGCGTGCGCGGGCGGGCGCCAGCGCACATGCCATGTTCCGGTGCGGGCGCCTTGCGCCAGCCGCTGCAAAACCGCTTCGGCCGATTTGCCGGCTTCGGGATAGACCCGCCGGCCATCGATTTCGGCCGCCACATCCTGTAGCCCGATGGCTTCCAGCAGGGCCAGCAGCACGCCGAGAACCACCAGGTCTTCGGCCGCACTCGGCGCCGCACCGGGCGCGCGCGAGCGATGGATAAGCAGGGCAGCGCCGGGTTCGAGTGCAGCCACTTCGACCCAATGCAGCGAATGCACAAAGCGCTCTAACCGGCCCCAGCGATCAAAGAGGTCGGCGGCGTCACGCGCCAAGGTCAGGGCCCGGTGCGTCGGATCGTCGAGGTTGAGATGCCCGCCCCGGCCCAGCTTCACCAGGCACGACAAGCCGGCTTGCCGCACCGCCGAGCCGACGAGCTGCTGCTTGATATCCAAGCGCACCTGCGCGTCGCCTTGTGTCGGCTGCATGTCTGCCGCCGACGTGTCCAGGCCGAGCGACTGCATGCCGTTCACCAGCACCCGGACCATGGCCGCGCTGGCGAAGTCGGTCATGGGCTGGCAGCGGCCATGCAGGCGGCAAGTGAGCGGTCAACTGCGGTTTCTAGGATCATGAATTGTCGCCGCGATCCCCGGCGAGCACGGCAGCTTGAAACGCGCGAAAGCGCAGCAGCGCCCCGCTCAGCACCGGCAGCCTGGCCAGCACGGCAGGGGCCTTGATCAGCAAGCCCAGGAACAAAGCGAACCAGATCAGCTTGCCGGCAAAGACCGCCGCCACCACCGCTGGCACGGCGGCCCCGGCGAGCAGGGTGGCGGCCGTCAGCAGCCGGGGCGGCGTCGGGAAGATCGAGGCGGCAAAGACGGCCCACAGCCCCAGCACCTGGACGCGCCCGGTGATGCGCGTCCAGTCCGCGCCGAACTGCTCGGCACCAAACTGCTGCGCGTAGCCACCGACGGCCGACAGCAGCAGCGCGAGCAAGGCGGCGCCCAGCGCGGCGGCGGTCGCAAAGGCCAGCGCGATCCACGCCGCGCGTTGCGGCTGCATCAAGCCCAGCGCCAGCACCGAGGTCTGGGTTGGCAGCGCGGGCACGAAGAAGTCGCCGACCGAGACGGCTGACAGCGCTGCGATGGCCCGGCGCCGCGAGCCGTGGAGGACTGCGAAACGGGCGACGCGCTCCACGAGACCGCGCCGGCAGGCTCCTGGTTCCGGGGCACTCATCGCCTGGCGATCAAGTTCAGCACAAACCCGAAGCGGTGCGCCGCAACAAAGGGTTTGATCGCGTTTTTACAGCCACCGGCGAACCTTCGTTTTGTAGCGACGGTACTCGTCACCGAACTTTGTTTCCAGGTACCGCTCTTCGCGCAGGACCACGCCCCACTGCGTGAGCGCCACGGCCGGCACGACCATGAGCAAGACCCAAGGCGAGCCGAGGACCAACGCGATACCGGCGTACAGCAGCGTGAGTGACAGGTAGGTCGGGTTGCGGCTGTAGTGAAACGCTCGGTCGCTGACGAGGGCGCTCGTGGGCTTTCGTGCGTCGAAGGCCGTCTTTGCCCGGGCGAGTGCTTTGAACGCCGAGATGACGATGGGGATTGAAAGCGCAATGATGACAACTCCGAGCCAAAGCGAAACGGGCCGGGGTAAAGGCACGGTCGGGAGTGTGAACTCGGCGGCCAGTCCAAGCACCAGGGCTGCGCCATAGATGGCCGGTGCCGGTGCGACGACACCGGCGTTGTCTTTGGGTGAACTGGCTGGCACGATGGCTCCTTCGTGATCCGACACCAGATTATGATCGGCTCCGTCAGGAGCCGGGGCGCAGGCGCACGACGGTGCGCAACTGGCCGCGTCAAGGCGCGCCGCGAGCACTGGCAAGCGTTGCAGCGCCTGCTCGGGAGCCAACCCGGGAGCGGCCCTTCGTTGACTCCAGCGCTGCGAGCAGGTCGGCCGGCCGCACTGGCAGCCGCGATGCGCGCCAACCCGTGGCGGCGGCCAACGCATTGGCCACCGCTCCGGCGGCAGCGACGATGGCGGTCTCGCCGGCGCCTGTGGGTGCGTCGCCTTCATCGACCAACACCACCTCCATGGGCGGCACGTCGGAGATAAGCGGGATCGGCGAGTCGGCAAACGTTGCGGCGGCGACCTGCGAGTCGGCCACGGGCAAGGCCTCAACCAGCACCATGCCCAGGCCCCACACCAGGTTGCCCTCGCACTGCGCGCGCACCTGGTCTGGGTTGACAACATGGCCGCAGTCATGGGCGCACCACAGTCGCGTGACGCGCACCTGGCCGGACGCTGGATCGACCTCGACATCGGCCACTGCGGCGGCGTAGCTCATGCCCTTGTAGATGCCGCAAGCCACGCCCCGGCCGACCAGGAATCGGGAGCCCGCAGGCAGCGGCCGCCCCCAACCCGCCGCCTGCGCCACGCGCCGCAGCACGCGCGCCAGCCGCAGGTCTTCAATGTGTGCCAGCCGGAAAGCGACCGGATCGGCACCGGCGCGCCGCGCCAGGGCGTCAATCGCCGACTCGATCGCCAGCACGTTCGGCCCGGCGCCCAGGCCGCGCCACGGGCCGGTGAGCACGGGCAGCCGGACCAGGTCGAACTCGGTGCGTTTGGCAGCCGCGCGGTAGGGCAGCAATGCGCCGCGCGCCGCGCCGTCGTCGCCGATGAAGTCGGTGAGTTTCTGTAGCCACGGCGGCACCACGGCGTTGGTGAACAGGATGTGGCTGGAAGCGAAAGCATGCCACCACTGGTCGATGCGGCCGTCTTTCAGCCGGGCGCGGATGCGGTGGCTCGATGGTGGCCGGTGAAAACCGAACCGGAACTCCTGCGCCCGCGTCCACTGCACCTTGACCGCGCCGCCGACGGCGCGCGCCAGCACGGCCGCTTCCAGCTCTACCGTCGAGATGGTCTTGCCGCCGAACGCACCGCCAACCCGCGAGCCATGCACAACGACACGCTTGTCGTCCAGCCCGAGGCGCTTGACGACCACATCACGCTGGTAAAACACGTCCTGGCTGCCGACCCAGAGCTGCATCTCGCCGGCGGGCGACCATTCGGCGACTGCGGCACGCGGCTCGATCGGTGCATGCGCGGCCAAGGGCACGTCCAGCCGCAGGTCCACGTCCCAGGCCGCCTGGGTGTCGATGCTGTCCTTGCTGACACGGTGGGCCAGTGAGCCCTTGCCGAGCCGGGCATCGATGTCGATGCTGCGGTCGATATCGGCTTGGGCGAAGCTGCTCTGGACAGACCACTGGACCGCCAGCGCCGCTTCGATGCGCAAGAGTGCGCCCGGCGTGCGCGCCACGATACCTACGCCTTCACTCACGCCTTGCGTCAGCAGCGGATCGCGCACCAGCGCGACGAAGCCGGGCACGGCCCGCGCAGCGGCTTCATTCATGGCGCTCGCGCGTGAGGCCAGCTCTGGCGACGCGGCGGCGCGCAGCACCCGCCCGAACTGCATGCCCGACCGGCGCACGTCGGCGGCATACAGCGGCAAGCCGCGCACGATGGCCGGGCCTTGCTCGATCGGCTGTGCCCGGCCCACATGCACGGCGCTGCGGGCGAAGGCGCGCAGTTCGGCGAAAGGCCGGGGCTTTGTCGGCAGCAGGCCTTCGGTGCGACCAGTGGCGAGGGCCTCGCGCAGCGTCGCGCAGGCCTGGGCCAGCGGAATCGCAAACTCCTTGATCGAATCGCTGCCGACGGTGGCCTTGACGCGGCGGATGTCGTTCGTGCTCGGCAGCCGCGCATCGACCTGCGACCAGGGTACGCCGAGCTCGTCGCAGGCAACCTGCTTCAACGCCGTCAGGATGTTCTGTCCCATCTCGACACGCGGCAGGAACAGCGTGTAGCGACCGGCCGCAAAACGCACCCACGACAGGGCGGCTTCGGCATCCGGCAGGGGCCGCTTCGGAATCACCGGCAGCGCGCAGCCGCCGAGGAAGGTCACCGTCAGGCCGCCAGCGGCGAGACCAGCCACACCGAGGAAACCGCGCCGCTTCATGCCGCACCCCCGCCGGCCGCCTTGGCTGCGCGATGTACCGCGCGGCGGATGCGCTGCTGCGTGCCGCAGCGGCACAGGTTGCCGGCCAGCGCGGCGTCGATGTCGGTGTCATCGGGCTTGGGCTTGACACGCAACAGGGCCACCACCGACATGATCTGGCCGGTCTGGCAGTAGCCGCACTGGGGAACGGATTCGTCCAGCCAGGCGCGCTGCACCGGGTGCAACTCATCGCCGCGCGACAGGCCTTCAATTGTGGCGATTTTGGCGCCCGCCAGGTCAGCGGCCTGAAGCAGGCAACTGCGCTGGGCCTGCCCGTCAACCAGCACCGTGCAGGCGCCGCAGAGCCCGACGCCGCAGCCGAACTTGGCGCCGACCAGGCCGAGCGCCTCGCGCAGCACCGACAGCAGGGTCTCGTCGCGCCAGCCGTCGTCTACCGTTATGCGTTTGCCATTGATATCGAGGTTCATGGAGTTCTCCGGAGTGGAGACTCGATAATCGGCAAAAAGCGCGGGCGTGTATTGAATCAGCGCGCCAAGCGTGGGGCGACCGGGATTTTATACCAATAAGGCTTCTAGCCCTTTGTTTGTATGCGTGAGTAGCTATTATTTTGATAGCGACTGGACTTGGGCGGACAGGGGTGACGAGCCGGGTACAGCAGCAGCAAAGCGTCAATATCTCGCCCGGGGTTCAGGACGCTCAGCGGCTGCGGCGGGGGCTTGATGTTCGTGCCGACCGCACCGCTCAGACCCGTCGCGTATCGCCACGCATTGCGAAGGCCATCGCGTCGATGACCCCATTTTCTGTAGCATGGGCCGCGCCGGGCAGCCACCGTCGCCGCCTATCCCGTCGCTGATGGACACACCCAGTACGCCTATTGCGTCCGAAGATGGCGACATTGGCGCCAACCCGCCAGGCTTCGACCGCCAGGCCTTCCTGCAGCAGTTAAAACGCGAGCTTCCTGTCTTCTTCGACAAGGCATTTCGCCAAGCTCCCCGGAGGCGGGCACTGACGGCTTGAAGCAGTGCTCACGATGCGATGCCCATTGATCGGGATAGCGCCCCGTTTTATCCGATGGGGCTCATCTTGAGCACCACGCTTCCACCGTGACCAGGTCGGTCAGCGTAGCGATGTGCCTCTATGGCCTCTTCGAATGGGAACACGCGTGCGATGACCGGGCGATAGCGTCCTTGACGGACCAGCTCAGCCAGGTGTCCAAGCTGGTCGGCTCGCTCCTCGGCAGTGCCAACAATGATGTGCCGGCCCGCGCGGCGCGGTTGCAACATGGCCCGACACATCTCCGGCAGCCCCGCCTGGAGGCGGATCAGGCGGCCACCGGGATTGAGCACCTTCAGGCAACGCTCGACGCTCTGGTTGCAGGCCACGTCAAACACCACGTCGTAACGTTGCTCCAGCGCAGTAAAGTCTTCCAGCGCGTAGTTGATCACTCGCACGGCACCCAGGGACCGCACTTGATCGAGGTGAGCCGCGCTGCCTATGCCTGTGACTTGACCGCCCATGACACAGGCCAGTTGAACCGCAGCCATACCGACGTTGCCAGACGCGCCGTTGACCAGGATCGTCTCCCCTGCAACAAGACCGGCGCGCGTGAGGAAGAAAAGCGCCGTGCCACCACCGAAAGAAAGTGCAGCAGCGCCCTCAAACGACAGATGTTCTGGTTTGTGAGCGATGGCGCCTTTGGCGGACATGCACAGGTACTCGGCGTGCCCGCCCATGCGAAAACCACGGATACCGAACACCTCATTACCAGGGGTGAATCCTGCCGCACGGTTTCCGACGCTTTGCACCACACCCGCAAAAGTCGCGCCCAAAGTTGCATTCCTCGGAACGTGCCAACCCAAGGCCAGTCGACCCAGCGTGCGAAAGCCTTCCGGCATGTCCATGCTGCGCACTCGGAGGTCACCTGATGTGATGGTGGACGCTAGGACACGGATGAGGATTTCGTTATTCTTGGGCGTGGGGCGGGGAATCTCTACGAACTTCAGCACGTCAGGTGTGCCATATCTTTCGCAGACCAGTGCCGTCATGAGGCCATCGGCAGAGACCACCGTGCCAGCTTCTTCAAGAGTAGTCATGTCACATGACGCGCTCGAAAAACGCAAGGTTGACTGAACCCTCTTGAATCTTCTCAAGATAGGGGACACACGCCGAGGCGAATGGGCCAGTCCCCCACTTGGCGCACAGTTCAGCCGCGCGCTGCTGCGAGGTAGCAAAAACGACATCGACATAGGTGCCATCTGCTCCCTTTAACACCACATGACCCAGAAACCCGTCTTCGGTCTCGTACAGGCCTTTGACCATTTGTTCTACAGCCGTAAATAACTCGGCTTCAGAAACACCTTCCTTCAGCTTGAACGTCGAAATTTCCATGCCGCCAACGGCGGGGATGTTTGAAAGTGATTTGAGTTTCATAGGTTTTACCAAGTAATTAAGGAAATTCAGGTAACTACTCAGGTTGGACCGGGCTGCTTTCTTTCTCCCTCGCCCTCTGGGAGAGGGTTGGGGTGAGGGCTCCCCGCAGCCGAATGGATGTCACTTGATCAAACGCACCGCCACCCTCACCCTAGCCCTCTCCCGCCAGCGGGAGAGGGGACCGAACCACGACAGAGCTCTCAAGAAACAGATTTAACAACCACCGACTTGACAACTAAAAGTAGTTTGTTTCTTTAGGAACGCCTGGCACGCTTGCGGGCTTGGGATGCTGAGTAGTTACAAAATTAGAAGTTAACTTAACCATGCTGACACCGTTATGTCAGTAGGTGCAGATGGCTCGCGCAAGCATGAGCGTCAAATACAAAAAGTGCCGTGCTTGCAGCCAGTGACCCAAGCCAGCCCGCAGTCGAAGCTTGGGCATGTTGAGTGAAAGACCGTGCAGCAAGCGCTAGCGATGCGTCAATCCTTGTGCGGCACGCCGATTCATGATTTGCGCCCTTTCGGTTTACCCAACGGACTTCGGGGCTAGCGATATCTCAGCATTTACCAGCCGCTTTCAGCAACGCATTGCAGCTTGCCTTGTTCGTTTTCCCCTGGTCTGGTGAGCCCGCCGTGAAATCTGTGCACATGGCGCTTGATCCGCTGGCCATTCCCCAACTCATCACCTTGCCAAAACCGGAGGGCTCCAAAATGTCGCACTTGAACGTTTTTCCAGCCTTGGTTTTTACCGTGTACTGCATTCCATCTGTTCCGCCCGCCGAATCTATTTTCTGCTGGCCGGCAATGGTGAAGGTTCCTACCTCCTGGCCAATCGCCATCGATATCTTTTTCTCTGCCTTGCTGTTGCCATCACTGGGTGCAGACGCACTGGCTGCGGGCACGCTGCCTGAACTGGTCGTACAGCCATGAAAAATGCCGCTCAGGGGCAGAAGAAGCATCAGGGGAAGCAGTTTGGTGAGTTTCATGGTTAAGCCTTTTCTCAGGAGAACAACTATTCAAATTTCAAGCCGCCCCCGAAGGGCGGTATGCGTGATTCGCGCGATTTTTCAAAGTCATGGAAAAACCGTGACCTTGCGATATGTGGTGCGGACCGAAAGGTCAGACACACGCGAAACAGCGATTGAAGCGCGATGGCCGTGTGGCGTCTACTGTCAGATCTGACAGGGTGCGCCGACCAGAAGGGGGGGAGCCCTCTAGAAAGGCCGGGGCTGGATGAGGCCCTGGAGCGCCGCCTTGGCCACCGCATGCTGGCGGTTGACGACGTCGAGTTTGCGCATGGCATTGTTCAGGTGAAAGTTGGCCGTGCTCTCGGAAAGCCCCAGCAGCTGGGCAATTTCGCCAGAGGTTTTGCCATCTGCCGCCCAGCGCAGGCATTCAATCTCGCGCGGGGTCAGATTCGGGCCACCGTTGTGCAGCAGACCGCTGACGCGGCGCACCGCTTCGTGCAGATAACCCGCCAGCACCTGAACGTGGCTTAGCGCGCGCTGGCTGATGGCGCGGGCTTCTTCCGCAGGGGCGTCCACCGCCAGACTGAGAATGCCGAGTTCGCCCTGCGGGCTGTGCAGCGGCATGGTCACACCGTCGCGCAGGCCGAAGCCTGCCGCCTCCTGCATCATGCGTTCGGCCTGGCTACCGGGCTCCAGGCTGAGGTCGCTCCAGCACACCGGCACCACATGCCGCGTGCAATAGGCCATCACCGGGTCGGCGTCAAAATGAGATTGTTCAAAGTAGTGTTTGACCCAGCCCGGCGGGTAGCCGTCGATCATGATCAGGCGTGCATCAGCGAAGTGGGTTGGAACCCGCAGCGCATAAACAAAATGCTGAAAGCCCAGCGCCTCGCTGTGCTCGCGGCACAGGGCGTGAAGCTCATCCAGAGTGACAGCGGCCGTCAGGCGTAGCCTGAGCGCGTCGATGTTTTGCACACCCACGGTACGCGGGCTCAAAGCGTAAAAATCTTGCCCGGGTTCATGATGTTCAGCGGGTCCAGTGCGCGCTTGATGGTGCGCATCATGTCTACCGCGCCGTTGCCGGTCTCTGTCACCAGAAAATCCATCTTGTGCAGGCCCACGCCGTGCTCGCCGGTGCAAGTGCCTTCAAGCGCCAACGCGCGTGTGACGAGCTTGTGGTTCAGCTCCTCGGCAACACGCCGCTCCTCAGGAATATTCGGGTCAATCAAATAGCCAAAGTGGAAGTTGCCGTCGCCCACATGGCCGACCAGAAAGTAGGGGATGCCGCTGGCATCGGCTTCGCTGACCGAATCCAGCAGGCAGTCGGCCAGGCGTGAGATGGGCACGCAGGTGTCGGTCGAAATCGCGCGGCAACCGGGCCGGGACTGGATGGCCGCAAAGTAGGCGTTGTGCCGCGCGGTCCACAGGCGTGTGCGTTCTTCGGGCGTGCTGGCCCATTCAAAGGCATTGCCTCCCTGGTCAGCGGCAATTTCCTGCACCGTCTCGGCCTGCTCCTTGACGCTGTTGGGAGAGCCGTGAAACTCCATCAGCAGCATCGGTTCTTCGCGCAGGCCAAGTTTGCTGTGCGCGTTGACCATGCGCACCGTGTTGGCGTCTATCAGTTCAACCCGGGCAATCGGAACACCCAGCTGGATGATCTGGATGGTGGTGCGTACCGCTGCCTCAATGCTCGGGAAAGAGCAGATGGCGGCGGATATCGCCTCGGGCAGCGGGTAAAGCTTGACGGTGATTTCAGTGATCACGCCCAGCGTGCCTTCGCTGCCCACCATCAGGCGGGTCAGGTCGTAACCGGCCGATGATTTTTTGGCGCGGGTGCCGGTGCGTATGACTTCGCCGCTGGCAGTGACCACTTCAAGCGCCAGCACGTTTTCACGCATGGTGCCGTAACGCACGGCGTTGGTGCCGCTGGCGCGGGTGGCGCTCATGCCGCCAATCGTCGCGTCAGCGCCGGGGTCGATCGGAAAAAACAGGCCGGTGCTTTTGACTTCTTCATTGAGCTGTTTGCGCGTCACGCCGGCCTGCACGGTGACCGTCAGGTCTTCGGCATTGATGGACAAGACCTTGTTCATGCGGCCCACATCAATGCTGATGCCGCCCTGCACGGCCAGCAGATGGCCTTCGAGCGAGGTGCCGACGCCAAAGGGAATCACCGGTACCTGATGCTGGGCCGCCAGCTTGACCGCATCGGCCACGTCGAGCGTACTTTCGGCAAACACCACGGCGGCCGGCGGCGGTGCTGCAAACGAAGACTCGTCCCTGCCATGCTGCTCACGCACCACCAGCGCGGTGGAGCAGCGTTCTCCAAACCTGGCCTTCAGCGCGTCGATCAGCGCCGTGGGCGTGTCGCGCAGATTGAGTTGGGGCAGCAAGTGGTCGGGATGGATGGGGGCGTTCATGGTGTCTTATATGGATGCCTCCCGGGTAGCAAGAAGAATTTGTGTCGTGTTGCGAAGAAGTCGGCTGCTTACTTATATCCGGCCTTGATTGCGTGGTCCGCCTGGTTTCCCAGACTCGCCCGCTGGCCCCGATGCAT
>NZ_JAUYEY010000094.1 GCF_030689685.1 Polaromonas sp. | reverse complement strand
GGGCCTCCGGCGGCCTGGCAGGGGCCTGATTTAAAAAATTCCGCAAGCCCTTAAACTTCCCTTTTCAACCTGGTCAGCCCGCACATCGAAATTACCCAAATTGCGAACCCTTCAGGCTCATACCTGAATTGGAAAATACTGGGGCTGGAACGGCCGGCCGTATCGCGCTATAATCAAAGGCTTCGCGCCGGGACCCGTAAGACCCATACATGGATCCAGAGCGCAATTTACCAACCCTATACCCCCTCAGGAGCGGATCATGGCCGTCCAGCAGAACAAAAAATCACCTTCCAAGCGCGGCATGCACCGTGCACACAATGCCCTGACCGTTCCAGGTCTGGCTGTCGAGTCCACCACTGGTGAGATCCACCTGCGCCATCACATCAGCCCCACCGGTTTCTACCGTGGCCGCAAGGTGCTGAAAACCAAATCCGAAGCGTAATTCCGCGCTTTAACGACTGGCCCGCACTCATCCTGCGGGCCTTTGTTTTGTTGAACTCCCATTTCCTGACTGCACCGGTCCTGCCATGATCAGGCTAGCTGTCGATGCCATGGGCGGCGATTTCGGCCCGTCCGTCACACTGCCGGCCTGCCTCGCTTTTCTGGACAGCCATCCCGAAGCCGGCATTGTGCTGGTGGGCCAGCCCGATGTGCTTGCCACCCAGGCGCAATTCCCCCGCATCCAGTCTCATCCGCGTTGCCAAATCTTGGCAGCCTCTGAGGTGGTCACCATGGACGACCCAATCGAGGTTGCCCTGCGCCGCAAAAAAGACTCGTCCATGCGGGTGACCATCACCCAGGTCAAAAATGGCAGCGCCCAAGCCGCTGTTTCTGCCGGCAACACCGGCGCGCTGATGGCGATTGCGCGTTATGTGCTAAAGACGCTGGACGGCATTGACCGCCCTGCGATTGCCACACAATTGCCCAATGCCGCCGGCGGCGCCACCACGGTGCTGGATCTAGGCGCCAACATCGATTGCACCGAAGACCACTTGTTTCAGTTTGCCGTGATGGGTTCGGCTCTGGTTTCAGCCATCGCCGACAAACCCAGCCCCACGGTTGGTCTGCTCAATATTGGTGAAGAAGCCATAAAAGGCAGCGAAGTCATCAAAAAAGCCGGTGAATTGCTCCGATCTGCTGCTAAAAGTGGTGATTTGAATTTTTACGGCAATGTCGAGGGCAATGACATTTTCAAAGGCGTCGTGGATATTGTTGTTTGCGACGGCTTTGTCGGTAATGTGGCGCTGAAGGCTAGCGAAGGCCTGGCCAGCATGATTGGAGGATTCATCAAGGCCGAGTTTTCAAAAAATATTTTCACCAAAGTAGCCGCTATCGTTGCTTATCCAGTCCTATCTGCGTTTAAAAACCGCGTAGATCACCGGCGTTACAACGGTGCGGCCTTGCTGGGTCTGCGCGGACTGGTATTCAAGAGCCATGGCTCTGCAGACGCCTTTGCTTTTGAGCGGGCCCTGAATCGCGCTTATGATGCAGCTCGAAACAACTTGCTGGAGCGGGTGCAGGAACGCATTGCCCATGCCGCCCCCCTGCTGGCCAAAGCCGCACTGGGGCCGACGGACGCAACAGGGGCCGAGGCGCCTGTTGCGCAGGCCGATCCAGCGCCAGCGCATTAAATTAATTCATGAGCCCTTATTCACGTATCACTGGCACCGGCAGCTACCTGCCGCCGCGCCGTTTGAGCAATGCCGATCTGGCGGCCGAGCTGGCGGCCAAAGGCATAGAAACCTCGGATGACTGGATTGTCGAGCGCACCGGCATCCGGGCTCGCCATTTCGCGGCGCCTGAGGTCTGCAGCAGCGATCTGGGCCTGGAGGCGGCAAAAAATGCCTTGCAGGCCGCAGGCCTGGAGGCCAAAGACATCGACCTGATCATTGTGGCCACTTCGACACCCGACATGGTGTTTCCGTCGGTCGCCTGTATTTTGCAGAACAAGCTCGGCATCGCCGGCTGCCCGGCCTTCGACGTGCAGGCGGTTTGCAGCGGTTTTGTGTATGCGCTGACCGTGGCCGACGCCATGATCAAGACCGGTTCAGCGACCAAGGCGCTGGTGATAGGCGCCGAGGTGTTCTCGCGCATTCTCGATTTTTCGGACCGAACCACCTGCGTGCTGTTTGGCGACGGCGCCGGCGCGGTGGTGCTGGAAGCCTCCGACATGCCCGGCATCCTGGCGACCGATCTGCATGCCGATGGCAAATACGTCGGCATCCTGTGTGTGCCCGGAACGGTCGCTGGCGGCAAGGTGCTGGGCGATCCCCTGCTCAAGATGGACGGCCAGGCGGTGTTCAAGCTGGCAGTCGGTGTGCTGGAAGAGGCGGCACGTGCCACCCTGACCAAGGCCGGCTTGCAGGACAGCGACATTGACTGGCTGATCCCGCACCAGGCCAACATCCGTATCATGCACAGCACCGCGAAAAAGCTGAAGATGCCTTTGGACAAGCTGATCGTCACGGTGGACCAGCATGGCAACACCTCGGCGGCCTCGATTCCGCTGGCGCTCGACGTTGCGGTGCGCAGTGGCAAGATCAAAAAGGGCGACACCCTGATGCTCGAAGGTGTGGGTGGCGGCTTCACCTGGGGCGCGGTGCTCCTGAATCTATAGCTGGTCATGCCGGCCCGATATGGGCTGGCGGCTTTTTTGACTACAAATTTCATGAAATCTTTCGCATTTGTTTTTCCGGGACAGGGGTCGCAGGCGGTGGGCATGCTGGACGCCTGGGGCGAACACCCCGCCGTGCGCGAAACCCTGCGTGAAGCCTCGGATGCGCTGGGCGAAGACCTCGGCAAGCTGATCAAGGAAGGCCCGAAGGAAGCGCTGGGTCTGACCACCAACACCCAGCCGGTGATGCTGGTGGCCGGGGTGGCCGCCTACCGGGCCTGGATGGCCGAGACTGGCGTCGCGCCGGCGGTGGTGGCCGGCCACTCGCTCGGCGAATATTCCGCGTTGATTGCTTCAGGCGTGCTGAGCCTGGCGCAGGCTGCGCCGCTGGTGCGCTTTCGCGCGCAGGCCATGCAGGATGCGGTGCCGGTGGGTGTGGGCGCGATGGCTGCCATCCTCGGCATGGAAGCGTCCCGGGTCATCGAAGGTTGTGCCGAAGCGCTGCGCACCTTTGGACCGGGCACCGCCGAGGTGGTGGAAGCCGTCAATTTCAACGATCCGATGCAGACCGTGATTGCGGGCAGCAAGGCCGCAGTTGAAAAGGCCTGTGAAGTGCTCAAGGCCAATGGCGCCAAACGCGCCTTGCCGCTGCCGGTGTCGGCGCCATTTCACTCCCGCCTGATGAAACCCGCAGCGGACAAGCTGCGCGAAAAGCTGGCTGCGACCGCTTTTGCTGCGCCGTTGATCCCGGTCATCAACAACATCGAGGTCGCCGTCGAGACCAATGTCGAGCGCATTCGCGCTGCGTTGTACGCCCAGGCCTTTGGCCCGGTGCGCTGGGTTGAATGTGTGTTGGCCATCAAGGCGCGCGGCATCACCTCCGTGGTCGAATGCGGGCCCGGCAAGGTGCTGGCCGGCATGGTTCAACGTATCGATGCGGAGATGACGGGCGCGGCCCTGTTTGATCCGGACAGCCTGAAACAAGTCAAGGAGGCACTGGCATGAACGGCGCCGGGCCGTCCCAAGCCGTGAGGGTCCTCTTGGGGGCAGTGCAGCGGCGTAGCCGCAAACGTGGGGGGAGTTATGTCTGATATCAAATTTGAAGGTCAGGTGGCGCTGGTCACTGGCGCCTCTCGCGGGATTGGCGCAGCGATAGCGCTGGAACTCGCGCACCAGGGAATGAAGGTCATAGGCACGGCCACCACCGACGATGGCGCGGCGAAGATTGGCCAGGCGCTGGCGGCGTTTCCCGGATGTGCCGGCAAAAACCTCAATGTGAATGACGCGGCAGCAGCCCAAGCGCTGATCGACGCGATCATCAAAGAGCATGGCGGTCTGCAGGTGCTGGTCAACAATGCAGGCATCACGCGCGACATGCTGGCCATGCGCCTGAAGGACGAGGACTGGGATGTGGTGCTGGACACCAACCTGAAGGCGGTGTTCCGCATGAGTCGTGCCGTGATGCGTACCATGATGAAGCAGCGTTATGGCCGCATCATCAGCATCACCTCGGTGGTGGGCGCTTCCGGTAATGCCGGCCAGGCCAACTACGCGGCCGCCAAGGCCGGCGTAGCCGGCATGACCCGCGCGCTGGCGCGCGAGCTCGGCAGCCGCAACATCACCGTCAACTGCGTGGCGCCAGGCTTCATTGAAACCGACATGACAGCCGGCTTGCCGGAGGAGCAGCAAAAAGCCCTGCTGGGACAAATTCCGCTGGGCCACCTGGGCAAGCCGCAGGACATCGCGCATGCGGTGGCTTTTGTCGCCAGCCCGCAGGCCGGCTACATCACCGGGCAGGAAATACACGTCAACGGCGGAATGTATATGTGAGACTCGTCCGGCAGCAGCCGGCAGGACCGTCGTCATCAGGATCATGAATAATGGGTGACGCAGGGCCGCTGGCAGGTGCTGGAGTACAAGCCGGGTTTTATCCGTCCGGCTGGCGGGTTGGGGAATCACCCCTAACAACGCTAAAATCACGGATTAATTTACAACCCTCAGAGGGACTTATGAGCGATATCGAATCACGTGTTAAGAAAATCATTGCCGAGCAACTTGGCGTGGAAGAAGGTCAGGTCACCAACGAAAAAGCCTTTGTGGCCGATCTGGGCGCCGACTCGCTTGACACTGTCGAACTGGTGATGGCTCTGGAAGATGAATTTGGCATTGAGATTCCCGACGAAGACGCTGAGAAGATCACCACTGTCCAGAACGCGATCGACTACGCGAACACCCATCAAAAAGCCTAAAGGCCCCGGTTCTTACCCCGGTCTTTTTTCAGCACGCCTGAGAAGCCGCCTCCGGCTTTTCGGGAATTTCTTCAGGATTTGCGCATGAGCCGTCGTCGCGTTGTTGTGACAGGTCTGGGGTGTGTCAGCCCGGTGGGTATCACTGTGGCCGATTCCTGGGCCAACCTGCTGGCTGGCAAGCCGGGCATTGATCTGATCACGCAGTTTGACGCCAGCAATCTCGCCTGCCGGTTTGCGGGCGAGGTCAAGGGCTTCAACATCACGGATTACATCCCTGAAAAAGAAGCGCGGCACATGGACCGCTTTATTCACCTCGGACTCGCTGCAGCCTGCCAGGCGGTGGCCGACAGCGGCTTACCCACGGGTGATGCGCTGGGCGCCGAAGAGGCGACCCGCATCGGTTGCAACATCGGCTCTGGCATTGGCGGCCTGCCGATGATCGAGCAGACGCACGCAGAGCTGACAAATCGCGGCCCGCGCCGCATTTCGCCGTTTTTTGTGCCCGCGTCCATCATCAACATGATCTCCGGCCACGTGTCCATCAAGTTTGGATTCAAAGGCCCCAACATCGGCGTTGTGACGGCGTGCACCACGGGCCTGCATGCGATTGGCCTGTCGGCGCGGATGATCGAATACGGTGACTGCGACGTGATGGTGGCTGGCGGGGCCGAGGCGACGGTGTCGCCGTTGGGCATAGGCGGGTTTGCTGCGGCACGCGCCTTGTCCACCCGCAACGATGACCCCAAAACCGCGTCCCGTCCCTGGGACAGGGACCGCGATGGTTTTGTGCTCGGTGAGGGCAGCGGTGTGGTCGTGCTGGAAGAGTATGAACACGCGAAGGCGCGCGGCGCGAAGATTTATGCCGAACTCACCGGCTTCGGCATGAGTGCCGACGCGTATCACATGACGGCGCCGGATGTGGACGGCCCGCGCCGCTCCATGGTCATGGCCCTGAAAAATGCCGGCATCAACGTCGACGCGGTTGACTACCTGAACGCGCATGGCACGTCCACGCCGCTGGGTGACCTCAATGAAACCAACGCCATCAAAGCGGCGTTTGGGGACCATGCCAAAAAGCTGGTGGTCAGCTCGACCAAGTCCATGACCGGGCACCTGCTCGGCGGCGCTGGCGGCATCGAGTCGGTATTCACCGTGCTGGCGCTGCACCACCAGAAAATTCCGCCCACCATCAACATCTTCAACCAGGACCCCGAGTGCGACCTGGACTATTGCGCCAACACCGCGCGTGACGCGAAGATCGACGTTGCTGTCAAAAACAATTTCGGTTTTGGCGGCACCAATGGCACGCTGGTGTTCAAGCGGGTTTGATGCCCTTTTTCCTCACACCTTCAGCATTCAGCGCCATCACTTCCCGTCCCGTCCATGCATAACGCCCCGCCGGTTGCCTACCCGCTGGGGCGTTCGCATTTTCAGGGCGTGGCCTTGGCCGGCCTCTGGCTGACCGGGCTGCTGGTGACCGCCGGCTGGTGGCTGGCAGCCCCCGGCTTCGACTGGCGGCTCGGCATCTCGATGGCTGCAGTGGCGGCGGCTGGCCTGGCTGCATGGCTGGGATGGCGCAATGCACCGGTTGGCCAGTTGCACTGGGACGGGCAGGTCTGGCGCTGGGAAAGCCAGGGCTACCCATCCGGAATGCCAGTACTGGCCTTGTCGGTGGCGCTTGATCTGCAGCGCACCCTGCTGCTCCGGCTGGACAACCATGACAACGCCACCTTGTGGCTGTGGGCCCACCGCGCGGGCCTGCCTGAGCGCTGGCTGGATTTGCGCCGTGCGGTATATTCGCGGCGCAAGGCATGGCCAGTTGCCTTGCCTCCTGATCTGCCAACCCCTGTTGCCGCAGCGGACCTTCCTGTCGAAACCGATCCGCCACGTCCTTATCCATGAGCGCCGATATTCCTTCTTCCGAACCAGCGACGGCCAGCGACAGCGACGCCCTGCTGGTCGAGCGCACGGTGGCGGGTGACCAGAAGGCGTTTGAACTGCTGGTCATCAAATACCAGCGCCGCATTCAGCGCTTGATCGGTCGCATGGTGCGTGATGTCGACCTGGTGGAAGACATCGCCCAGGAAACCTTTATCCGCGCTTACCGCGCGCTGGCCCAGTTTCGCGGGGAGGCGCAGTTCTACACCTGGCTTTACCGGATTGCCGTCAACACCGCCAAAAAGGCCTTGATGGACCTCAAGCGCAATCCCACGGTCTCGGAAAATTCGTTCAAATCCGACGACGACGATGAAACTTCCCCGCTGGAAAACGAACTAACAAGTTCAGAAACCCCAGAAGCCGTGCTCGCCAGCAAGGAAATTGCCCAGATGGTCAATGCGGCCATGGACGCCTTGCCCGAGGAGTTGCGCCAGGCCATCAGCCTCCGGGAAATAGAAGGCCTGAGCTATGAAGAGATCGCGGAGGCGATGAATTGCCCTATCGGAACTGTGCGGTCCCGGATTTTCAGGGCCAGGGAAGCGATCTCTGACAAGATCAAACCCTTGCTGGAGAACCAGTCGGGCAAGCGTTGGTAGAAAACGGACCATGACGCCACAGGTGTTGATAACAACGACCTGTATTGGAAATCAGAGCAAATTATTAAATCGGCACAGACAAGTTGCCCACGAACACCATGACATCGACAACGCAAAACCGTGAACTGATTTCCGCTCTGGCCGACGGCCAGCTGGCAGGCGAGGACCTGGTCTCTGCATTGGCGCTCTGTGAAGCCGACGAGCAGGCACGGGCGAACTGGAGTGCTTACCACCTGATCGGCGACGTGTTGCGTTCGCCCGGCTTGGTGCCGCAGGCTTCGGATGCTGCGTTTGTGATGCGTCTGCGCGCACGCCTGGCGCAGGAGCCGGTGTTGACTGCCGTCCCCGATACGACCGTGTTGACACCGGGCTCTGCGGTGACAGTGCCTGAGCGTCAGGCCGCCAACGATGCTCGTTTTACCTGGAAGCTTGTCGCTGGTTTTGCTTCCCTGGCCGCTGTGGTTGCGGTGGCCTGGAATGCGGGTTCCGGTTTGTTGTCGCCGTCTGCTGCGCCACAACTGGCTCGTTCGGAGGCGCCTCCTCAGCAGGTGCTGGTGATGTCTGCGCAGGGCCCTGTGGTGCGTGATGCCAGGCTGCAGGAGCTGCTGGCGGAACACAAGCAGTTTGGGGGCCTCTCTGCCTTGCAAATGCCATCGGGTTTTCTGCGAAATGCCACGTTTGACTCTTCCCAGGGCGAGCGGCGCTAGGGCGTCTGCAAATTGAACTACCGCCCCTGATTCGCTTTAAGCCATGAATTTCAAGCTTTTTCGCCTTCTAACCCTGATGGGTTGTGCGTTGTCTGCTCCTCATTACGTAGCAGCGCAGACACCGACGCCGGTCGCCCCGGTGCAGGCGGGGGAGGCCAAAGACATTAACGAATGGTTGATACGGATGCACGAGGCGTCCAGAAACCGCTCCTATGTGGGCACCTTCGTTGTGTCCTCTGGCGACGCCTTGTCCAGCGCCAAAATTTGGCATGTCTGCGACGGAACGCAGCAAATGGAGCGGGTGGAAGCCCTGACTGGCCCGCCGCGCTCGACCTTCCGTCACAACGACCAGGTTGTGACTTTCATGCCAGAGCAAAAGCTGATACGCGCAGAAAAACGCGAATCGCTAGGCCTTTTCCCTGCCTTGCTCAAGTCCACCGGCAGCCAAATTGGCGATTTTTACCAGGCCCGGCAGGAAGGCCGTGAGCGGGTCGCGGGGGTGGATGCCGATGTGATCGCGCTTGTTCCCAAAGACGCCATGCGTTTTGGCTACCGCGTCTGGGCCGAACAAAAGAAGGGGTTGGTCGTCAAACTGCAGACCCTGGACACCGATGGCAAGGTGCTGGAGCAGGCCGCATTTTCAGAATTGCAGTTCGATGCGCCCGTCAAGATTGAAAAACTCGCGCAAATGATGAACAAGGTTGACGGCTACAAGGTCGAGCGGCCTGGTTTGGTCAAAACCACCGCCAGCGCGGAGGGCTGGGCGCTTAAAAAACCAGTTGCCGGTTTTAAGCCCATGAGCTGTCACAAGCGCCCGCGCGGAGCACAGGGCGGTGAAGCGCCCATGCAATGGGTTTTTTCGGATGGGCTGGCGTCGGTCTCGATTTTTGTCGAACCATTTGACGGCCAGCGCCATACCAAGGAGTCCCGGATGTCCCTGGGCGCGACCCAGTCCCTGACCCGGCGGGTGGAGGCCTACTGGCTGACCGTGATGGGCGAAGCTCCAATGGCCACGCTGGGTTTATTTGCCGACGGTCTTGAACGCAAGAAATAGCACCTCATTTCTTTTTATCGATTTCCTGCCTGGTGACGAGAGACTCCGGGCCCCGTGTTTTGCTGCTCTGACAATTTCTCAAAGGCTGATGATGCATAAATTGAATTGGAAACAATGCCGTGCCTATGTGACCGCCGGTGCATTGGTGCTGAGCGCCACCCTGAGCTTGGTGCCCGTCCAACCAGTGATGGCGCAAGTGCGCGGTCTGCCCGACTTCACCGACCTGGTAGAGGCGGTCGGCCCTTCTGTCGTCAACATCCGTACGCTGGAAAAAGTCAAAGCGGGCGCTGCTGGTAGCGCTGACGAGCAGATGCTTGAATTCTTTAAGCGCTTTGGCATTCCGGTGCCGCCGAACATGCCGCGCGCGCCGCGCCCTGACCGCTCGCAGCCCGACGAAGATCAACCGCGCGGTGTCGGTTCGGGCTTTATCCTGACCTCGGACGGGTTGGTTATGACCAATGCGCACGTCGTTGAAGGCGCCGATGAGGTGCTGGTGACCCTTACCGACAAGCGCGAGTTCAAGGCCAAGATCATCGGAAGCGACAAACGCACCGATGTCGCGGTGGTCAAGATCGAGGCGACCGGTTTGCCCGCCGTGAAAATCGGCGACATCAGCCGCCTGAAGGTTGGCGAATGGGTAATGGCCATTGGTTCGCCTTTTGGTCTGGAAAACACCGTGACCGCCGGTATTGTCAGTGCCAAGCAGCGAGACACTGGTGACTACCTGCCTTTTATTCAGACCGATGTCGCCATCAACCCCGGCAACTCGGGTGGCCCGCTGATCAACATGCGCGGGGAGGTGGTCGGCATCAACAGCCAGATCTATTCCCGCTCAGGCGGTTTTCAGGGTATCTCGTTTGCCATCCCAATTGATGAAGCAAGCCGCGTGGCCGACCAGCTACGCAGCACCGGAAGGGTGACGCGTGGGCGCATCGGTGTGCAGATCGATCAGGTCAGCAAAGATGTCGCCGAATCCATAGGCCTGGGCAAGGCGCAGGGCGCGCTGGTGCGTGGCGTTGAGGCGGCCTCGCCGGCAGAGAAGGCCGGCATTGAGGCGGGCGACATCATCACCAGGTTCGAAGGCAGGGTGATCGAGAAAGCCACCGATCTACCGCGGCTGGTTGGCAATGTGAAGCCGGGCACCAAATCGACTGTGACTGTTTTCAGGCGTGGAACAACACGGGACATGAGTGTGATCATCGGCGAGGTCGAGGCGGAAAAACCTTTACGCAAGGCGCAGGCGCCTGAGGCCAAACCGCCAGTGGCTGGCCCTGCGCAAGCCATGGGCTTGATGGTCAGCGAGTTGCCCGACGCGCTGAAGAAAGAGCTCAAGCTCAAAGGCGGCGTCAAGGTAGATACCAGTGAAGGCGCTTCCGCCCGCGCCGGCTTGCGCGAAGGTGACGTGATCCTTGCCATCGCCAATACTGAAATCAGTGGCCTGAAAGACTTCGAAGCAGCCCTCGCCAAGATTGACAAGGGCAAACCTGTCAATGTGCTGTTCAGGCGCAGCGAGTGGACCCAATACGCCTTGATTCGTCCAGCGCGATAGGCGCCCGGTGCAGCGATATCACTGACGCTCTTTTTTTTGCACCTCATACCTTGCCGAGGGTGGGGTTTGAGCTGAAGTTTTTTGCCCAAGAAAAAATATTTTTCTGATCCCGAAATCAAATAAATGTTGGTATTCACTAACATTTAAATTCGTCTAAGGACTGATTTTGGTAGAATGGGTTCCTAGTTCGGGTCGATTCAACTATATCGGCCCTCAAAAAATTCCCGTTCTGGCATGAATTAACTCCATTCACCGCTGATCCACAGATCACCCACAAGTTGTCCAGAGCCTCCCAGTTAAAATTGTGAATAAGTTGTGCATAAGTTTCATGTTGCTGCCTCGCAACGAGAAAAATTTGGCAATTTCGAAGCTATGCGTCGCCAGCTTTTTGCCTACAATGAAGATTCCAGCTATCGCAGTTGCCATAGATTGTTGGTTCAGGGCGCGTCATCAGTGACGCGCCCTTTTTTATGTCTTTCGCGAACGCGCATCGCGCTCTTCGCAATACTTTCAAGCACTTAGGCGCTCCCTTTGATGAATCACATCAGAAACTTTTCGATCATTGCGCACATTGACCACGGCAAATCCACACTTGCTGATCGCATCATCCAGCGCTGTGGTGGTTTGCAGGATCGCGAGATGAGCGCGCAAGTGCTCGACTCTATGGATCTAGAGAAGGAACGTGGGATAACCATCAAGGCACAGACCGCCGCGCTCAAATACAAGGCACTTGACGGTCACGTTTACAACCTCAACCTGATCGATACGCCCGGCCATGTGGATTTCTCTTATGAAGTGAGTCGCTCATTGTCGGCGTGTGAAGGCGCGTTGCTCGTTGTCGATGCAAGCCAGGGCGTGGAGGCGCAGACCGTCGCCAATTGCTACACCGCGCTTGAGCTTGGCGTGACGGTGGTGCCGGTGCTCAACAAGATGGATTTGCCGAATGCAGATCCTGAGAACGCCAAGCAGGAAATCGAAGATGTGATCGGCATCGACGCGACCGACGCGATTCCCTGCAGTGCAAAAACCGGCATGGGCATTGACGAGATTCTGGAAGCCGTGATTGCCCGCATGCCCGCGCCGCGTGGCAACCCGGCCGGGCCGCTGCGCGCAATGATTGTGGACAGCTGGTACGACGCTTATGTGGGTGTGGTTATGCTGGTGCGCGTGGTCGATGGCCGACTGGCCAAAGGCGAGCGCATCAAGCTGATGGCCAGCGAAGCCACCTACAACGCCGATCAGCTGGGGGTTTTTACCCCGCATACCGAAGCGCGTGAAGCGCTGGAAGCCGGCGAGGTTGGCTTCATCATTGCCGGCATCAAGGAGTTGCAGGCGGCCCGCGTCGGTGACACCGTCACCCTGATCAAGACCGGTACTGGCGGCGCGGCAGCCACGGCCACCCAGGCCTTGCCGGGCTTCAAGGAAATCCAGCCGCAGGTGTTTGCCGGCCTGTACCCGACCGAAGCCAGCGAGTACGAATCGCTGCGCGACGCGCTGGAAAAACTCAAGCTCAACGATGCGTCCCTGCATTACGAGCCGGAAGTCAGCCAGGCGCTGGGCTTCGGCTTTCGCTGCGGCTTTCTGGGCCTGCTGCACATGGAAATTGTCCAGCAGCGGCTCGAACGGGAGTTTGACCAGGACCTGATCACCACCGCGCCCAGTGTGGTGTACGAGGTGCTGCAGGCCGACGGCACGGTCATCATGGTCGAGAACCCCTCGAAGATTCCCGATGCCGGCAAGGTCAACGAGATCCGCGAGCCGATCGTGACCGTGCACCTGTACATGCCGCAGGATTACGTAGGCGCGGTCATGACGCTGGCCAACCTCAAACGCGGCGTGCAGCTCAACATGGCCTACCACGGCAAGCAGGTCATGCTGACCTATGAAATGCCACTGGGCGAGATCGTGCTCGACTTTTTCGACAAGCTAAAGTCGGTTTCGCGCGGCTATGCCTCCATGGACTATGCGTTCAAGGAGTTCCGGGCATCCGACGTGGTCAAGGTGGACATCCTGCTCAACGGCGAGAAGGTTGATGCACTGTCCATCATTGTTCATCGCAGCCAGTCAGCTTACCGCGGCCGGGCGGTGGTGGGCAAGATGCGTGAGATCATCTCGCGCCAGCAGTTCGATGTGGCGATCCAGGCTGCCATCGGGGCCAACATCATTGCGCGTGAGACAATCAAGGCGCTGCGCAAGAACGTGATTGCCAAGTGTTACGGCGGCGACGTTTCCCGCAAACGCAAGCTGCTCGACAAACAAAAAGCGGGCAAAAAACGCATGAAACAAATCGGTTCGGTTGAAGTGCCCCAAGAGGCCTTCCTGGCCATCTTGCAGGTAGAAGAATAATGCTGGGTTTTATGAGTTCACTGACCGCGCTGGTGCTGGCTGTGTTTGTCGGCTATGGCGGCGCATGGTATTTCGGCATGGTGGAGGGCAATTTTTCCCTGTTGCTGTTTCTGGCTACCGTGGTCACCGGCCTGTACTGGCTGGCAGAGAAATTTTATTTCTGGCCGCAACGTCGCAGGGCCGCCGCCAGCCTGGAGGCGCAAGCCGCACAGCGCCGCGCAGAACTTGCCACCCAGGGCATCAACCAGGTCGACAACAACACGGGTGAAGCACAGGCCCGGCTACTCATGCAGCCTTGGTGGCTGGACTGGACGGCCGGCCTGTTTCCGGTCATCGTGGTGGTGTTTTTGCTGCGCTCATTTTTGTTCGAGCCGTTCAAAATTCCGTCTGGCTCCATGATCCCTACGCTGCTGGTTGGCGACCTGATCCTGGTCAACAAATTTCATTACGGCGTGCGTCTGCCAGTGATCAACACCAAGGTACTGGACAACAACAGCCCCCAGCGCGGTGATGTGATGGTATTTCGCTACCCGCCCAAACCCAGCCTGGACTACATCAAACGGGTGGTGGGCCTGCCGGGCGACGAGGTGGCTTACCTGAACAAGACGCTCACCGTCAACGGCAAGCCTTTGTCCAAAGTGGCGCTGGCTGATTTTTTTGATGAAGACGCGTTGCGTTACGCCAAGCAGTTCCAGGAAACCAGTGCTGGCAAGAGCTACCGCCTGCTCAATGACCTGGACCGGCCCGCCTTCATTGCTGGCGCGGACGACTTCCCTTATCGGCAGAATTGCCGTTACAGTAGCGAAGGTGTGGTTTGCAAGGTGCCCGAGGGACAGTACTTCATGATGGGCGACAACCGCGACAATTCGCTGGACTCGCGCTATTGGGGGTTTGTCCCTGAAAAGAACATCGTCGGCAAGGCCTTTTTTGTCTGGATGAATTTTGGTAGCCTCAAGCGGATTGGAAAAATTGACTGAGCGCGTGCGGGTTGCCGTGCTGCAACACACAGGTCAATCAGGTCATGGGACAAAAATTGGCAACACTGGAGTGGAGAAACACATGAACAATCGGCAACGTGGCATTTCCTTCATTGGGGTCCTGTTTGTGGTCGGCGTGCTGGCTTTTGCCGGTGTGATTGCTGCCCAGGCTTTCCCCACGGTGGTTGAGTTCCAGGCCATTACCAAGGCGGCAACCAAGGCCAAGGACGGCGCTTCCGTCGCGGAAGTCCGGACTATTTTTGACAAGGCCGCTCAGATTGATGACATCAAGTCCATCACAGGAAAAGACCTCGAAGTCAGCAAGGAAGGCGACAAAACCGTTGTCAGCTTTGCCTACAACAAGGAAATCCCTATCGCAGGACCGGCTTTTCTGCTGATCAAGTACGCAGGCCGATCCAAGTAAGTGCGTGCCAATGCCTCGTTGAGCCCCGATCTCCAGGCGCTGCAAAAGCGCCTGGAGCATGAGTTTTCCAGTCCCCGCCTGTTGCAGCAGGCCCTGACTCACCGCAGTTTTTCGGCGGACCACAACGAGCGCGTCGAATTTCTCGGCGATTCCGTGCTCAATCTCGCGGTTGCGGGCTTGCTGTATGAGCGGCTCAGCGAGTTGCCCGAAGGCGATTTGTCCCGTGTGCGCGCCAACCTCGTCAAGCAAGACACCCTGCACCAACTGGCTGTCCAGCTCGGCCTGCCGGCTCTGCTGCGCCTAGGTGAGGGCGAAGCCAAGTCGGGCGGGCGCAAGCGCCCCTCCATCCTGGCCGATGCGCTGGAGGCGGTGATTGGCGCGGTCTATCTGGACGCAGGTTTCGACAAGGCCTCGCAACTGGTGCGCAGCTTGTTCAGCGCGGTGGAGATCAACCCCCACATGCAGGCCATCGGCAAGGACCCCAAGACCGAGTTGCAGGAATGGCTGCAAGGCCGCAAAATGAATCTGCCGATCTACCGCGTGGTCGGCACCCTGGGCGCGGCCCACAAGCAGACCTTCGATGTGGAATGCGAGATCAGCGAATACGGACGGGCCGAACGCGGCATCGGCGGCTCGCGCCGCGCTGGTGAGCAAGCGGCTGCGGCCGCCATGCTGGCCTACGTGAAGACGCTCGACTGAAGAACCCCGGCGCTTGCAAATGCAGCCGCCAACAGGCACCCGACATGACCCCAGGCAAAAAAACCTCCAAAATCTCCGCACGCCCGGCGACGCCAGCCGCCACTCTTCCGGCCGAGGCGCTGGGCGCAGACCTGCCCGCGCAGGACGCAGACCTCGAGGCCATGCTGGCCCGGGCCATGACCTCGCAGGCCAACAATGCGCCGCCGGCCGAAGGCCAGCGCTGCGGCCTGATTGCCATCGTCGGCAAACCCAATGTCGGCAAATCGACCCTGCTCAACGCGCTGGTCGGGCAGAAAATCAGCATCACCTCGCGCAAGGCCCAGACCACGCGCCACCGCATCACCGGCATGCGTACGGTCGGTCCCACGCAGTTTGTGTTTGTCGATACCCCCGGCTTCCAGACGCGGCACGGCAACGCGCTGAACCGCTCCTTGAACAAGACGGTGGTCGGCGCCGTCAACGACGTGGACCTGATCGTGTTTGTGGTCGAGGCAGGCCAGTTCAACCAGGCGGATGCCAAGGTGCTGTCGCTGCTGCCGGCCGGCACCCCGGCCATCCTGCTGGCCAACAAGTTTGACCTGATCCGCCGGCGCGCCGAGATCGCGCCCTGGCTCAAGGAAATGCAGGATCGCCACAACTTCGCCGAGTTTGTGCCCATGTCCGCCAACAATGCAAAAGACGTAGACCGCCTGTTCGGTATCTGCGAAAAATACCTGCCGCCCCAGCCCTGGATGTATGGCGCCGATGAGCTGACCGACCGCAGCGAGCGCTTCATGGCGGCAGAGATCGTCCGCGAAAAGCTGTTTCGCCTGACCGGTGACGAGCTGCCCTACACCTCGACCGTGATCATCGACAAGTTCGAGCAGGAAGGCGAGTTGCGCCGCATCGCCGCCACCATCGTAGTCGAGCGCGACGGGCACAAGGGCATGATCATCGGCGAGAAGGGCGAAAAGCTCAAACGCATAGGCACCGAGGCGCGCCACGAGATGGAAGCGCTGACCGGTGGCAAGGTGTTCCTGGAGATCTGGGTCAAGGTGCGCTCGGGCTGGGCCGACGATGAAGCGAGGGTGAAAACCTTCGGGTATGAGTAGAGCCCCCACGCTTGTCGCTTCGCGTGCCTTCGGCGATGCGCTGCCCCTTGCACGGAAAAAGGGGGCCGCTGCGCCTGCGGGCCGGCAAAGCCAGACCCGCGGCCCTGCTTGGTTTCTTGGTTCCGTGCGTGGCGCTGGCCTGAGTTGAGCACGTGGCCACCAAGCGTATTTCTGACGAGCCTGCCTACGTCCTGCACCGCTACGACTGGAGCGAGTCCAGCCTGATCCTGGAGGTGTTCAGCCGCAGCTACGGCCGGATTGCGCTGGTGGCGCGCGGGGCCAAGAAGCCGAGCTCCAACTTCCGGCCCATCCTGCTGCCGCTGCAGCCGCTGCATGTGGCCTTTGGTGGCGACGCCGAGATCCGCATGCTGCGCAGCGCCGAATGGCAGGGTGGCCACGTGATGCCGACGGGCGACGCGCTGCTCTCCGGTTATTACGTCAATGAGCTGCTGATGCGCCTGCTGGCGCGCGATGACCCGCACCCGGTGCTGTTCGATGCCTACGCCGCCACGGTGCAACTGCTGGCCAGCCAGAGCGCCGACACCTTGCAGGTGGCCTTGCGCGCCTTCGAGCTGCGGCTGTTGCGCGACATCGGGCTGCTGCCGACGCTGGACGCCCAGACCGCGACGCTGGCACCGCTGGAACTGATGACGCCGTATGTGCTGGTTGCCGAATCCGGCCTGCGCGAGGCGCACGACGACGACCGCGCCAGCCTGCGCGGCGGGCAGTGGCTGGAACTGCAGGCCTCGCTGGCCGACGACGCGCCGTTTACCCACACGGTGCGGGCCTGCATGGAACACCTGCCGCAGCTCAAGACCCAACTGCGCGCGTTGCTGCACTACCATTGCGATGTGAAGGTTCTCAAAACCCGGCAGATGATGATCGATCTGCAGGCTTTCTAGCCTGCGTTATCAAGGTAAGTTTCATGACCTCCGTACATGCCCCCGCCCCGCGCCACCGGACCGCCCTGTCGGTCAACATCAACAAGGTGGCGCTGCTGCGCAACACGCGCCACCTCGGCATTCCCGACGTGCTGCGCGCCGCCGAGTTGTGCCTGCAGGCGGGTGCGCAAGGCATCACCGTGCATCCGCGCCCCGACGAGCGCCACATCCGCGAGGACGATGTCTACGAATTGGCCGCGCTGATGAAGGACTGGCCGGACCGTGAGTTCAATATCGAGGGCAACCCGCTGCAAAACCTGATGGAGTTTGTGCGCAATCTGTCGGCGCGCGGCCTGCCGCTGCACCAGTGCACCTTTGTGCCCGACGGCGAAAGCCAGTTCACCAGCGACCACGGCTGGAGCTTTCCTGATGACGCTGCGCGCCTGAAGCCGCTGATCGACGAAGTACGCCAGCGCGGCGTGCGTGTCAGCCTGTTCATGGACCCGCTGCCCGAGGCCATGGCCGCCGCCAAAGAGGTCGGCGCGGACCGGGTGGAGCTGTACACCGAGACTTACGCCCGGGCCTGGGGCACGCCCGATAAAAACAAGGTCTTGAGCCAGTTTACCCATGCTGGACGGGCGGCAGCAGCTATCAATTTGGGAGTGAACGCCGGCCACGACCTGAACCGCGACAACCTCGCCGAGTTCCTGCAGGCGGTGCCTGGTGTGCTGGAGATGTCGATAGGCCACGCGCTGATCGCCGACGCGCTGGAGCTCGGCTACAGCGCGACCGTCGCTGCTTACCTGCGCTGTATCGACGATGGGTTCTCGCCTTCATGACCGTCCCGCAACAGCACCATCTCTTTATCAGCAGGGGCCGCGGGTCCGGCTTCGCCGGCCCGCAGGCGCAGCGGCCCCCTCGGGGGGCAGGGAGCGACACGCAGTGCGCGACCGTGGGGGCCACATTCTCATGATTTACGGCATAGGTACTGATATTTGCGACGTGCGCCGCGTGCGCGCCAGCTTCGAGCGCCATGGCGTGCGTTTCGCGCAAAAAATTCTCAGCGACGCCGAACTCGCCACCTGGAAGGCGCGCAGCGCGCGCTGGCCCGAGCGCGGCCTGCGTTACCTGGCCACGCGTTTTTCCGCCAAAGAGGCCTTCAGCAAGGCCATTGGCCTGGGCATGCGTATGCCCATGACCTGGCGCAACTGTGAAATCGCCAAGGCTGCCAGCGGCAAGCCCGAAATTGTTCTGCACGGCGCGCTCAAGGAATGGTTCGAAGCCAAAGGCCTGAGCGCCCATGTCAGCGTGACCGACGAAACCGATTACGCCGCCAGCTTTGTGCTTGTAGAGAAAAACCCGCTGTAACCCAATCCGGTTGTGTGCAAGCAGCTATTAAATTCATAGTAAACTAAAGCCCCCTTCATGAGCCAACACGCCCCTCTGATCATCGACATCGCCGGCCTGAGCCTGAGCAAGACCGACAAACAGCGCCTGAAGCACCCGCTGACCGGCGGCATCATCCTGTTTGCCCGCAACTGGGAAAACCGCGCGCAACTCAGCGCTCTGTGCAGCCAGATCAAGAAGCTGCGCCAGGATTTGCTGATCTGCGTGGACCACGAAGGCGGCCGGGTACAGCGCTTCCGCACCGACGGCTTCACGCACCTGCCGCCCATGCGCGCGCTGGGCGAGTTGTGGCTCAAGGACGCGATGGCCGCGACCAACGCCGCCACCGCCTGCGGCTACGTGCTGGGCGCCGAGCTGCGCGCCTGCGGCGTGGATTTCAGCTTCACGCCGGTGCTGGATCTTGATTTTGGTGAGAGCAGCGTCATCGGCGACCGTGCTTTCGCCCGCGACCCGCGTGTTGTGGCGCTGCTGGCCAAAAGCCTGATGCACGGGCTGCTGCAAAGCGGCATGGCCAATTGCGGCAAACATTTCCCCGGCCACGGTTTTGTCAAAGCCGACTCGCACACCGACATTCCGGTGGACAAACGCAGCCTGAAAGCCATTTTGGCGGACGACGCCGCGCCCTACGAATGGCTGAACACCACGCTGACCAGCGTGATGCCGGCGCACGTGATCTACCCCAAGGTGGATACACGTCCGGCCGGTTTCTCGGAGAAGTGGCTGACCTACATCCTGCGTGGCCAGCTCGGCTTTGGCGGCGCGATTTTCAGCGACGACCTCAGCATGGCCGGTGCCCGCCTGCTCGACGGCAAGCAGGTCAGCTACACCGAAGCAGCGGTGGCCGCGCTGAACGCCGGCTGCGACATGGTGCTGCTGTGCAACCAGTCGGTCGATGGCGGCGAAGCGGTGGATGAATTGCTCAATGGCATGGCAGAAGCCCAGCTCAAGGGCCGGTGGGAAGCGCTGGAGTCCAGCGAGCTGCGTCGATTGGACCTGCTGCCAACCTCATCAGGGCCTGCCTGGGACGAACTGATGGTGCACCCGGCCTATATGCACGCGATGGGGCTGATTCCCTGAAGTTGACCCGCGCCGGCTCTATTTGATCAAAAAAGTATATGATGATCATGTACAAAAATGATTAACCTGAATAAGATTACCGGATTCGACTGGGATGAAGGCAATGCCCGAAAAAATGAAAAACACGGTGTATCCACTGCAAAAGCAGAGCAAGTTTTCTTCAATACGCCGTTGCTGTTTTTAGAGGATGTTTCTCATAGCCAGCGGGAACCCCGGTTTTATGCTTTGGGCAAAACCAATGAGGGCCGGGCGGTGCACATTACGTTCACCTTGCGCCAGTCCGAGGTATTGATCCGGGTTATCTCAGCCAGAGACATGCACCGAAAGGAGCGAGCCATCTATGAACAAGCCGGCGAATAAAACCATCCCGAAGTTCTCCAACGAAGTGCAAGAGCGTGCCTTTTGGGAGTCACACGACCCCAAACATGACTCGGCCGAACACCTTGATTGGACAAAAGCTCGCAAGGTCACCTTGCCGAATTTGAAGCCTACGACGAAGACGATATCGCTGCGACTCCCCCAGCACTTGCTGGACTCCATCAAAACCGCAGCAAACGCCCGCGATGTACCTTACCAGTCGCTGATCAAGGTATGGTTGCAGGAAAAGCTGCACAGCCATTGAGAGGCTCGGTCAAACGGGTTCAAGTCTGCTCGTTGACCACGGCGTGGCGCCGCCCGCATCCACATGCGTCAGGTACAGCCGCAGGTCCAGTTCGAACTGGTGGTACTGCGGCTCCATGTAAGTGCAGAGTTGGTAGAAGGCCTTGTCGTGCGCCTTTTCCTTGATGTGGGCGAGCTCGTGCACCGTGATCATGCGCAGAAACTCCAGCGGCACTTCCCGGAACAGGCTGGCCACGCGGATCTCGCGTTTTGATTTGAGCTTGTTGCCCTGCACCCGTGAGATCGTGGTGTGGGTGCCCAGCGCGTGGGCGATCACATGCAGCTTGCTGTCGAAAGCCACTTTGCTCAGCGGTTCGGCATTGCGCAAAAAGCTGTTTTTCAGGTCCATCACATAGTCGTACAGCGCCCTGTCGGTGCGTATGCCGTGAAGCTGCGAATATTTTTTCTGCAGCAAGGCGCCCAAGCGGTCCGTTGCGACCATCTCCCGCACCTGGCTCTGGAGGGTTTCGGGGTAAGCCGTGAGGTAGTTCATGGTGGTGTGGTTGGCGCGCGGTGCAGGGCCAATTTTAGTGCGCGTCCGATTCTTGCTAAGCTCGATGCATGGACCTGCCTGCTGTTCCGGACCCCGCTACCCCCTCAGAACACGTCGCCCCGTGCATCAACCTGGCGCTGCAGGGTGGTGGCTCGCACGGCGCCTTCACCTGGGGCGTGCTTGATGCCCTGCTGGACGACGGGCGCATCGACTTCGAAGGCATCAGCGGCACCAGTGCAGGCGCCATGAATGCGGTGGCGCTGGCGCACGGCTTTGCGCACGCGCAAGGCAAGCCGCGGGCCGACCGACAGGATGCGGCGCGCCAGGCGCTGGACAGTTTCTGGAACGGCATCGTGGACATGGGCGCGCTTTCTTCGTCTCTGTCGCAGATGCAGCGTGCGCCTTTTGGCATTTTGTTTGGCCAGATGGGCAGTAAAAACTGGGCGACCAAGCTCTGGACCGATGCGATGACGCAGTACTGGTCCAACGCGTTGTCGCCTTACCAGCGCAACCCCTTCGACATCAACCCGCTGAAGGACTTTCTGGAAAAACAGGTGGACTTTGAGCGGCTTGCGGTGGCACAGCATCCTGCAATACCCAAGGTCTTTGTGGTGGCCACGCGCGTCATCAGCGGCAAGGCCGAAGTGTTTTCGGGCAAGCGGCTGACCGCCAGCGCGGTGATGGCCTCAGCCTGCCTGCCCATGGTGTTCCAGGCGGTCGAAATCGACGGCGAGGCCTACTGGGATGGCGGTTATTCGGGCAACCCGGCGATCCACCCGTTGATCTACCACTGCGACAGCCGCGACATCGTGTTGGTCCAGATCAACCCTATCCAGCGCGACGCGCTGCCAACCAAGCCCGGCGAGATCATGGACCGCGTGACCGAGATCACCTTCAACGCAGCCCTGATCGCCGAGATGCGCGCCATCGATTTTGTCAAACGCCTGCTGGCCGAAGGCAAGCTCGACGCCGCGCACTACAAGGACGTGCTGATGCACCGCATCGACGGCGGCGAAGCGCTTGAAAAATTCACCTCACGCACCAAGTCGTCCACTGACAAAAGCCTGATTCATTCGCTGCGCGACCTGGGCGTGGTGTGCGGCAAGGAGTGGCTGGTCAAACGCTTTGACGCGCTGGGCGTCAAAAGCACGGTCAACATTGCGCGCGACTACCTTGATGACTTGCGCCTGCCGGTGGAGAAGGCGGAGCCTGCGCCGCCAGTGGTGGCAGAGCCCACTGGCCCTGAGGCGCCGGAGCTGCCGGAGCCGCCGCCGACGTTTCTGCCGGGGGCTGGGTTGCTTTAGCTTCGTACTATTTGCTACTTATTTGATAGCTGGCAGCGCTTTTCGTGCAAGGGCTGAAGGCCGATTGTGTTGAGAAACTGTGGCGCAGCGTGTGCACCGATATGCGCCGGGGTATGGGAGGGCAAGTGTCTCGCTGGGCTCCATAGGGGCCAATAACCAGGCTGTAGGCTTGCCGGAAGACTGCCAATTCGGGCAAACTCAGCGGATGAGTCCCAACCCCCGAGCCGACTGCATCACTGGTGTAGATGCATGGTCCAGGACCATCGAAAAACGACTTTTTCTATAGTTCGTCAGGCCGCAGAATCAACTGTGCGAGGAGATGGAGAGACTGACATGCTACCCGTGTGCGTACAAACTATTTCTGTTTCTGATTTCGAAGAAGCTGTCCGCTTCTATACGCAGGGTCTGGGATACGAGGTGAAGGCAACATATGGGCCTTGTATCGTTCAGCTCAATACTGGTTCGACGACCTTGATTCTCCAACAGATCGAAACAGGCTCGCAGCCCGCTTCGCCGGCAACTGTTCTGTCATTTCAAACGGAAGACATCCAGGCGTTCATGCGCAAAATCGTTAAGGCGGGCGGGGAATTGGTGCATGCCGAGCCTCAGAGGTGCCCAGTGGACGTTTTCGTCATGTTCAGAGATCGCGCAGGTGTTCTTTACAACCTGCTTCAGTTCGATACGGCCTAAGGAAGCGCTGAACAAGTCCCCTGCCGCGCCTCCGCAAGGACTTATTCAGCGCTTCCCTAATCTTACTGTGTCATAAGTTTAGTCTCGGACTTATCCAATGGCAATGCGGGCAATGACCCAGGGCGCTTGCGAGTGCGACGCTCAGCAGCAGGCGCAGCGTTGTGATCGAGCTTGGCACGTGACGCTGCGCGCGCTGG
>NZ_JAUYEY010000084.1 GCF_030689685.1 Polaromonas sp. | reverse complement strand
CCAAATACACGGGCAGTGAATTGGACCGTCTTCGCCCTCGCCCTCCGGGAGAGGGTTGGGGGTGAGGGATTGAGCGTTCTGAATGTCATGAATTTTGAAACGCTCAATTGATCTTTTCCAAATACACGGGCAGTGAATTGGACCGTCTTCGCCCTCGCCCTCCGGGAGAGGGTTGGGGGTGAGGGATTGAGCGTTCTGAATGTCATGAATTTTGAAACGCTCAATAGTCCGTCAATTCAAACTCCTGCAAGAAAGCATGTGAAGCATTTGCGTCCCAAGCAAATGCTGTGCAAGCCGTGATAAGCCTCCAGTCGCGGTGGCGAACCGCGCTCAATTTCCGTTATGCTCAACAGCGCAAGCAATGCAGCCGGCAACCCCGCAGCCATTGCCGCATTGTCCGGCCTGCGCCTAGCCACCCGCTGCGCGTTGAACCGAATCCCCCGAATCTGCTGCAGGACACGACCCTGCCAGGAGTAATGCCAATGCCACAGCACGAACCCCTTCGTCTGCATGTCCCTGAGCCCACCGGACGACCGGGCCACGACACCGACTTTTCCTTCCTCCTCATTTCAGAAGCCGGTGCGGTGCGCCGCCCCCCGGTGGATGCGCAACCCGCGGAGACCCGCGATCTGGCGTTCACGCTGATCCGCGTGCTCGACGAAGCAGGCCAAGCCGCTGGCCCCTGGGCCCCCAAGGTTGATGTGGCGTTGCTGCGCAAAGGCATGCGCGCCATGATGAAAACGCGCGCCTTCGATGCCCGCATGTTGACGGCCCAGCGCCAGAAGAAGATGTCTTTTTACATGCAGTGTCTGGGCGAAGAAGCCATTGCCACGGCCCATGCCTTTGCCTTGAGCGAAGGCGACATGTGCTTTCCGACCTACCGGCAGCAAGGCTTGCTGCTCGCGCGTGAAGACGTGTCGATGGTTGACATGATCTGCCAGCTTTTTTCCAACCAGCGCGACCCGCTCAAGGGCAGGCAACTGCCGGTGATGTACTCCAGCAAGAAGCAGGGCTTCTTTTCGATCTCGGGCAATCTGGCCACGCAGGTGATTCAGGCCGTGGGCTGGGCCATGGCCTCCGCCATCAAGGGTGACAGCAAGATAGCGTCGTCCTGGATTGGCGACGGCGCCACGGCCGAGGCCGACTTTCACACTGGCTTGACCTTTGCCAACGTGTACCGTGCGCCGGTCATTCTCAACGTGGTTAACAACCAGTGGGCGATATCGACTTTTCAGGCCATTGCCGGCGGTGAAGGCACCACCTTCGCCGCGCGCGGTGTCGGCTGCGGCATTGCCTCGCTGCGGGTCGATGGCAATGATTTTCTGGCTGTCTATGCGGCCTCGCAATGGGCTGTAGAGCGCGCCCGCTGCAACCTCGGGCCCACGCTGATCGAGTGGGTGACCTACCGCGCCGGCCCGCATTCCACTTCGGACGATCCAAGCAAGTACCGGCCCGCCAACGATGCAGCGCGCTTTCCCCTGGGCGATCCGATTGCCCGCCTCAAGCAGCATTTGATCGGCCTGGACGCCTGGTCTGACGCGGAGCACGAGGCCACACAAAAGGAGCTTGAAGCTTCCGTAGCCGCAGCGCAAAAGGAGGCCGAAAGCCACGGCACGATGGCCAACGGGAACATGCAAAGCCCGGCCACCATGTTCGACGACGTTTACAAATCGATGCCCGAGCATTTGCGCCGGCAGCGTCAAGAGCTGGGAATCTGATCATGAAGCAAGAAACCAAAAACAAAGCCGAAACCGTGGAAACCAAGGCCGCCAGCGCCGGGCCGCCTCAAGCAAGGCCAGCCCCCTCGGGGGGCAGCGCATTACACGAAGTGAAAAGCGTGGGGGCCACCCTTAAGATGACGATGATCCAGGCGCTGCGCTCGGCGATGGATGTGATGCTGGAGCGCGACAGCAACGTGGTCGTCTATGGCCAGGACGTGGGCTATTTCGGTGGCGTGTTCCGCTGCACCGAAGGCTTGCAAAAAAAGTATGGCAGCTCGCGCGTGTTTGACACGCCGATTTCCGAGGGCGGCATCGTCGGCACGGCCGTGGGCATGGGCGCCTACGGCTTGCGCCCGGTGGTGGAGATTCAGTTTGCCGACTACTTCTACCCCGCCAGCGACCAGATCGTGTCGGAAGCGGCGCGGCTGCGCTACCGCTCGGCGGGCGACTTTACCGCGCCGATCACCATCCGCATGCCCTGCGGCGGTGGCATCTACGGCGGGCAAACCCACAGCCAGAGTCCAGAGGCCTTGTTCACGCAGGTTTGCGGCTTGCGCACCGTCATGCCGTCTAATCCCTACGACGCCAAAGGCTTGCTGATCGCAGCCATCGAGAACGACGATCCGGTTATTTTTCTCGAACCCAAGCGCCTGTACAACGGGCCGTTTGACGGCCACCACGACAAGCCGGTCGTGCCCTGGTCCAAACACCCCATGGGTGAAGTGCCGGAGGGTTACTACACCGTGCCGCTGGATTCAGCAGCGGTGTTTCGCCCCGGCAAAGCGCTGACCGTGATCACCTACGGCACCATGGTGTTTGTGTCCGAAGCGGCCGCGAATGAGAGCGGCATTGATGCCGAAATCATCGACCTGCGCTCAATCTGGCCGCTGGACCTGGAGACCATCGTCGCCTCGGTCAAGAAAACCGGTCGCTGCGTGGTGGTGCATGAGGCCACCCGCACCAGCGGCTTTGGTGCCGAACTGGTGGCGCTCATTCAAGAGCATTGTTTCTACCACCTCGAAGCGCCCATCGAGCGCGTGGCGGGCTGGGACACGCCCTATCCGCATGCCCAGGAGTGGGCCTATTTTCCTGGCCCTACACGGGTCGCAGCGGCGTTCAAACGCACCCTGGAGGCATGATCCATGAATCCTCAGTCGACCGCTTACCTCCGCTGGACAGATGGCATGGACACGGAAATTTTTGACCACGGCTGTACTCGCCGTGTGCGTGGCAGCGCTAGGCACCCGATTGCGCCGCGCTGCGGCACGCTGGTGGCGTTGCGCCTCCTTGCGGGCATTTGCCCGCCGCGTCGTTGCGCCTTGCCAGCGCACCGCATCGCAGCCCACTCGGGCACCTTCAACTAAGGAATCATGGATTATGGGAATTCACGCAATCAAGATGCCGGACATCGGCGAAGGCATTGCCGAGGTCGAACTGGTCGCCTGGCATGTGAAGGTCGGTGATGTGGTGGCGGAGGACCAGATCCTGGCCGATGTGATGACCGACAAGGCCACGGTCGAAATTCCGTCGTCGGTGGCGGGCACGGTCCTGGCCCTGGGCGGCGCGGTCGGCCAGGTGATGGCGGTCGGCTCCGAAGTGATTCGCATTGAAGTCGAGGGCGCTGGGAATGTGAAAGCTGGGGCTCCTGCAGCGCCGGTCGCTGCGACTTCGGCCGATCCGGTAGCGCCGGTTAAACCAGCCAAACCATCTAAGGCCGCGGCACCAGTTGCCATGGCAGCGGTCCCTGTTGCGGCTGCCAAGCCGGCGACAACTTCAGCCACTCCGGCGACGCTCCTGCGGCATGAACAGCCCGCACCCGCCGCCGCCCATGCGCGCCAGCCGGGTGACAAGCCCATCGCCTCGCCCGCTGTTCGGCGCCGGGCCTGGGAGCTGGGCGTGGAGCTCCAGTTTGTGCCCGGAACAGGTGCGGCGGGCCGCATCATGCAGGAAGACCTCGATGCCTATGCAGCCCGCGCGGCGAAAGGGCACGCAGCAGGCCAGAGCGATCAGCGTTATGCCGAGCGGCACCACCAAGAAGCGGTGCCGGTAATCGGCCTGCGCCGCAAAATCGCGCAGAAGATGCAGGAGTCCAAGCGCCGCATTCCGCACTTCACCTATGTCGAAGAAGTTGATGTGACCGAGCTGGAAGCCTTGCGCGCCCGTTTGAACGCCAGGTACGGCAAAGAGCGGGGCCGCCTGACGGTGCTGCCCTTTCTGGTTCGCGCCGTCGTGCTGGGGGTGCGTGAGTTTCCGCAGATCAACGCGCGTTATGACGACGAAGCGGCGGTGGCCACGCGCTATGGCGCGGTGCATCTGGGCATTGCCACGCAGACCGAAGGCGGCCTGATGGTGCCGGTGGTGCGGCACGCCGAGTCGCGTGACTTGTGGGCCTGTGCGGCCGAAGTGCTGCGCCTGGCGGAAGCGGCGCGCAGCGGCAAGGCCACGCGCGAAGAGCTCTCGGGCTCGACCATCACCATCACCAGCCTGGGCGCGTTAGGCGGCATTGTTACCACGCCGGTGATCAACCACCCCGAGGTGGCGATTGTGGGCATCAACCGCATCGTCGAGCGGCCCGTGATCCGGGGCGGCGCCGTGGTGCCGCGGCTGATGATGAACCTGTCGTCGTCGTTCGACCACCGCGTGGTCGATGGCATGCAGGCCGCCGAGTTTGTGCAGTTGCTGCGGGGCTACCTGGAGTCTCCAGCCACCTTGTTTGTGGAGTAGGGCATGCAAACGCAACAAACAACGCTACTGGTAATTGGCGGTGGGCCGGGCGGCTACGTGGCCGCGATTCGCGCAGCGCAACTTGGCATCGCCACGACCCTGGTCGAAGGCGCGCGGCTGGGCGGCACCTGCCTGACCATCGGCTGCATTCCGTCCAAGGCCCTGATTCACGCCAGCGAGGCTTTCCACAAAACCTGCCAGTTCGCCGGTGATTCAGCCATCGGCATTCATGTCGAATCGCCCCGCATCGACGTGGCGCAGACCGTGCGCTGGAAAGACGGCATCGTTGACAAGCTCACGCAGGGCGTGGGAGCCTTGCTGAAAAAGCACGGTGTCAAGGTCATTCAGGGCTGGGCAAAGGTGGTTGATGGCAAAACGGTTGACGTGTTCGAGCAGGAAGCGCGTGTTGGTACGGGTGCTGCCTCCCTGCGCATCGTCTGCGAGCACCTGCTGCTGGCAGCGGGCTCGCAGGAAGTGGCCTTGCCCGGCATGCCTTTTGGCGGGCGCGTGATCTCATCGACACAAGCCTTGTCGCCTGCGAAGGTGCCCAAGCGCCTGGTGGTGGTCGGTGCAGGCTACATCGGGCTGGAGCTGGGTATTGCCTACCGCAAGCTCGGTGCCGAAGTCAGCGTGGTCGAGGCGCTGGACCGCATTTTGCCGCTCTATGACGAAGAGCTGACCAAGCCGGTGGGCGCTTCACTGCGCCGGCTCGGGCTGCAATTGCATTTGAGCTGCAAGGTACAGGGGCTTAACGCGGCGGGTGATGCGGTGCGCATGCAGAGCGCGCAGGGCAAGGAATCCGAGTTGCCGGCCGATCAGGTGCTGGTGGCGATTGGCCGCGCCCCGCGCACGCAAGGCTGGGGCCTGGAGAGCCTGCTGCTCGACATGAACGGCCGCGCCGTGAAGATCGACGACCAGTGCCGCACCTCCATGCGCCATGTCTGGGCCATAGGTGATTTGACGGGCGAGCCGATGCTGGCGCACCGCGCCATGGCGCAGGGCGAGATGGTGGCCGAAATCATCTCCGGCAAGCGGCGCCACTTTGCGCCTGCGGCCATTGCAGCGGTGTGCTTCACCGACCCCGAAGTGGTGGTGGTGGGCCAGACCCCGCAGGAAGCAGCGCAAGCCGGCCTCGACTGCATTCACGCCAGCTTCCCGTTCGCCGCCAACGGCCGCGCCATGACGCTGGAGTCAAGCGAAGGCTTTGTGCGCGTCGTAGCCCGGCGCGACAACCACCGGGTCGTCGGCTGGCAGGCCGTGGGCGCAGGCGTGTCAGAGCTGAGCACCGCCTTTTCACACTCCATCGAGATGGGCGCCTGCCTGGAAGACGTGGCCGGCACCATTCACGCGCATCCGACTTTGGGTGAAGCAGTGCATGAAGCCGCGCTGCGGGCGCTGGGGCATGCTTTGCATATTTAGGGCGGGATGGGTGGGTGAGATGAGCTTACTATCGGTGGTTTGGATTTATTGCCCCGTGTTACCTGACCGGGGGTCAACCAATTTGCCGGATAGCGGCATTCAAAGGAGACCGACATGGCCGATAAAAAAGTGATCTTTGTTGCCTTCGCGATAGAGGACGAACGCCAACGCGATTTTTTAAAAGGTCAGTCACTTCTCACAAATTCTCCCTTCGAATACATAGATATGTCGGTGAAGGAGGCGTACGACGAGAACTGGAAAGATCGCGTACGAACCCGGATTCGTCGCTCCGATGGCGTTATCGCTCTCGTGAGCAGCAGCTCCCTTACATCGAGCGGGCAAAAGTGGGAGATCAGTTGTGCAGCAGAAGAGAACGTGCCACTGCTCGCCATTTGGGCATACACCGACGATCGGACTAAGCTTCCCGGCGTCAATACCGTGGTGTGGACTTGGCCAACAATCTCAGGCTTTATTAACAGGTTCTGAAGCAAATGAGAATTGCCCTCATCGTCGGGATCAACTATTACGACCACGGAAATTCCCTGTTTGGATGCGTAGATGACGCGCATGCAGTCAAGGCCGTCTTGGAACGTCACGACGGAGGATCCATAAATTTCGACGTGAAACTTCTAACTGGAAATGGGCCAACTGATAGGGTGGATCGAGCAGATTTGAAGGATCAGGTTCAGCAGCTCTTCGCAACGAAAGCTGAAGTCGCCTTGTTCTACTTTGCAGGCCACGGCCATATCGAAGCAGCTGGTGGATATGTGCTGGCAACCGACTCTAGGCGAGGTGACGAGGGCGTCTCACTTACGGAAATATTGACATTTGCCAACGCGTCCCCTGCAACGAACAAAATCATCGTTTTGGATAGCTGTCACTCGGGCATAGCTGGAAACGCACCGACTGCTGGGCAATTCGCAGCACTTGCAGAAGGACTGACGGTACTCACCGCGTCGACGGCTGAGCAATACGCGAAGGAGGAGGATGGGCGGGGGGTGTTTACGACGCTCTTTGTGGATGCGTTGAATGGCAGCGCGGCGAACCTGATCGGCGATGTAACTCCTGGCAGTATTTACGCCCACATTGACCAATCACTTGGGCTTTGGGAGCAAAGGCCAGTCTTCAAAACAAACGTACAGCGATTCGTTTCGTTGCGTAAGGTCGCTCCCGCAATTGCAATAGGAGACCTGCGCAGGATTAACGAGTTTTTCCCTAGCCCCGGATTTGAGTTTGCACTCGACCCAACATTCGAGCCGGAAATGAAAGGCCGTGATGAGGGCATGCCGCTGCCGGACCCCGAAAGCACGAGAACGTTTGCGATCCTGCAGCAGTACAACCGTCTCAATTTGCTAGTGCCGGTTGATGCGCCACACATGTGGAATGCTGCGATGGAGAGCAAAACCTGCGGACTGACAGCCCTTGGCGAACATTACCGGCGTCTCGGGGCAAAAAATCGAATTTAGAGGCGCCTTCTATGTGGTCTTGTCTGTCATATCGGTCGACAATCCCCAGTACTCACCATCGCTCATTTTGGGGAGCCAATTAAAAAGGCCCTGAACACAAAGCGCAGGGCCTTTTAATTTGGACTTAACTGGACGTCTTACGGCGCAATCAAGTCGGCAAAGCAATCTTGCCCTCCACGCTGAACTGGTAGTCCTTAAAAATGTGTTCAGCGCTCAGCGTCTGGTAGCTGCCGTCATCTAGCCGTCGCGTGGTGTCTTTCAGGCGGTAGGTGTAGTGCCCGCAGGTCCAGCAGTTGTAGTTGCGCATGTGGGTGCACAGGCAGGTCTTGTCCATGACCGAGATCGTCTTGGCGTCCGGGTGCAGGGCTACTTCGGCGTTGTAGGCCGTGATGTAGGCGCAGTTGCCGTTGCCATCGAGCAGGTAGCCATAGGACTCGCAACCCGGACGGATGCCCGAGCCGATGGCGGGCGTGTTCTTGAGCATGCGCATCGGGTAACCCGTCGGCGAGATGGTGTTGACGACAATGTCGTCCTCGCTGGCCTTGAAATATTCTTGTTTGACTTTGGCCGGCAAGTACACACCATAAGCTGACCGTGGCGGAGGCGCCTAGGATCGGAGACTGCTGCTTTGCATCACAGACGCAGCGATGAATACCTCTGTTTGCATCTATGGCCTGACTCGTGCCGCCACTTCCCGCCCCAGATCAATCACCGCCATCGCGTAATAACTGCTCCAGTTGTAGCGTGTGATCGCGTAAAAATTTTCCGTGCCGGCGACGTAAGTGGGTGGGCTGCCGCCGTTGTTCGGGTCGCCGTTGAGCAGCTCGATCAGCGCCAGCGGGCCGGTGTGGCTTAAGGCGTCGCCCTCCAGCACCGCGCCTTTGGCGCTGAAGCTGGCCACGCTGAAGGTCGGCAAAATATCGGGCGCCATCAAGGCGTCCATGTCCAGCGTAGCGGTATCAAAACGCACCGGGTAATGCGTGGGCATGCCGGTCTGCCAGTTGAAGGCCTTGAAGTAATTGGCGACCGAACCAATCACATCGGCCGGGCTGTTCCACAGGTCAATCCTGCCGTCGCCGTCAAAATCGACCGCGTATTTGACCCAGCTCGATGGCATGAACTGCGGCATGCCCATGGCGCCGGCGTAACTGCCGCGCGGTGCGGTTGGGTCGCTGCCCAGGCGGCTCTGGTGGCTGAGGAACTGCTCCAGCTCGCCCTTGAAAAATTCGCTGCGTTCGCGCGCACGCGGGTGTGCGGCGGGGAAGTCAAAGGCCAGCGTGGTCAGGGCGTCCAGCACGCGAAACTTGCCGGTGTCGCGGCCATAAATCGTCTCGACACCGATGATGCCGACGATGATGTCTGCCGGCACGCCATATTCCTGTTCGGCGCGGGCCAGCGTGGCCTGGTTGTCCTGCCAGAACCTGGCGCCGGCGGCAATGCGGATCGGGTCAATAAAACGGCTGCGGTAAACGCGCCAGTTTTTGCTGAAACTCTTCGCCGGTGGCTGCATCAGCCGTATCACGGTCGGGCTCATGCGCGCCTGGCCTATGGCCTGGCGTACCCACAACACATCCAGGTCGCGCCGACTCGCCAGGTCGTCGGCAAAACGCATGACCTCGGGGCGGCTCGCGTAGGCGGTTTCCTGCGGCGCTGCCTGGCGCCCGGTATTTTGCTGAACCTTGATGCTTTTTAGGTCGTTGGCCCATGCTGTACCTGCGTAAGTAGCTATCAAAATAGTAGCAACCCACACGCGCTGCAAAGTTGGCTTGGGCCAGAAGAGGGAAAAGTCAATCATGAAAAAAGCGTGTCCTGAAGCTAAAAAATAGTTGAGTGGGTTGTTCGTGTCGGCTGCGGGCTTATCCCGGCCAGCCCAGACTGGCGTAATGCCGCTGAAGCTGTCTCAAGCGGCTGCGCGCGGCGCCGTCGGCACTGGCCGCGTAACGTTGCACTTCCATTTGCATCAGCCAGTCGTGCAGCTCCCGCCCGTCGTCGCCGTAGCGGGCCAGCACCTGCCCGGCCAGTACGCGCGGCGAAGTGGCCGGCCCGCTGCTGATGCCGACTTTGTGCAATTGTCTGCGCGCGCGCGCCAGTAGGCGCAGCCACGGGTCGTGCTGCACCCGCTCCCACAGGCCCCAGGCCGCGCCGGCTGCACTGACCAGCACGATGACACCAATCAGTACATAGGCCAGGTCTTCCCAGCTCGGTGCGTCAAAACCCATGTTCCGCAGCAGATTGAGTTGTTTGCCCTGGGTGTAATTGAGAACCCACTGGTTCCAGCGGTTGTTCACCGCCTCCCAGGCGGCGCGCAATTGGGCTGACAGATTCGGGCTGAAGGTGCCCAGCGCCTGTCCAACCACCCCTTGCGGAGCCGTCAGCCGCTGGAAGGCGCCGGTGCGGCCCGGGGCGACGGCCGAGGTCGGGTCCACCCGCACCCAGCCCGCGTCGGCCTGCCAGACCTCGGTCCAGGCGTGCGCATCGCTCTGGCGCAACACCCAGAAACCATCGACGGAATTGAGCTCGCCGCCCTGGTAGCCGGTGACGATGCGCGCTGGCACATCCATGGCGCGCATCAGCACCACAAAGGCCGAGGCAATATGTTCGCAAAAACCTTCCTTGCGGTCGAACCAGAACTCGTCGGCGGTGTTGGCACCGTAGACGCCAGGCTCCAGCGTGTAGGTGTAGCCGCCGGTACGCAGCTTGTCCATGGCGACCTGCACCAGCGCCTGGGTGCCGGCCTGCGCGTAGCGCGGATCACGCCGGATCTCGGTGGCGAGCGCCAGCGTGCGGGGGTTGAAACCCGGCGGGAGCTCGACAAACTCCTGCAGTCCGACCTCCTGCTTGTCCGGCCCGTGCCGAAACACCGGGTGGCTTTGCACCTGATAGCGGACGATATCGGTGATGGGCCGGTCCGTGAACCACTGCAACTCGCTGCTCATGCGAGTCCGGTAGCCGGGTAATACGGGGCTTTCGCCGGCCGCCTCCATCACAAACAGCCAGGGTCGACTGGTGGGCTCCAGTGTGACCTGGTAAGAAACGGGTGTTCCCTCGAGCTTCAGATTGTCGGCCAGCTTGTAGCGGGAGGGGAAAAGCGAGCTTGAGGAAGACCGCCATTCCCGGCCGTCGAAGCTGGAGAGCACCGGGCCGCGAAAATACAGCTCGCGCTGCGGCGGTGGCCGGCCTTCAAAGGCAATACGCATGGCGATACTGTCGTCCAGCGCCAGACTGGCGATGGTGCCGACCTGCATGGTGGCGCTCAGGCCGCTGCGGCCGGTCATGGCGTCAGTCGGCGTGCCCCACAGCGGTGCCAGCCGTGGAAACAGCAAAAACAGCACCACCATCACCGGCGCGCCCAGCAGCGCCATCCAGCCGGCCGTTTTTGCGGCTTGCAGCAGCGGCGGCTTGCCGACCGGCATGTGCGCATTGACCAGGGCCGTCAGCAGGCCCAGCAGCCCCAGCAGCATGCTGAAGGCCGTCAACAGCGACTGGGAGTAGAAAAAATTGGTGAGCATGGTGAAGAAGCCGAGGAAGAACACCACAAAAGCGTCGCGCCGGGCGCGCAGCTCCAGGGTTTTGAGCGCCAGCAGGATCACGATCAGCGTGACCCCGGCATCGCGGCCCAGCAGGGTTTTGTGGGTCAGCAGCGTGGCGCCGACGGCCATCGTCAGCAGCACCAGCAGCCACCATTGGTTCGGCAGCGGCTGATTGCCAAAAGCCAGCTTGCCGCGAAAAAGCAACATGGCCGCCGCCAGCGCGCTGCACCACCAGGGCAAGTGGCTGACCTGCGGCAGCAGCACCCAGGCGATCACCGCCAGCAGGAACAGGGTGTCGCGGCTGTCGCGGGGCAAGGATTGGAGGCGGGCTAGCATTTGACATACCCGCCGGTTCTTGAAAGTGCCTGCGCCAGTGGCTGATCGAAGGATCCAACAAAGGGCGGATGCACGGGTGATCGTTCCTGGACATCGCTTGCACAAACGCTGCTCAACATAAAGCCAGCGCCTCCAGACACAGTCGTTTGTGCGCCTCCCCACTGGAGGGCTTGATTTGCACCCCCGGCAGTCGCAGGCCATAGCTCAGGCTCAGCTTGTCGGCCTGCAGCACCCAGGCGCACAGGCGTGCCAGCCGGCCTTCGGTGTCCAGCGAGCCGGTCTGCACAAAGTCCAGCCAGAGTTCATGGCGCTGGGCCTGCTGGGCATCGCGCACCACCAGGCCGTTGCCCTGCTCGTCGGCCTTGGCGGCTTTTTTCCACATGACCAGTTTGAGCGGGTCGCCGCGGCGGTAACTGCGTATGCTGTCGAAGTCGCCGCTGCTTTGCACCCGCGCGGTTGCGCTGGCCGCGCCGGAACGTGGCTCGCCGGGCGGCAGGGGCGGGGGTTGGCGTTCTGGCGCGGGGTAGACCAGCACCTGCGCAGCAGGCCGCCAGAGGGTCCAGACGCGAAAGGTACCCAGCGGAAAACGTGTTTCGGCGGTCAGGGTGGGCAGGCGGTGCAGGCCGCGCCGAGGTGGCGTGAAGGCCACCTGCACGGTGCTGCTGCCTTCGGCCGGTACGTCGGTCCAGGCCCAGTGCAGCCCGTTTTTTGCATTGATCGGGTTCAACACACTCAGGCCGATGCCGTGGCGGACAGAGCGTCGGGTGTTCGTGAGCTTGACATAAAAAATGGCTGCAGCCCCCGCGTGCTGGGGCGGAGGTGCTATCAAATTCATGGCAAGGCCGCGCAACGTGCCATGGCACACATGCATGCCTGTGACGGCGCTGCCAGCCAACAGAAAGGTCAGCAGGTAGCCCAGATTGAGCTGGTAATTGATGGAGGCAACCAGCAGTACCAGCAGTGTCAGCGCCAACATGAGGCCAGGCCGTGTCGGCAGGATGTAGACGTTGCGCTGGGTCAGCAGCACGCTGTCGCTGAGAGGTAGGCGGCTTTGCCACCATTGCTGGAGGCGCCCGCGAAGGAATGTGGCCCCCACGCTGGTCGCCTCGCGCGCCTTCGGCGTTGCGCTGCCCCTTTCATCACGAAGAGGGGCTAATTTCCCTTGGGGCGGCCCGGCGGGAAATTGCCGTGCCACGTCGGTCGCATGTCCTCTTCCTGGCGGAGGCTTCATGGCAGAGGAACGGTCTCGAGCATGGCCCGCACCTGTTCGACCGCGCCGCGTCCGGCGCTGGTGACCGGCGTCAGCCTGTGCGCGGCGGTTTGCGGCAACACGGCGACGACGTCGTCGGGCGCCACATAGTCGCGGCCGCTCAAAAACGCCTGGGCACGGGCGGCGCGCATCACCGCAATGCCGGCACGCGGGCTCAGGCCCTGCAAAAACCATTGGCCCGAACGTGTGGCGGCAATCAGGTCCTGCAGGTAATTGAGCAGGGGCTCGGTCGCATGCACCTGTAGCACCTCTCGCTGCAGCTCCAGCAGGTCGTGCGGCGTCAGCACGGTAGCCAGCTTGTCCACCATCTCGCGGCGGTCGCTGCCGCCCAGCAGCAGCCTCTCAGCGGCGCGGTCCGGATAACCCAGAGAAATGCGCATGTGGAAACGGTCCAATTGCGACTCGGGCAGGCAATAGGTGCCCAATTGATCGTGCGAATTTTGCGTGGCGATCACAAAAAACGGCACAGGCAGCGGCCGCGTCTCGCCCTCCACGGTGACCTGTTTTTCTTCCATGGCTTCGAGCAGCGCGCTCTGCGTGCGCGGGCTGGCGCGGTTGATCTCGTCGGCCAGCAGCACCTGGGCGAACACCGGACCGGGGTGAAAGACAAAACTTTCTTTCTGACGTTCGTAAATCGACACGCCGGTCAGATCGCTGGGCATCAGATCGGCGGTGAACTGCACGCGCGAAAATTGCAGGCCGAAGGAGCGGGACAGGGCGTGCGCCAGCGTGGTTTTTCCGACGCCGGGCACATCTTCAATCAGTAAATGCCCGCCGGCCAGCAGGCAGGCCACGCAGTCCTGGACCTGGGCCGGCTTGCCCACAATGACCGTGTTAAGCTGATTTAATAGTGCCTGAATCTTTTGTTTCGCGTTCATGCCATCAACCTTACCGCAAAAATTTCCGTTATGAATGCCACTGCGTATTTCACCCATGCCGATTGCCGTAAACATGAAATGGGACCGGGTCATCCGGAGTGTCCGGAGCGGCTTGATGCGATTGAAGACCGGCTGCTGATCACCGGCGTCGGCGATGCGCTGGACCGGCGCGAAGCACCGCTGGCTTCGCTGGGCGACCTGGAACTCGGGCATGACCGCATGATGATCGCGGGCATCCGTGGCCTGGGCGACCAACTTGCCGACGATACCCTGGCCGGCGGACCGAAATATGCCCAGCTGGATCCGGACACGGCGCTCAATGCCTTCACCTGGAACGCCATCCTGCGCGGCGCCGGTGCCGCACTGGCCGCCACCGATGCGGTGATGGCCGGCGAGGTCGAAAACGCTTTCTGTGCGGTGCGGCCGCCCGGCCACCATGCCTGCCATGACCGCGCCATGGGATTCTGCTTTTTCAACAACGTGGCGATCGCCGCCAAATACGCGCTGGAGCGGCACGGCCTGGAGCGGGTCGCGATCGTGGACTTCGATGTGCACCACGGCAACGGCACCGAAGACATCATTCGCGGCGATGACCGCATCCTGATGGTGAGCTTTTTCCAGCATCCGTTTTACCCGCACGGCGGCACCCGCGGCGGCGACAACATGGTGAACATCCCCGTGCCCGCGTACACCAAGGGCGCGGCCGTGCGCGACATGATCGAGGCGATGTGGATGCCGCGGCTCGAAGACTTCAAGCCCCAGATGATTTTCATCAGCGCCGGGTTCGACGCACACCGCGATGACGACTTGGGCCAGCTCGGTCTGGACGAGCAGGACTATGCCTGGATCACCCAGCGCATCAAGGATGTCGCGCATCGCCACGCGGGCGGGCGCATCGTCTCCTCGCTCGAAGGCGGCTACAACCTCAAGGCCCTGGCACGCAGCGTGGAAGCGCATATTCGCGTGCTGGCTGACCTGTAATTCCTGCGGTGAACATGCCGATGCAAGCGATGACCGATGCGGCGATACACAGCCGCGATGCGCGCGGTGTCAATCGGATCACGCTGAATCGCCCGGACGCCTTCAACACCCTGGGTGAAGAGATGCTGGCCGCGCTGCAGGCCGCGTTCGATGCGGTGGCTGCAGACCCGCAGGCGCGCATCGTGGTGCTGGCCGCACAGGGCAAGGCTTTTTGCGCCGGCCACAACCTCAAGGAAATGCGCGCGCAGCCCGAGCTGGCTTACTACCAGAAGCTGTTTGCGCAGTGCACCCGCATGATGCTGGCCATCCAGAACCTGCCGGTGCCGGTGCTGGCCCGTGTGCAGGGCGTGGCCACGGCGGCTGGTTGCCAATTGGTCGCGCAATGCGACCTGGCGATTGCCGGCAGCCCCGCGACGTTTGGTGTCAACGGCATCGACGTGGGCCTGTTCTGCGCCACGCCCAGCGTGCCGCTGGTGCGTAACATTCCGGCCAAGCAGGCCATGGAGATGCTGCTGACCGGCGGCTTCATCACGGCTGACGAAGCTCGCACCCGCGGCCTGGTCAACCGCGTGGTGCCGCTGGAGGAGCTCGATGCCGCCGTTGAGCAGATGGTGGCGTCCATTCTGGACAAACCCCGCGAGGCCGTGGCCATGGGCAAGGCGCTGTTCTACCAGCAGCGCGAAACCGGCATCGCTAGCGCCTACCAGTTGGCCGGGCAGACCATGGCTTGCAACATGGTGCATCCCGTGGCGCAGGAAGGCGTGCAGGCCTTTATCGACAAGAGGAAGCCGCAATGGCCGCAGTAAAACCCAGCGCCCGGATCGAAGACCTTGATTCGTGGCTGGCCACCATCGCACAGCCCAGTGCGCTGGCCGAACTGGCCATGTTGTTGGCCTGCGCGGTCCTGGCCTGGGCACTGGTCTGGGGGGTCCGCCGCGCCAGCGCCTTGCCCGACGAGCGCTCGATCTGGTTCGGTCGGCAAATCATCGATGGCGTGATGTTTCCGCTGCTGCTCTTGTGCCTGGCCTATTTTTCCTTCATGCTACTGGCGCTCTGGTTGCCGCTGGCGGTGTTCAAGATCGCCATTCCGGTGTTGGTCGCGCTGGCAGTCATTCGTCTGGGCGTCAAGGTGTTGCAGGTGGTGTTTGTGGACGCGCCCGTTGTGCGGGTTCTTGAACGCAGTATTTCCTGGCTCGCCTGGCTTGCCATGGTGCTGTGGGTCAGCGGCCTGCTGCCGCTGGTACTGGAAGAGCTCGATGACATACGCTGGAAAGTAGGCGACTCCACGCTGTCAGTGCGCACCCTGATTGAGGGCGCTTTAACGGCGGGCATTGTGTTGCTTATTGCCTTGTGGGTATCGGCCGCCATCGAGTCGCGCCTGCTCAAGTCGGCCACTGGTGGCCAGTTGTCGCTGCGCAAAGCCCTGAGCAACGCCACGCGCGCACTGTTGGTGTTTGTGGGTCTGCTGGTGGCGCTGTCAGCCGTCGGGATTGATCTGACGGCCTTGTCGGTCCTGGGCGGGGCCATCGGCGTCGGGGTGGGTTTTGGTCTGCAAAAGCTCGCGGCCAGTTATGTCAGTGGTTTTGTGATGCTGGCCGAGCGCAGCGTGCGCATCGGCGACAACATCCGGGTCGATAACTTCGAGGGCCGAATTACCGACATCAACGCGCGTTACACGGTCGTGCGTTCGCTCGGTGGGCGTGAGTCCATCGTGCCCAACGAGATGTTCATCAGCAATCGCATTGAAAATCTGTCACTGGCCGACTCGCGCGTGTTGCAGTCCACCGTGGTTTCGGTGGCTTACGACAGCGACGTGGAGCTGGTGATGCGCTTGCTGACCGAAGCGGCGCTGAGCCAGGACCGCGTGGTACGTGATCCCGCTCCCGGGGTCAATCTGACCAACTTTGGCGCTGATGGGCTGGAGTTCACCCTGAACTACTGGATGACCGATCCGGAAAACAGCCAGCAAAACCTGCGCTCGCGCATCAACCTGGGTATATTGCAGTCGCTGCGCGCCAACGGTGTCGAAATTCCCTACCCACAACGGGTCATCCACACGCGGCCCCAGCCGGGGGAAGAGGTGGCCAGGCCCTCCTGAGCTTGGTGTGCCTCACTTCATGAAGGACGGCAGCCAGAGGCTCAGTATCGGGAAGGCCAGCAACAGGCCCAGCGCCACGATCTGCATAAAAACAAAGGGCCAGACGCCGCGGAAGATGTTGCTCAGACCGACACGGGGCAGCAGGGTGTTCAGCACAAACAGGTTCATGCCGACCGGCGGCGAGATCAGGCCGATCTGGATCACCATGACGATCAGCACGCCAAACCAGACTGGATCGAAGCCGAGTGCCATCACGATCGGGAAAAACAGCGGGATGGTCAGCAGCACCATGGTGAGTTCTTCCATCACGGTGCCCAGCACGACGTAGATCAGCATCATGGCGCCGACGATCATCACCGGCGGGAGTCCGAGATGCGTGATCCACTCTTTCAGGTCGCCGGGCATGGAGGTGAAGTTCATGAAGTTGGCAAAAATCGTCGCCGCAATCAACAGCGTAAACAGCATGGCGGTGGTTCGCGCCGATTCCACCAGCACTTCCAGTGTGGCCTTGACCGTCAGCCGACGCCGTGCCAGCGCAAAGAGGAAGGCGCCGGCCGCGCCTATGCCTGCTCCCTCGGTGGCGGTGAACACGCCGCCGTAAATGCCGCCCAAGACCAGCAGCATTAGCAGCAGCACGCCCCAGATGCCGCGCAGGGCTTTCCAGCGATCAGGCCAGGATGTTTTTTCTCCGGCCGGCGCATGCTCGGGGTCCATGAAGGTCATGAAGAGAACCGCCACCATCAGCAGCAGCGCGATCAGGAGACCCGGAATCACGCCGGCCGCGAACAGCTTGCCGATGTTGGTTTCCGTCACGATGCCGTAGATCACCATGATGGTCGAGGGCGGAATCATGATGCCCAGGGTGCCGCCGGCGGCAATCACGCCGGTGGATAACGAGTCGCTGTAGCCGAGCTTTTTCATCGACGGGTAAGCCACCTTGCTCATGGTGGCAGCGGTCGCGATGGATGAGCCGCAGATCGCGCCGAAACCCGCACAGGCCATCACGGTAGCGTGGGCCAGACCGCCGCGAAGGTGGCCGATAAAGGCATAGGCCGCATGGAAGAGTTCGTGGGCCAGGCCGGCCTTCGCGACAAAATTTCCCATCAGGATGAACAGCGGAATCACCGACAGCGTGTAGGCAAACCCGGTCTCATGCACCACCTGCGCGGTGCTGGCCAGGGCCGGAAGCCAGCCGCGCGTCAGACCCATCCCGACGATACCGACCAGGCCCATCGCAAAGGCCAGCGGCAGGCGCAGCAACGCCAAAAGGAAGATGGCAGCAAAACCAAGCAGGGCTTCGATCACAGCGTGGCTCCTTCGCCAGCTTCTTCGGCCGCAGACGGCCGGAACACCAGACCCAGGTGGATCAGCCCCGCTACCGCGCACAACGCGGCCATGCCGTACATGAACGGCGCTTTCAAAATTTTGAGCTGGGCCGTGGTTTCACCGGTTTCCAGGTACTGGCCACCGACCTGCCACATCAGCCAGCCCAGGCCCAGCAAGGTCGCCGCGCAGACGGCCTGCATCAGGGCGCGCTGGATCTTGCGCAGGCCTTGCGGCAGGTAGTGGTCCAGCGAGTCGAACACCACATGTTCACCGCGCAGCGACACCAGCGGAAGCGCGGCAAAAATCACCACCACCATCAGCAGCTCCGTGAGTTCGAGCGAGCCGGGAATGGAATTGGACAGCAACTTGCGCCCGCCGACGTCAAAAAAAGTCAGCGCCATGATGGCGAACAGGGCAGCGGCAGCCAGCAGGCCGCACACGGTTTCAATCAGCTTGTTCAATCTTTGCCTCAATCCATAAAAAACGCGGCCTCATTGTCCATGAGGCCGCGCTAAAAAAACGGTAAGACGGATTACTTTTCCTGGCGGGCGATTTCGGCGCGGAATTCGGCCAGAACTTTGGCCGCATCTTTCATGCCCTTGGCCTCGGCGTCCTTGATCCACTTCTGCTCCAGCGGAGCAGTTTTTGTTTTGACGTCAGCGACGAATTTTGCATCGGCCTTGACGATCTGCACGTTGTTGGCCTGCATCAGCGCCATGGCGCGGCGGTCCACCTTGTCCCAGCCTCGGCCGAACATGCGCGCTGCCACTTCGCCGGAGATCGCATCCACGGCTTTCTTTTCGTCAGCGCTGAGCTTGTCGTACTTGCCCTGGTTCATCATGAAGACAAAGCTGGTGTTGTACAGGCCACCTGGAAACATCGTGGCATGTTTGATCAGTTTGTCGATCTTGAAGGACTCGGTGGATTCCGCAGGGAACAGGGTCCCATCCATGACGCCGCCGGACAGCAGCTCATAAGAGTCGGGTGCGGGTTTGAGCGTGACATTCATGTTCAGCACTTTGGAGATCTCATTGACCATGCCGCCGCCCACGCGCCACTTCAGGCCGCCGAGCTCCTCGACAGTGGTGACCGGCCGCTTGGTGTTGAACACAATGCCAGGGCCGTGCGTGAAAAAGGAGATGACCTTGACACCCTGGTGCTCAGACAGGAATTGCGGGTTCTTGAAGGCCACCTTGTTGAAGGCCACTGAAATCGGCTCCGAGGTGTTGCCCAGGAAGGGGAACTCGGACATCTGGGTGTAGAGGAAACGCCCCGGCGTGTAGCCGTGCACGGTGTAAGACACATCGGCCAGGCCGTTTTTCACCGCATCCAGCGTACCGGGCGCGGCCGTGACACCACGCGGCAGGATGTTGCATTTCATTTTTCCGGCCGTGTTTTTCTCCAGCAGGTCGCACCATTCTTTTTGGGCCATGCTCAGGGTGTGAGTGGGTGGCAACCAGCTAGAGACGGTCAACACGGTTTGGGCGGAGGCAAGACCGCTGCAGACGGTCAGCAGCGCGGCGACGATGGGTTTGATCTTCATTCAATGCTCCGGAACGGTCAGCAGGCTGACCAGATTACTCGTGGGGACGATCCGGCGGTGTGAAGCCGCTGTTTCATCCGGAACCGTGACTTTATGTCAGCGATGCGCCGCAGTCTGTCCCTACTTACCCCAATTAACCGACCCATCGGTCTGTTAATTGACGGACGGCAATTGTCGCCGGGGCAACAGCGCATTGGGCCGACGGCTCTAATTCGGTGTCAATCGGTCTTTATAATTAAATAGAACGGTCGTTCTATTCTTGCGATGTGCTCTGCAATGCCCCCCCCGCAGACCGTGGTCGATGGGGCGTTGTGCATGTGCAGCATAGAATCAAATGCTTTACGTGAACGTCAATCAATAACTCTGGAGTTCTCCCATGAAGGTCCTGGTCCCCGTCAAACGTGTTGTCGATTACAACGTCAAAGTCCGCGTCAAATCTGATGGCACCGGTGTTGATATCGCCAACGTCAAAATGAGCATGAACCCGTTTGACGAGATTGCCGTCGAAGAAGCCACCCGCCTCAGGGAAAAAGGTGTGGTCACCGAAGTCATTGCCGTGAGCTGCGGCGTGGCCCAGTGCCAGGAAACCCTGCGCACGGCCATGGCCATCGGTGCTGACCGCGCCATCCTGGTGGAGACGACAGAAGAGTTGCAGCCGCTGGCGGTGGCCAAACTGCTTAAAGCCCTGGTGGACAAAGAGCAGCCCCAGCTCGTGATCCTGGGCAAACAGGCGATTGACGACGACTGCAACCAGACCGGCCAGATGCTGGCCGCCTTGCTGGGCTGGCCGCAGGCAACCTTTGCCTCCAAGGTCGATGTGGCCGACGGCAAGGCCGTGGTCATGCGCGAGGTAGACGGCGGCATGGAAACGCTGTCATTGAGCCTGCCGGCCATCATCACCACCGACCTGCGCCTGAACGAGCCGCGCTACGTGACCCTGCCCAACATCATGAAGGCCAAGAAAAAGCAGCTCGACAACTTCAAGCCCGAAGACCTCGGCGTGGATGTCAAGCTGCGGCTGAAGACGCTCAAGGTCAGTGAACCGCCCAAGCGCAGCGCCGGCATCAAGGTGCCCGACGTCGCCACGCTGGTGGACAAGCTGCGCAACGAAGCCAAGGTCATTTAACAACCACAGCTGTTTTTGCGGGCCTGACCCGCGATCCATGCGGGTGCGCCACCATGGATTCCGGATCAAGTCCGGGATGACAGCAGTCAAAAAAATCAGGAGCTACTCATGACATCCCTCGTAATTGCAGAACATAACAACGCCAGCATCCGTCCCGCGACCCTCAACACCGTGACCGCGGCCGCCCAGTGCGGCGGCGACGTGCATGTGCTGGTGGCGGGCCTGAACGCCGGCCCCGCTGCCCAGGCCGCCAGCCAGATCGCCGGTGTTGCCAAAGTCATCCACGTGGATGGCGCACATTTTGAACACGGCCTCGCCGAAAACATGGCCGCCCAAGTGATCGCGCTGGCCAGCAGCTATTCGCACATCCTGTTCCCGGCCACGGCGTCGGGCAAGAACATCGCGCCGCGCGTGGCGGCTCTGCTCGATGTCGGCCAGATATCCGACATCACCAAGGTGGATGCAGCCGACACCTTCGAGCGGCCCATCTACGCCGGCAACGCCATTGCCATCGTACAGAGCCTGGATGCGACCAAAGTCATCACTGTGCGCACCACTGGTTTTGACGCGGCTGCGGCCACCGGCGGTTCGGCTGCGGTGGAAACCGTCGCAGGCGTTGCCGACAGCGGCAAGTCGGTCTTTGTCGGCAGCGAAATCGCCAAGAGCGACCGCCCCGAGCTGACCGCCGCCAAAATCATCGTCAGTGGCGGCCGGGCGCTGGGCAGCGCCGAAAAATTCAACGAAGTCATGACGCCGCTGGCGGACAAACTCGGTGCGGCGCTCGGCGCCTCGCGTGCCGCCGTGGACGCCGGCTACGCGCCCAACGACTGGCAGGTCGGACAGACCGGCAAGATCGTCGCGCCGCAGCTGTACATTGCCGCCGGCATCAGCGGCGCGATTCAGCACCTGGCCGGCATGAAGGACAGCAAGGTCATCGTGGCGATCAACAAGGACGCAGAAGCGCCGATTTTCAGTGTGGCCGATTATGGGCTGGAGGCTGACCTGTTTGCGGCTGTGCCTGAGTTGACGGCTGCGCTGTAATGCAAGCTCTTATTGCACTGACGCAGTTATAGAAAGTCAAAGAAAGAAGTTCACAAAGAGATCAGGAGATCAAGAGAGGCTCAAACAAAGTCTTTCTTGACTTTCTCCTGATCTCTTTGATCTCCTTGTGAAATCTTATTTTCTTCTGTGATTTTCCAGATCAAAACCTGTGAAGTTCTATTCCATCAGAGACATAAAATGAGCTACAAAGCCCCCCTCAAGGACATGCTGTTTGACATTAAACACCTGGCCGACATCGATGCCGTGGCGCAGATTCCCGGGTTTGAAGAGGCTGGCTTCGACACTGCGCAGGCAGTGCTTGAAGAGTGCGCCAAGTTCAACGAAGGTATGTTGTCGCCGCTTAATTGGGAGGGCGACAAAAATCCTTCCAGCTGGAAAGACGGCGTCGTCACCACCACGCCGGGTTTCAAGCAGGCCTATAAACAATATGCCGAGGGCGGCTGGCAGGGCTTGCAGCACCCGCTCGAGTTCGGCGGCCAGGGACTGCCCAAGACCATAGGCGCGGCCTGTGGCGAGATGCTCAACTCGGCGAACATGAGTTTTGCGCTTTGCCCGCTGCTGTCGGACGGCGCGATCGAGGCGCTGCTGACGGCCGGCTCGGACGAGCTCAAGGCGGTGTATCTGGAGAAACTGGTCAGCGGCCAGTGGACCGGCACCATGAACCTGACCGAGCCGCAAGCGGGCTCGGATCTGGCGATGGTGCGCAGCCGTGCCGAGCCGCAGTCCGACGGCAGCTACAAGGTCTTCGGCACCAAGATATTCATCACCTATGGTGAACACGACATGGCCGAGAACATCGTGCACCTGGTGCTGGCGCGTGTGACCGGCGCGCCCGAAGGCGTCAAGGGCATCAGCCTGTTTGTCGTGCCGAAATTTATGGTTGGCAAGGACGGCGCTCTGGGTGCGCGCAACGATGTGCACTGCGTCAGCATCGAGCACAAGATGGGTATCAAGGCCAGCCCCACCGCCGTTCTTCAGTACGGCGATCATGGTGGCGCCGTGGGCTACATCGTCGGCCAGGAAAACCGCGGCCTCGAGTACATGTTCATCATGATGAATTCGGCGCGTTACGCCGTCGGCATGCAGGGCATCGCGATTGCCGAGCGGGCCTACCAGAAGGCAGTGGCTTTTGCGAAGGACCGCGTGCAAAGCCGACCGGTCGATGGCTCGATCAATGCGAGCGCACCCATCATTCACCACCCCGATGTCAAACGCATGCTGATGACCATGCGCGCCTACACCGAAGGCTGCCGCGCGATGGCCTCGGTGGCTGCCGCGGCCTACGACGCCTCGCACCACCACCCCGATGCCGACGTGCGCAAGCAGAACCAGGCTTTCTACGAATACATGGTGCCGCTGGTCAAGGGTTACAGCACCGAGATGAGCCTGGAGGTCACATCGCTCGGCGTGCAGGTGCACGGCGGCATGGGTTTCATCGAGGAAACCGGCGCGGCCCAGTATTACCGCGATGCCAAGATTTTGACGATTTACGAAGGCACGACCGCCATCCAGGCCAATGACCTGGTGGGCCGAAAAACCGCGCGCGATGGCGGACAGACCGCCAAAGGCATTGCCGCCCAAATTGAAAAGACCGAAGCCGGTTTGCTCAAGCAGGGCGGCGCGGCAGCAAAAGCAGTGGCGAAGCGGCTCAAGGCCGCACGCGAAGCCTTTATTGACGTCGTGGAGTTTGTCGCCGGCGGGCTTGCAAAGGCCCCTGAAGGGTCCGCCAAGGCCTCGCCGAACGCGGTCTTCGCCGGCAGCGTGCCTTACCTCATGCTAGCCGGTAACCTGGTGGCGGGCTGGCAACTGGCGCGGTCGCTGCTGGTGGCTGAAGAAGAGCTGCTGAAGGGCCACGATGTGGCCTTCATGCAGGCCAAAATCATCACCGCTGTTTTTTACGCCGACCACCTGCTCAGCAAGGCCCCGGGTATCCGGGACAGCATTGTTGAAGGCGCTGACAGCGTGACCGCGCTGGCGCTTGAAGCCTTTTGACCGGCCGCTCAATTGCTATCAATTTAGTAGCTGCTGCCGCCCAATTGACAAGGGCCAGGCCCGCTTTTCGCTCAAAATTCTGCTGAAACTACCACCGGAGACACCATGTCCAGACTTCCTGCGCCGCTGAGCAATCTGCCGCTGCCCATCATCGGCTCGCCGCTGTTCATCATCAGCAACCCCAAGCTGGTGATTGCCCAGTGCATCGCCGGTGTGGTGGGCGCGATGCCCTCGCTCAATGCACGACCGGCCTCGCAGCTTGACGAGTGGCTGGCCGAGATCACTGAAACCCTGGCGGCTTACAACAAGGCCAACCCGGACAAACCGGCCGCGCCGTTTGCGATCAACCAGATCGTGCACAAGTCCAATGATCGGCTGGACCACGACATGGAAATGTGCGTCAGGTACAAGGTGCCTATCTACATCACATCCTTGGGCGCGCGTGAGGACATCAATGCCGCCGCGCACAGCTACGGCGGTGTGGTGCTGCACGACATCATCAACAACAAGTTCGCGCGCAAGGCGATTGAAAAAGGCGCCGACGGCCTGGTGGCCGTGGCCGCTGGTGCCGGCGGCCATGCCGGGGTGAAAAGTCCGTTTGCGCTGATCCAGGAAATCCGCCAGTGGTTTGGCGGCCCGGTGGCGCTGTCGGGTGCGATCTCCACCGGCGGCGCCGTGCTGGCCGCGCAGGCCATGGGTGCCGACTTTGCCTACATTGGTTCGGCCTTCATTGCCACCGAAGAGGCGCGTGCCTCAGACGCCTACAAACAGTCCATTGTGGACAGCAACAGCGACGACATCATTTACTCCAGCCTGTTCACCGGCGTGCACGGCAACTACCTCAAACCGTCCATCATTGCCGCCGGCATGGACCCCGACAACTTGCCGGACGGCGATCTGAAAACCATGGACTTCGCCAGCGGCGAGGGCAGCAAGTCCAAGGCCTGGAAAGACATCTGGGGCTGCGGCCAGGGCATAGGCGCGATCAGCAAGGTGCAGAGCACGGCTGACTACGTGGCCCAGCTCAGGCGCGAGTACGCTGAGGCGCGGCAGCGCGTCTGCGGCTAAACACGCCCTCCACCCAACGGCCATGGCGCCCGCGCCATGCCTGCCCGGGGTGGATGCCCTCAAGGGCCTGGCCTGCGTGCTGATCGGCTGGCACCATCTGGCGTTTTATGGTCCCATGTCCGACGTGGTGCATCGCGCCGCGCCATGGCTCATGAATTGGCTGTACACCTACGGCCGCATGGCGAAGCGCTGTACCGCAGCGTTGAATCACCCGGCGCTCGCTGGCGCACGCTGCTCAAGCCTGGGCTGGTAGCGCAATAAGCCGCGCAATCGGATTTTCAAGTAAAAATGACTTCCAGCCCATATCTGGTGGGCGCGAGAAGCTACTGAATTGATAGCAAACTCTGGATGCTTGCAGTGCATCGGGCAGGGGATATACTGATTATTTGTACAGCCGCTGCTTGATTGCGTCCAAATGCCCGATGTTCTCATCCCCGTCCACGCCATCAAAGGCCGCGGCACGGTCACGCGGCTGGCGCATCGTTTCGAGAAAGATGTGCGCTCCGACTGGGACGACGGCTGGGGCACGCTGGAGGCGGCTGCGGCCGAAGGGGCGCCAAGGCTGGAGACCGAGGTCAGCTTCGAGGATGCCCGCAGCGCCATCGTGCGCAACGATTCGCCAGACATCTTTTTTGACTACAGCCTCAACCCTTACCGCGGCTGCGAACACGGCTGTATCTACTGTTATGCGCGGCCCACCCACAGCTACCTGAACCTGTCGCCGGGCCTGGACTTTGAAACGAAGATCATTGCCAAGCGCAACATCGCCGACATGCTGCGCGCCGACCTGGGTAAACGCAGCTATGTGCCCAAACTGCTCAACATCGGCTCGGGCACCGACTGCTACCAGCCGACCGAACGTGAGCTGCGCCTGACCCGCGCGGTGATAGCGGTGCTGCAGCAGGCGCGGCACCCTTTTTCACTGGTGACCAAGTCTAGCGGCGTGGAGCGCGACCTGGACCTGATCGCGCCCATGGCCACCGACCGGTTGGCCGCTGTCTACGTCACCATCACCACGCTGGACCCTGAACTGGCGCGTACGCTGGAGCCGCGCGCTGCGGCGCCGCACCGCCGGCTGCGTACCATACGGGCCCTGGCTGACGCGGGTGTGCCGGTGGGGGTCAGCGTGGCGCCGCAGATTCCTTTCGTCAACGACGACATGGAAAAAGTGCTGGAAGCGGCGTGGGAGGCTGGGGCGCGTTCGGCGTTTTATACCGTGATCCGGCTGCCCTGGGAGGTGGCGCCGCTGTTCAAGCAGTGGCTGGAACTGCATTACCCGCAGCGCGCGGAGCGCATCATGGCGCGTATCCAGGAGATGCGCGGCGGCAGGGACTACGACAGCGACTTTACCTCGCGAATGAAAGGCAGTGGGCTGTGGGCCGAGTTGATCAAACAGCGCTTTGAAAAAACCTGCCACCGTCTCGGCTTCAACCGCCAGCGTGTGGAACTTGACCTGAGCCAGTTCAGGCCGTCATCGGTTTCAGGGCAGGCCAGCCTCTTCTGAAAACGCAGAAGGTCATTCAGATAACTGCCGCGCGTGGTGGTTCAGGTGGTCGGCCACGAAGGTGCTGATGAAATAGTAACCATGGTCGTAGCCCGCGTGCCAGCGCAGTTGCAAAGCCTGGCCGGCGCGCGCGCAAGCCGCCTCAAACAGACGCGGCATCAATTGCTCGGACAAAAATTTGTCAGCCAGCCCCTGGTCGATCAGGATGCCGCCAGGGTAGGGCGCCGTATCCAGTCTGGCCATCAGCGCGGTGGCGTCGTGCGCCGCCCAGGCCGACTCGTCGGCGCCCAGGTAGCCGGTGAAGGCCTTGCGGCCCCACGGGCACTGGCTGGGCGCGCAAATCGGTGCAAACGCCGAGACCGACTTGAACAGCGCGGGATGGCGCAGCGCCAGCGTCAGCGCGCCGTGTCCGCCCATGGAGTGGCCAAAAATCCCGATGCGGCTGGCGTGCAGGGGCAGGGTGGACGTCAGCAGCGGCAGCAGCTCGGCGGTAAGGTAAGTCTCCATGCGGTAATTTTTGGACCACGGTGCCTGGACCGCATCCAGGTAAAAGCTGGCGCCCACGCCCATGTCCCAGCTATCGGCTTCGCCCGGTACGTTGGCGCCGCGCGGGCTGGTGTCCGGTGCGATCAGTGCGAGGCCCAGCGTGGCGGCCAGCCGCTGCGCGCCGGCCTTGGTCACGAAGGTTTCCTCGTTGCAAGTCAGGCCGGCGAGGTAGATCAGCGCGGGAACCTTGCCGCCGGCGTCGTCGATGACGATTTGCGGCGGCAGGAACACCGAGTACTTCATCGGCAGGCCGATGCTTCTGGCGGTGTGCAGGTAGAAACGCTGCACGCCGCCAAAGCAGGCGTGCGCGCTGAGGAGTTGGCTGGTGCTGTTCATGTGGGAAAACCTTGTTGCACCAGTTCGAGGACGGCATCGGCAAACACTGTGGGCACTTCCTGCGGCAGGTTGTGACCCACGCCGGGCACCAGCCGGTGCGAACGAGGGCCTGTGAACTGGCGCGCATGTTGTTCGACCGGGGCGGGCGGTCGAACGCCATCATCGGCGCCGTCGAAGGTAATGCTGGGCACGCTGATCGGCGGCTGCGCTGCCAGGCGCCGTTCGATGCCGGCCAGCGCCGGGTCGCCCGCCACCAGGCCAAAGCGATGCCGATAAGAGTGAATGACAACCTCCACAAAATCCGGGTTGTCGAAGGCGGCGGCGCTGCGCTCGAAAGTGGCTTCGTCGAAATTCCAGGTGGGCGACCAGAGCTTCCAGAGCAAACGGCATAGGCCGCGCCGGTCAGCCGCCAGTCCGGCGCGGCCGCGCTCGCTGTGAAAGTAGTACTGGTACCAGAGACTGCGTTCATTCTCCGGCGTGTCCGGCACCATGGCTTTGGCGATGTCCTGTAAGTTGTAGCTGTTCAGCGAGACCAGTCCGACGCAGCGTTCGGGCCAGAAGGCGGCCACCACGCAGGCCGCGCGGCCACCCCAGTCGTAACCCGCGAGCACGGCGCGGGGCACGGCCAGCGCATCCATCAGCGCCAGCAAGTCAGCCCCCAAAGCCGCCTGCTCGCCCGACCGCGGCGTGGTGTCACTGAGAAAACGTGTTGCGCCATACCCGCGCAGACAGGGCACATACACGTGGCATCCCCGCGCAGCCAGCAGAGGCGCCACCTCGGCGTAGGCATGGATGTCGTAGGGAAACCCGTGCATCAGGAACACTGGCGGTCCGTCCACTGGCCCCGCCTCATACACGGCCACGTCAAGAACGCCCGCCTTGATCTGGCGCTGGGGCTGAAGGAAAGTCATGATCAGTGAAGTCCTTTCAGTACAGCACCACGCCGCGAATCGACTCGCCGCGTTTCATCAGGTCGAAGCCTTTGTTGATGTCTTCAAGCGGCATGGTGTGGGTGATCAGGTCGTCGATGTTGATCTTGCCCTCCATGTACCAGTCCACGATTTTCGGCACGTCGGTGCGGCCGCGCGCGCCACCGAAGGCCGAGCCTTCCCACTTGCGGCCGGTCACCAGCTGGAAGGGGCGGGTGCTGATCTCGGCGCCGGCCTCGGCCACGCCAATGATGATGCTGCGGCCCCAGCCCTTGTGCGTGCATTCGAGCGCCTGCCGCATCACCTTGGTGTTGCCTATGCACTCAAAGCTGTAGTCGGCGCCGCCGTCGGTCAGTTGCACGATGGCATCGACCACGTTTTCAGTCATCTTGGGGTTGATGAAATGTGTCATGCCGAATTGGCGCGCCATGGCTTCACGCTCAGGGTTCAGGTCCACACCGATGATCTTGTCGGCGCCCACCATTTTTGCGCCCTGGATCACATTGAGGCCGATGCCGCCCAGGCCGAAGACCACGACATTGGCGCCGGCCTCGACTTTGGCGGTGAACAGCACCGCGCCTATGCCGGTGGTCACGCCGCAGCCGATGTAGCAGACCTTGTCGAAAGGCGCGTCCTCGCGGATCTTGGCCAGCGAAATTTCAGGCGCCACCGTGTAGTTGCTGAAAGTCGAGGTGCCCATGTAGTGGAAGATGGGTTTGCCGTCCAGGCTGAAGCGGCTGGTCGCGTCGGGCATCAGCCCTTTGCCCTGGGTGCCGCGAATCAGCTGGCACAAATTGGTCTTGCGCGACAGGCAGAACTTGCACTGGCGGCATTCCGGCGTGTACAGCGGAATGACGTGGTCGCCTTTTTTGAGCGTGGTCACGCCAGGGCCAACATCAACCACGATGCCCGCGCCTTCATGGCCGAGGATGGCCGGGAAAATGCCCTCCGGGTCGGCGCCGGAAAGTGTGTAGTAGTCGGTGTGGCAGATGCCGGTGGCCTTGATCTCGACCAATACCTCGCCGAATTTCGGGCCCTGCAGATCGACAGTTTCAATCGTCAATGGTTCGCCGGATTTCCAGGCGACAGCGGCTTTGGTTTTCATGGGGGGCTTGTGCGGAAGTGATGGGAGACAGCGCACTATAAGCCAGCTCCCGCCCGGCCGCAGCCCTGCAGGCGCATGACCTCAGCAGCCGGTGTTTCAATTTGAGAATCATTGCCCACCGCGCAGTTCCGGCCGTGTGTGCAGCCGCTTCATCGCCAGGCGTATGAATAAAAAGTGCCGCCAGCCCATACCGGGAGGGTGCAAGCAGCTATTGATTTGATAGCTGTTTGCGCAAGGCTTCAGGGGCTGAAAAAGCTTTTCAGCTTGTCGGTCCAGGTTTCTTCCGTTGGCGAGTGTTTGGCGCCGCCTTTTCTCAGGGACTCGTCGAGTTCCTTGAACAGCTTGCGCTGGTGCTCGGTCAGCTTGACCGGCGTCTCTACCGTGATGTGGCAGTACAGGTCGCCCGGGTAGCTGGAACGCACGCCCTTGATGCCCTTGCCGCGCAGGCGGAACTGCTTGCCGGTTTGCGTGCCATCGGGGATGTCGATAGCGGCCTTGCCGACCAGCGTTGGCACCTCGATCTCGCCGCCCAGCGCGGCGACGGCCATGCCGATGGGCACCACGCAGTGCAGGTCGTCGCCGTCGCGCTCGAAGATCTCGTGTTTCTTCAGCCGGATCTCGATATACAGGTCGCCCGGCGGGCCGCCATTGGTGCCCGGCTCGCCGTTGCCACTGGAGCGGATGCGCATACCGTCGTCGATACCGGCGGGAATTTTGACCTCCAGCGTTTTGTTGCTCTTGGTCTTGCCGACGCCGTGGCAGGTGACGCAGGGCTCGGGGATCAGCTTGCCGGTGCCTCGGCACTGCGGACAGGTCTGTTGCACACTGAAAAATCCCTGCTTCATCTGCACCACGCCGTGCCCATGGCAGGTGGTGCAAGTCACAACCTTGGTGCCTGGCTTGGCGCCGCTGCCGCGGCAGATGCTGCAGTCGTCCCAGCTCGGGATGCGGATCTGAGCGTCTTTGCCGGTGGCGGCTTCTTCGAGCGTGACCTCCATCGCATAACTGAGGTCGCCGCCGCGGTAGACCTGCCGTCCGCCGCGCTGCCCGCCGCGCGCCTGTTGAGCACCGAACACGTCGCCGAAGATGTCGCCGAAGGCTTCCGCAAAGCCGCCAAAGCCTTCCGCGCCGGGGCCGCCGCGGTTGGGGTCCACGCCGGCGTGGCCGTACTGGTCATACGCCGCGCGTTTTTGCGCATCCGACAGCATCTCATAAGCCTCTTTGGCTTCCTTGAATTTTTCCTCGGCCGCCTTGCTGCTGTCCCCCTGGTTGCGGTCCGGATGGTGCTTCATCGCCAGCTTGCGATAGGCTTTCTTGATGTCTTCGTCGTCGGCGTTTTTGGGAACACCCAACGTGTCGTAGTAGTCTTTTTTGATGGCCATGGGAACTCGTGTTCAATGAAAAAGATTGCGCTGCCCCGAATGTGCCAAAGCGGAATGCGGGGACACGCCCCGATTCCGCTTCGCTGCCCGATGGCTCAAAAGGTGATCAACCCTTTTTGACTTCCTTGACTTCGGCATCCACCACATTGTCGTCGGCTGCCGGCTTGGCAGCCGACGCCTGGGCACCGGCCGGGGCGCCCGCCTGCGCTGCCTGGGTGGCCTGCATGTCGGCGTACATTTTTTCGCCGAGTTTCTGGCTGGCATCCATCAGCGCTGCGTTTTTCGCGTCGATGGCATCCTTGCTTTCGCCCTTGAGCGCTTCTTGCATGTCCTTGATGGCGGCTTCGATTTTTTCTTTCTCGCCGGAATCGAGCTTGTCGCCGTATTCGAGCAGCGATTTCTTGACGCTGTGAACCATCGCCTCGGCGTTGTTCTTGGCCGTCACGAATTCGACCTTTTTCTTGTCGTCGGCGGCGTTGAGCTCGGCGTCTTTCACCATCTGCTGGATCTCGGTCTCGGACAGGCCGGAGTTGGCCTTGATGGTGATCTTGTTCTCCTTGCCGGTGCCCTTGTCCTTGGCGCCCACATGCAGGATGCCGTTGGCGTCGATGTCAAAAGACACCTCGATCTGCGGCGTGCCGCGCGAAGCCGGCGGAATGCCTTCGAGGTTGAACTCGCCCAGTGCCTTGTTGCCCGAAGCGATTTCACGCTCGCCCTGGAACACCTTGATCGTCACCGCCGGCTGGTTGTCCTCGGCGGTCGAGAAGGTCTGCGCAAACTTGGTCGGGATGGTCGTGTTTTTCTTGATCATCTTGGTCATCACGCCGCCCATGGTTTCGATACCGAGGGACAGCGGGGTCACGTCAAGCAGCAACACGTCAGTACGGTCGCCCGACAACACCTGGCCCTGAATCGCGGCGCCGACGGCCACAGCCTCATCGGGGTTCACGTCCTTGCGCGGGTCTTTGCCGAAGAATTCCTTGACCTTGTCCTGCACCTTGGGCATGCGGGTCTGACCGCCGACCAGGATCACGTCATGGATGTCGGAGCTGGCGACGCCGGAGTCCTTGACCGCCACGCGGCTCGGGGCGATGGTGCGCTCGATCAGCTCTTCGACGAGCTGCTCCAGCTTGGAGCGGGTCATCTTGATGTTCAGGTGTTTCGGGCCTGACGCGTCGGCCGTGATGTAGGGCAGGTTGATGTCGGTCTGCGCGCTGGAAGACAACTCGATCTTGGCTTTTTCTGCAGCTTCCTTCAGGCGCTGCAGGGCCAGTACGTCGTTCTTGAGATTGACGCCGGACTCTTTTTTGAACTCATCAATGATGTAGTCGATGATGCGCTGGTCGAAGTCTTCGCCGCCCAGGAAGGTGTCACCGTTGGTGGACAACACTTCGAACTGCTTTTCGCCGTCCACATCGGCAATTTCGATGATGGAGATGTCGAAGGTGCCGCCGCCCAGGTCATACACCGCGATCTTGCGGTCGCCTTTTTCCTGCTTGTCCATGCCGAAGGCCAGCGCTGCGGCAGTCGGCTCGTTGATGATGCGCTTGACGTCCAGGCCAGCAATGCGGCCGGCGTCCTTGGTGGCCTGGCGCTGCGCGTCGTTGAAGTAGGCCGGCACCGTGATCACGGCCTCGGTGACCGGCTCGCCAAGATAGTCCTCGGCGGTTTTTTTCATCTTGCGAAGAATGTCTGCACTGACCTGCTGTGGCGACATCTTCTTGCCGTGCACCTCGACCCAGGCGTCACCGTTGTCGGCCGCCACAATCTTGTAGGGCATCAAGTCGATGTCTTTCTGGACTTCTTTTTCGGCGAACTTGCGGCCAATCAGGCGCTTGACGGCATACAGCGTGTTCTTGGGGTTGGTCACGGCCTGGCGCTTGGCCGAGGCGCCGACCAACACTTCACCATTTTCGAGGTAAGCCACGACCGACGGCGTGGTGCGCGCGCCTTCCGAGTTTTCGATGACGCGGGGCACATTGCCCTCCATCACAGCGACGCAGCTGTTGGTGGTGCCCAGATCGATGCCGATGATTCTGCCCATGATTAACTCCTAGATTTTCTTGGTTGACTGTTTGAATACGGATGGCTGAGGATTTTCAGCCACTGGTTCGCAGACCATGTTGATGACTTGTGGATAACTTTCGATGTTTCAAGTGCGACATCGCCAATCAGGCCGTTTATTTGGGGGCCGCCACGGTGACCAGCGCGGGCCGCAGCACGCGGTCGGCAATCAGGTAGCCTTTTTGCAGCACGCCGACCACGGTGTTGGCCTCCTGGGTGGACTCGGGCGGCAGCGGCACCATGCTGATAGCCTGGTGCTGGTGCGGGTCGAACCTGGCGCCGGGCTCGGGCTTGATCTCCACCACCTTGTTGCGCTCCAGCGCACTCTTGAGCTGCTTGAGCGTGGCTTCGGTGCCTTCGCGGATCTGTGCGGCGGTGGCCTCGGTCTGCAGCAAGCCGGCTTCCAGGCTGTCGGTGACCGGCAGCAGGCTTTCGGCAAAACTTTCGACGGCGAATTTGCGGGCCTTGGCGACTTCATCGTCGGCGCGGCGGCGGGCGTTTTCAACCTCGGCCTTGGCGCGCAGATAGCTGTCGGCCAGCTCGGTGTTTTTGGCCTGCAGCACGACCACCTCTGCCTGGGCAGCGCTCAGGGCATCGGCTTCGTTGGCGGCCTGGGCGGCTTCCAGCTCTTCCGGGCTGGGCTCGCCGCTCAGGTCTTGATTTTGTTCGGGTGGGGTGTTGTCGGACATGGGTCGGATTGCAGTTCTTCAGAAGGACAAGTGGGTTAACTGAGGGCGGCAAATCCCTTTTCAAGACAAGGGATTGCACCCTGGGACAGAATGCCGCGCGCTTCCGGGGCGCCGCGCCGGGTGGGCCTTGTTCGCTATGAAATAAGGAGCAATCTACGCAGGCTGCGAAAGGGTGGGAGCAGAATTTTATCCGCAAAAATTGCCCTGGGAGCTGGAGCGGCAGAAGGAAAGTCGGCCGCAAATGAAAAGACAGGCGCAAGGCCTGTCTGTGCGGGGCAAGCGGGCGAGGGCTATTTTTTCTTGACCATGCCGGCGGCTTTGACCTGGCTGACAGCCCATTTGCCAGCAAAGGCCTGCATGTCATTGAGACGCTTGAGCAGGTCGGTGCCCATGGCCGTGACGGTGTAGCCTTCGCTGCCGTGACCCATCAGGCCGGCTGCGCGCAGCTCTTTGATGCGGGTGTTCAATGTGTTGGGGGTGATGTTGCCAATGCTGTCTTGCAGCAGCCTGAAAGTCTGCGGGTGGCCATCCTTGAGTGCCCACAACACGCGCAAGGCGTAACGCGCTTCAAGCAGTTCAAAAAGTTGGCCGACGGCGGCATTTTCTTTGGCACTCATGGGGGACATCTCCTGGTCACGTTTTTGTCACAGTTTATCGGTAAGCACGCGCTTGAAGCGAAATATAGCGGATATTTGGTGCTGCTACTAGTTTTATAGCTGCGCGCGCCCGCAGGGTGTAGCCTCGCAGCCAAAAAGGCTTGAAAAGTTAGGCGGAATGGGGTAGGCCTCAGCCCCTCCTTGGTGGATATCCATCGCACAGCGTGTCTCTGGGGGTTACAGATACACTTTTTGCAGCAGTTGCATCAGGGTTTTGCGTTCTGCGCCCGTCAGTCGTTTGGTGGCGTCCAATTCAAGCTTCAGCGCCGTGCGTTCGGCGTCATGCATCAGCTTTTGGCCGGTCAGCGTCAGGTGCAGACCAACGGCCCGACCATCGTGCGGATGCGGTTTGCGAACGATCAGCTCGCGCTGCTCCAGCGCATTGATCATGGCCACCAAGTTGGGCGGCTGGATGCTCAGCGCCGCGCAAAGTTGGCGCGATGTAATGCCTGGGTTGTGCGTGATCAGCGACATCACCGAGAAGTCCACTGGTCGCAGATCATAAGGTGCCATGCGTTCGAGGAACACCTCAATGACCGCCAGCGCGGCGCGGCGCGCGTTGTAGCCCAGCAGGCTTTCTAGGTAGCGGGTGTCAACGTCCTCCACGGCGACGGTTGGTGCTGTGCGTGATGGTTTGGGAAGGTCTCGGGCGCTCACGGGCTGAATTGTGCTGAGGGGGGTGTGGTGACTGTATATCAGCGTGTCGGGAGCCGCGTGGCGATTGCGCAAGGCAAAGCCGCCACGGCAGTGAGCCTTCCCGGTTTGCAGCTTGGAAGTCAGGACATGCCGGTAAAGCCGATGTGCTTGACCAGCGGGCCCCAGCGGAAGTAAGCCTCGCGCTGGCTTCTGTCCATTTCGCGTACGGTGGAGCCTGCCGGCACCAGGCCGAAGGTGGCCAGGCCACTGATGACCGTGGGGATTTTCAGTGCCGCGTTGATGGCTGCGTTGGCGTTGTCAATCACGGTGTCGGGGGTTTTGGCCGGCGCATAAAAGCCGAACCACTCTTCTGTTGTCAGCTCGGAAAACCCCTGCTCGGCGAAGGTCGGTACCTCAGGGGAGAACGGGGAGCGCGCCGGGCCAGACGTGGCGATCATGCGAATTTTTCCGGCTTTGTGGTTGGCCAGGAAATCACCGCTGGGCGTGAACATGGAGGCCAGTTGGCCACCGACCAGATCAGCCACGCCCGGTATCGAGCCGCGGTAGGGCACATGGGTCAGCGCCACGCCGCTGTAGCTGCCAAGCAGCGCGCCCAGAAAATGCGGCAGCGAACCGGCCGCTGGCGAGCCGTAACTGGCCTGGTTCGGGTTGGCTTTGCACCAGGCCACATAGTCCTTGACCGTCCTGACCGAGGACGGAACCAGGGGGCCGACCGCCAGGCCGTGGTGCATGACCGCCGCAATGGAGACGGGCATCAGGTCCTTGAAGGGGTCGTAGCTGAGCTTGGTGTAAATGTGTGGGTAGACCGCGGTGCAGGAAAAAGGCGTGAGCAGCAGAGTGCGTCCGTCCGGTGCGGCGTTCTTCACCGTTTCGCAGGCAATGCGCCCGCCCGCCCCGGGTTTGTTTTCCACCACGGCGGCATTCGAGGTGTAGCGGCTGCCGCGCAACTGCTCGCCGACGCGCCGGCTGGTGGCGTCGGCTGTCCCCCCCGCTGGAAAGCCGTTGATGATCTTGACTTGGTCGAGCGCCTGCGCTCGGGCGATCAAGGGTGAAAGCGCACCAAACGCGGCAAAGGCGCTGGCGGAATGAACGAAGTGGCGGCGTGTGGTCATGGTGTTGTCTCCTGATGGTGGATGAATTCAAAAATTGACGTGAAAATCTTGAGGCTGCGGCAGCACTTTAGCGCGGCGCCCTGCGCAGCGCGCTGTCCAGGCGTATGACTTCGCCATGGAGATGGACCAGCGCACGCTGTCCGCTGATGGTCATGTTTGCTCCTGCGGCGTGATGGTGAAGGCTTGCGTGCCCTTGTGCATCGCATCGGCAAGAGCCCCGCGGTGTTTCAGCACGGCGCGTTGATTGATGGAGCCCTTGTCGGTTACCTCGCCTTTGTCAATCGACGGCGGTTCGGCCATCAGATACAACCGCGCCACGTGGCTGGCGCTGCCTGTGGCGTGCTGGGCAAGTGTGTTGACCACCTTCTGGAAGTGCGCTTGCACCGGCGCGCTTGCTAGCACCTGCGGCATCGGGGCGTTGTCGGGCAGAGCCGCCAGTTTGCGCACCATCTGGGTCGGGAAGATCAGAGCACCGACCTCCTTGAGGTTCAAGCCGGTGATGACGGCGTCCTGCACGTAGGGCGCACCGGCGGCGATGATTTTTGCGCGCAGCGGGCCAACACTGACAAACGTGCCGGTGGCAAGTTTGAAGTCTTCGGCGATGCGGCCGTCAAAGCGCAGCCCCTGGTGCGGGTCGTCCGGGTCTATCCACAACACCGCATCGCCGGTTGAGAAAAAACCTTCCTCGTCAAAAGACTCGGTGGTGGCGTCCGCATTGCGCCAGTAACCCGGCGCGATGTTGGGGCCCTTGTAACGCACCTCGGTCTTGCCATCAACGGGCACCAGTTTGAGCTCCAGGCCGGGTGTGGGCACCCCGAGGTAGCCGGCCTTGACGTTCGGGTTGGTGACAAAAATTGCAAAAGGGGAAGACTCGGTCATGCCCAGGCCGGTGCCCATGACAATGCGCTCGCCGACTTCGCGCTCCTGGCTTTCATGCAGGGCGTCCCAGACCGGTTGGGCCAGCGCAGCGCCGGCGTAAAAAAACATCCTGACGCGTGAAAGTAGGTTTTTGCGCAAGGCGTCGTCGGTTTTCATGGCGTTGGCAATCGCCTCGAAACCGGTGGGCACATTGAAATAAACCGTCGGCGCAATCTCGCGCAGGTTGCGCAAGGTCTCGCCCATCAGCGTCGGCGTTGGCTTGCCGTCGTCGATGTACAACGTGCCGCCGTTGTAAATCGTCATGCCGACGTTGTGGTTGCCGCCGAAGGTGTGGTTCCAGGGCAGCCAGTCAACCAGCACCAGCGGGTCTTCGGCCAGCACCGGCATCGACTGGCGCATCTGCTGCTGGTTGGCGCACCACATGCGCTGCGTGTTGATGACCGCCTTGGGGAGTTTGGTTGAGCCGGAGGTGAACAGGAACTTGACGATGGTGTCGGGCCCAGTGGCCTGCATGGCGGCATCCACGGCTGCTGTCGCCTGGGTTGAAACAAGTTGATCAAATCGGGTGCTAGCCCTTTGGGGGAGGGCGTTGTGAGCTATTGAATTAATAGCAACTTCGACATCGGCCCCGACGGTAGCCGCAATCGCTTTGCCATAGCGCCTGGCATCGCTGGCAAACACCAGGCCCGGCGTCAGCGTGGCCAGCACATGGCGCAGCTTGTCATAGTCCTGGCTCACCGTCGAATAGGCCGGCGAAACCGGGCAATACGGCACGCCAGCGTAAATACAACCCAGCGCCAGCAGGGCGTGCTCGAGGTCGTTTTCACTGAGAATCGCGACGGGGCGCTCGGCATTCAGGCTGCGGTCCAGCAAGGCCTGTCCGATATTGCGCGCGCTGGACAGCGCTTGCGCGTAGCTGATGTGTTGCCAGTCGCCGGAGCTGCCGTCGGCATTTTTTTTGCGCCTGGCCATGAAGCTGCGGTCCGGCGCATGCTGCGCCCAATGGACCAGTCGGTCGGTGATGCGGTGTGCGTAGTTGCCCAGCGGCTGGTCCGCCGACAGGTACTGCGTGCCTTGTTGGCCGTCCCGCACCACGACACGCGTGACGCCAAAGGTCAAGGGCCGGTAGCTGGGGGTGGGGTTTGTCTCGCGCATGCTATTTTTTGTACAGTGCGGGGCATCAGCTTTTACTGACTTTGCCGGCTTTGCCTTCCAGAAAGGCCTTGACCCGGGTTTTGGCTTCGGGCGCATTCTGCACAATCGCTGCCATCAAGGCTTCGGTGAAGAAGCCTTGATCGGCGGGTTGCTCGGCAATACGCGGCAGCGCGTGCATCAGTGCGTAGTTGGTCAGTGGCGCGTTGTCGGCCACGCGCTGGGCCAGGGCCAGGGCTTTGTCAAAAGCCTGGCCTTCCGGCACCAGGTATTGCGCAAAACCGGCACGTTCTCCGTCCTCGGCGTTATATACGCGGCCGGTCAGCATCATGTCGGTCATGCGGGCCACACCAATCAGTTTGGGAATACGCACAGAGCCGCCGCCGCCGACAAAAATGCCGCGCGAGCCTTCGGGCAGCGCATAAAACGCCGACGTGTCGGCCACACGGATATGGCAGGCACTGGCCAGCTCCAGGCCACCACCAACCACAGCACCGTGCAAGGCGGCAATCACCGGCACCGGGCCGTACTGCACACGTTCAAGTGCTGCGTGCCACATGCGCGAGTGGTGCATGCCCTGGCCGGCGTCGCGCTCCTGCAATTCGCCGAGGTCCAGTCCGGCACAGAAGTGTGTGCCTTCGCCGTGAATCACTGCCGCGCGCACGCTGGCAGGCATGTTTTCGAACAGCTCACGCAGCGCCAGGATCAGCGCGTCGTTGAGGGCGTTGCGTTTGGCCGGACGGCTCAGGCGCACCACGGCAATCTCCTGGTGTTTGCCGGCAAACTCAAGCTGGATGTCTTTGTTGGGTTTTTTTTGGGTCATGGTCAGGTTTGCAAAGTGAGTGAATTATTGTTATAAATAATAATCAATTTAATCGAATTCAAAGCTGATTTATCAGTATTAACCCGCAGTTGACCGACCGCCATCCGGTCGCGCCAGGAGACCAGCATGGATTACAAAAACCTCATTGCCATTGATATCCACACCCACGCTGAAGTGAGCTGCTGGAACCCGTTCGACAACTATGGTGAGGAGTACGACCGCGCGGCCGACAAGTACTTCAAAAACAGCCGCCGGCCGACGATTGAAGAAACCATTGCCTATTACCGCGAGCGAAAAATCGGACTGGTCATGTTTACGGTAGATGCCGAAACGCAGATGGGGCGCAGGCGCATCCCGAACGAGGAAATCGCCGAGGCCGCGAAGAACAACAGCGACATGATGATGGCCTTCGCCAGCATCGACCCGCACAAGGGAAAAATGGGGGCCCGCGAAGCGCGCCGGCTGATTGAGGAGCATGGCGTGAAGGGCTTCAAGTTTCATCCCACGGTGCAGGGCTTCCACCCTTACGACAAGATGGCCTGGCCGATTTACGAAGTGATCAATGCCTACAAGCTGCCTGCCATTTTTCACACCGGGCACAGCGGCATAGGCAGCGGCATGCGTTGCGGCGGCGGCCTGCGGCTGGAGTATTCCAACCCCATGCATCTGGACGATGTGGCTATTGACTTTCCCGACATGCAGATTGTCATGGCGCATCCGAGCTTTCCATGGCAGGACGAGGCACTCAGCGTGGCAACCCACAAACCCAATGTCTGGATTGACCTGTCGGGCTGGAGCCCGAAGTATTTTCCCAAGCAACTGGTGCAGTACGCCAACACGCTGCTGAAAGACCGCGTCCTGTTTGGCAGTGACTACCCGCTCATCACGCCGGACCGCTGGATGAAAGATTTTGAAGACGCGGGCTTCAAGCCGGAGGTGATGCCAGGCATCCTCAAAGGCAATGCGATGCGCCTGCTTGGGCTGGGCCAGGCCGCAACCCCATGAGCGTCCGCGCCTTTCGCAACCTGGCCGACATCCAGGCGCTGGAAGCCACACCTTACGACCAGGCGATTCCGGCGCAAACCACCTACGGCCTGATAACGCACGCAGCACAACGTTTTGCGGACCGTGATGCTTTTCGCTACCTGTCCAGCGGCGACCTTGAGCAGCCTGCGCAGCCTGTGAGCTACCGCGAGTTGCTGGCGCAGATACACCGCGCTGCCAATCTGTTCCGCGCGCTTGGCGCCGGGCCAGAAGATGCTGTGGCCATACTCGCACCGAATATTCCCGAGACGCAGTTTGCGCTTTGGGGCGCGCAGCTCGCCTGCAAGGCCTGTCCGATCAACTACCTGCTGCAGCCCGCGCACATCGCGGCGCTGCTGGCTGCGTCGGCTGCCAAAGTGCTGGTGGCGCTTGGGCCCAACAGCGAGTTGTCGCTGTGGCCCACGATTGAAAAAGTGCTGGCTTTGCGCCCCTTGCCGGTACTGCAGATCCGTGTCGGTGAAGAGCTCGCCCCTGGCGTGCCGGTGTTTCAGGATGTGCTGGCCCGCCAAAGCGATGTGCTGGCTTTTGACCCGATGCTCACGCCTGGGCGTATCGCCGCCTGTTTTCACACCGGTGGCACCACGGGCGCGCCCAAGCTGGCGCAACACACACACGGCAATGAAGCGCACACCGGTTGGTTCGCCCACTATTTTTATGGCTTTGACGAACACACGGTGGAGCTCAATGGTTTTCCGCTGTTTCACGTGGCCGGTGCCTTTGTCTACGGCCTGTCCCTGCTGGCCATAGGCGGGGCCCAGGTCTTGCCCACGCTCAGCGGCATGCGCAACCCCGATTTCCAGAAAAACTACTGGAAGTTCTGCGAGCGGGAGCAGGTGACGGCGCTGGCCTGTGTCCCCACCATCCTGGCGACGCTGGTGAACTTGCCGGTCGATGCGGATATTTCTTCGGTGCGGGTGACCTACACCGGTGGCTCGCCATTGCCCACAGAGCTGGCGGCGCAGTTCGAGCGCAAAACGGGTATTGCGGTGCGCAACATATTGGGCATGACCGAGTGCGCCGGGCTGGTATCGATAGAGCCGGCCGCAGCCCCGCGTGTGCCAGGCTCGACCGGACTGCGCCTGGCCTATACCGAGGTGCGCGCCGTGCCCTGGCAGGGCGGGGCGGCGCAGCTGGGCAAAAGCTGCGCAACCGGCGAAACCGGTGTGCTTGTTGTGCGCGGTCCGCATGTGAGCCCGGGTTACACCGACGCTGCGCGCAACACCGGCATGTTCGACGGACCCTGGCTGGTCTCGGGTGATCTCGGTCATCTGGATGCGCAGGGTTATATCCACATCACGGGCCGCGCCAAGGACGTGATTATTCGCGGCTCACACAACATTGCCCCCGGCCTGGTGGAAGACGCTTTTCTGGCGCACCCGGCGGTGGCCTTGTGTGCGGTGGTGGCTGAGCCCGACGCTTATGCCGGTGAGCTGCCGGTGGCGTTTGTCACGCTCAAGCCCGGCGCGGTCTGCGATGCGGCGACCTTGCTGGCCGAGGTCGCCCCGCAGGTGTATGAGCGGCCCGCCATACCCAAACGCGTGACCATCATTGACGAGATGCCGCTGACCGCCATCGGAAAAATCTACAAGCCGGCGCTGCGCCTGCGCGCCCTTGAAACCAAGCTCACCGAGATGCTGGCCGATGTGCCCGGTGTCACGGTTCAGGGGCAAGAGCGTGGCGGCAGCCTGTCCGCCGTGGTGCTCATGTCTGCGCCGCTGGACACGGCGCTGGTGCAGGGCCTGCGCGCGCGCCTGGCGGCCATCGCCGTGCCGGTCGAGTTTGTTGCCCCGGCCTGACTGCTCACCACCCGCCGCAGGCCAGCCACTCTTCTGCGAGCTCCAGGGTTTGCACGCCCCAGAAGGGCTCGCCGTTTATCACCACCGTGGGAGAGCCAAAAATGCCGGCCTTCAGCGACGCATCCACCGCATGGCGTAGCAGCGGCCCGGCTTCTTCGCTTTGGATGCCGGCAGCCAGCCAGTTGCCGTCCATGCCGTCGGGCAGGGCCATCGCGGCCAGGGATTCGGCGGTGGACAAATCACGGCCCTCCACCCAGTAGGCGTGGTAGATCGCATGCGCCAGCGGCGCAGCCAGCTCAGGGCGGTTCTGCTTGACCCAGTGGAAGGCGCGGCCGGCAGCGCGTGGGTCCATCACCGGATCGTCCAGGCCGCGCTTGAGCTGAAGCTGGTGGCGCCGCATGTAGCGTTTGGCATCGCGCCGGATGTAGTCGCCCTTGAGCGGCGTGGCCAGCAGCGACTTGAGCCCCATGACCTTGAGCACCGACACGCCCAGCAGCATGGCATGCCATTCGACGCTGCGCCCATGGCGCGCAGCCAGGGCTTCAATCCTCAGGGATGCAAAGTAGCCAAATGGCGAGATGAAATCGAAGTAAAAGTGCAGCGGTGCAGGCGGGTTCATGTCGTGAGCGTAGCCCAGTTTTGGCCGGCGGCGCTAACGGCCAGTCGGGCTCAAGTGGGTATTTAGTTGCTCCTGATTTGATAGCTGACTACGCCCTGTAAATAAGGGCTGGAGGCCTTTTTGCTTCGCAAAAAGTAACTACTGAGGTGCTCTGACCGGGTTTTACTCCCTCTCCCTCTGGGAGAGGGCAGGGGTGAGGGCTCGCGGTCGGATCTTAGACCAATCGCCTGTTCTGGCTCGCTGACCCTCACCCCAACCCTCTCCCAGAGGGCGAGGGGGAAAGAGCGTAGTCCGGTGCTGAGTAGTTACCGTAAAAAAGCCGTAGCTCAGGTTTTTTGTCGTCTCAGCACATGCTCCACACCCTCAAACAGCGCCTCGCTCAGCAGCGCCAGCAAGGTGGCGGGCAGCGCGCCGGCCAGCAGCAACTGGCCGTCGTTCAGCGCCAGGCCGGTCACAATACGCTCGCCATAACCACCCGCACCAATAAAGGCGGCAATCGTCGCCGTGCCAATCGCAATGGCGGTGGCCGTGCGCACACCCGCAATGATGGTGGGCAGCGCCAGCGGCAGCTCTACCTCTCGCATGCGCTGGGCGGCCGTCATGCCCAGGGCCTGACCGGCCAGCCGCAGGCCGGCTGACACCTCGCCCAGGCCGGTCACCGTGTTGCGCATGATGGGCAGCAGGGCGTACAACATCAACGCAATCAGCGCTGGTACGGTACCAATCAGCCCCAACAGTGATATCAACATCGCCAGCAGCGCCAGCGAAGGCACGGTTTGCAGCAGGCCGGTGGCGCCCAGCACCACGGCGCGCAGGCGCGGGTGCGGAAACACCCACACCGCCAGCGGAATGCCCAGCAGCGCCGCACCACCCACTGAGAGGAAGGTCAGCGTCAAGTGTTGCCGCGTCAGCCGCGCCAGATCCGGGCCAAACAGTTTGGCCCAGAAGCCGCGCTGGCCGGTATCGGTACCTGTGCCTGCTGCTGCAGAGGTCGTGCCGCCTGACTTGGCCGCCAAATGATCACGCGCGATCTGGTCAAACGCCACGCCCTGCAGTTCGGCCCGCGCGTTCATGGCAATCATCGCGGTCTCATTGATGCTGCCCTCCAGCTTTTGCAGCGCCGCCCAGGCTTTGGGAAAGCGCTGCTGCACATCCAGCCGGTACAGCAGCACCGCGTCGTAACGCGGAAAGTAGGCCTTGTCGTCCTTCAGCACGCGCAGGCCCAGGTGGCCAATTTTTGCGTCGGTGGTGTAGATGTCGATCACGTCCACCTGCTTTTGCGCAATCGCGTCATAGGCCAGCCCGTGGTCCAGCGCCACCGGCACCTGCGGCGCGCCATACCGCTGCGCCAGACCCTTCCAGCCGTCGGCCCGGCCTATGAACTCGTTGGACAAGCCCAGCTTCAACGTCGGGTGCTTCGCCAGATCACTGAGCGAGGCGATGCCCAGGCGCTGGGCAGTGTCTTCACGCATGGCCAGCGCATAACCGTCGTTAAAGCCCAGGGGTATCGCGGCGCCCAGGCCCAGCGGCGCCAGCGCGGTGTTCATCGCCTCCATAGGCATCGGTGTTTTGCTTTTCAGAATCTCCAGGCTGATGGTGCCCACGTACTCCGGGTACACATCAATGCTGGCCGAGCGCAGCGCCGCATAAACAATGGCGGTGTTGCCCAGGCCTTGCAGCACCGAGGGCGGCGTGGGTGTGTGCGGCGCAGCCGTCTGCGCCAGCACCTGCGCCAGGATGTAAGACTCGGTGAACCGTTTGGAGCCGATGCGCAAGGTGTCGTTGGCAGGCAGTGCGGCAAAGGCCAGGCTGCTGACAAAGGCCAGCAGCACGGCGATGCAGGCGGTGAGGGCGAGGCGGCGACGGGTCATGGGCCTATTGTGTCTTTCATACGGCATGACACGCAATCCGAATACCGTTCGCCCGGAGCCTGTCGAAGGGTCCCTGCCGAGCCCAAGACAGCCTTCGAACCTCCGATGGCGCCGTTTCCCATCTGTCATCCCAGCCTCGGTCCGGGATCCATGTGGCATGGACTACCGTTGCCGGTGTGCAGTCAGGGCTTACGCAGGCAGCGGCGTCTTCGGCGTGAAGTCGCAGTACGGTGCCACCGCGCACTGCCAGCACATGGGCTTGCGCGCCACGCACACATATCGCCCGTGCAGGATCAGCCAGTGGTGCGCGTCCACGATGTACTCGGGCGGGATGCGCTTGAGCAGCTTGAGCTCGACTTCCAGCGGCGTCTTGCCTGGCGCCAGGCCGGTGCGGTTGCCGAGGCGGAAGATGTGTGTGTCCACCGCCATCGTCGCTTCACCAAATGCGGAGTTCAGCACCACGTTGGCGGTCTTGCGGCCCACGCCGGGCAGGGCTTCCAGCGCCTCGCGGCTGCGCGGCACCACGCTGCCATGCTGCTCCACCAGCATGCGGCAGGTTGCCATCAGGTGTTTGGCCTTGCTGCGGTACAGGCCGATGGTCTTGATATAGGCCTCCAGCCCCTCGATGCCGAGGTCAAGAATCTTTTGCGGCGTGTTGGCGACCGGAAACAGCTTGCGCGTGGCCTTGTTGACACTCACGTCGGTGGCCTGCGCGCTCAGCAGAACGGCCGTTAACAGCTCGAACACGCTGGTGTATTCAAGCTCTGTCACCGGCAGCGGGTTGGCGGCTTTCAGGGTGGCGAAGAAGGGGGCGATGGATTCCGTTTTCATGGAAGCTCTGAAATAAATTGTTCAGCCTGCGCCAGCATGCCGGCGCGTATCGGTTTGAAAACCCGTTGCGGAAATCTGGGCGGCAGTTGCGCCGCAACCCGCTCTAGCGCGTCGGGCACCTGCAGCACCAGCGCCACCATGTAGTCAAAGGCATCGGGCACGCCGCTTTGCTGCGCCAGCAGTTGCCAGTGGCGGGTGCGGATCTCATGCAGATGGTAGTGCGAGTTTTTGCTCCGCAGGGCCATGGCCAGCTTTGCACGGCGCGGATGCAACTGGTTGGGGCCGGTGCCCATGATGGGCCAGACCGATAACACGTCGTACAGCGGCGTCATTCGGTAGCCACCGCCGCGCTCCAGAAAAATCGAGAAATTCTTGGCGTGGCCATCGGTGGCGGCCATGAGCCAGAAGGCGAGCTGGGCGCTGACAAAGGCGAGCTTGTCTTCGCTCGCACGGCTGCTGTTATCCAACTGCCGGAGTATGGCCTTGATTCCCGGACCGCCTTCGTTTTCATACTTCCGCTCGCCAGCCACACCAAGCGCCTGGCAAAAGTCTTCTTGAGCGAGGCGTGCAATCCAGGGCGCGCGCCCTTGCGGCTGCTGAAGCGCCCGGTCGAAGCGCTCCACCACCAGCACTTTGCGCTGGCCGAAGCGGGCCATTTCGCAGGTGGCCACTGGCAGGCCAAGCTGCGCGAGTATCTGGGCGCATAGCCACTCGTTCTCCACAGAGGCGCTCATGTCAGCGCGCATATTTCCCACCAGACCCAAGGGTAGTTTGAAAATATGGGTGGTGGGCGTCGCACCCACCGGCCTGCGCCACTGGTTGTCATGCCAGAGCAGGGCGGTTTTCTCCTGCGCGCCGGCGATGGAGATGCGAAAATCATCCGTCAATTCCTGACCCACAACACGCCCGCCGGTGACGGCGTGGTTGATAGCCTGCTCCACCTCGGTCTCGTTCAGTGGACGGGACTCAATCCGGTCGAAGCCCTCAGGTGCCATGCCAGGCTGGAGCAGTTGCACAGAGCCTACGCAGTCACGCCCAATCGCTGCCAGCAGATCAAACGCATTGGTGCTGCCGGTGGTGAACTTGTCACGCAGCCGCCGGCGCATGGCATCGCTGTCGGGCAACAGGTTGTCAAAAAAGTTGCGGACCACTTCTCCACGGTGGGGCAGGTTGTCGGGAGTGAATGGCAAGGAAAGCGACAGCCACCGCGCGGCAGGTGAGACAGGCCAGTTTTCGTTATAGGTGAAGCGGTGCTCTCCATCCACCACAGACCATGTGCCCACATGTTCGCCATTGGCCCAGACCCCGAGAACACTGTTTTGCGGGTTGGTGCGAGGGCGGCGAAAAGTTACCATGTGTCAGGCCCCGGCTCGGCTACGCGGTGTGCCGACGGGTCTTCGATCATCAGGCGGTAGCCCATGGCAGTGACCATGCGGGAAATCTGGTCGAAGGCGGTGACTTCTGGTGCAGCCTCTATGCGGGCGATACGCTTTTGCGTGACGCCCAGCCGCTCGCCGAGCTGCGTCTGGGTCAGGCCTCGCGCTTGCCGCAATGAGCGCAGGATGGTGCGTAGCTGTTGTGGGCTGTCAACGGGGTATTTCATGGAGACGCCTCAAAAGTAGTTATCTGAATTTACTACTTAAAAGTAGTTAAGTCAAATTACTATTTATAAGGAGTTAAATGACTACCTCGTTTATGTTCGGAGAGCTCTACGCCGCCAAATGAGACAGCACACTGCCGTGCACAAAGCTGTGCTGCTGTAGCAGCGCGGGCGCCACGGGCGCCGATAGCTCGGCGCTGCCAGGGACAAAAAGGTTCAGGCGCGCATCAGCAGGGCACTGAAGGGGTTGCCAACTCAGGGTGTGCTGGCCTTAGGAGAACTTGTCAGCGGCCTTTGGACCTGCCCACCGACAGCAGCCAGCGCAACACCCGGACTTTGGCCGGCCAGGGCACCACCCGGGGCTTGTTGCCCACGGCACGCTGCGCTTGCGCAAGCGCGTCTTCCACGCAGGCGTTGTGCAGGTGGCGGATCGCCAGCTCCCAGATCAAGGTGGCGCGGCCTTCTGTCTCCATTTCAATGCGGTGCTCCAGCACGCAGTCTTCTTCGGTGGCGCCCAGCACGGTGAAACTGTGCCAGCCATTAAATCCCTTGGGCTCGGTGAATCGGAAACGGATGGATTCGCCCGGCGTATAGGCCGTCACCACGTAACGGATGGGCCCGTGCCCGCCTACCGCGCCCGGCGCCAGCGGCCGGTCGAACTTCATGCGTGGCCAGTTGGCTGGCCACAGCTTGTCGTCCGGCGAGCCCAGTAAATCAAACAGCATCGCCACTTGTGCCGGTGTGGCCTCCAGCCGCCGCTGATGGACGTTCACAATGTTCATGCGTTACCCCTGGAGTTGTTCTGCAGCGTTCGCCTGAACAGGTCAAATAGCCGCTCCCAGTGCCGCTCGGCAGCCGCCTGTTGGTAAATGCCTTCGCGCCTGGGGAAGACAAAACCGTGTTCGGTGTCGGGGTACCACTCGATGCGGTGCGGCGTACCGCCGGCCACCAGCGCCTCTTGCAGCGTTTGCACAATTTCGGGCGGCGCCCAACGGTCCGTCTGGGCGCAGGCAAAGTAGCTTTCGCAACGGATCATGGGCGCCATCAAGTGCGGCGAGTCGTCACGCTCGGTCACCAGGTTGGCGCCGTGAATGCTGGCGATGCTGCTGATTCGGCCGGGCAGGGCAGCCGCAGCCGCCATCACAAACGGGCCGCTCATGCAGTAGCCCACAGCGCCCACGCGGCTGGCATCGGCCTGCGGCTGGGCATCAACAAAACGCAGCAAGGCTTCGGTGTCGCTCACCACCATGGCGTTGCTCAGGGAGTTCATGTGTTCAAACATGATGGCCATTTGCGCCTCTGTGCGCTCGGTCAGCCAGAAGTCGCGTGAGCGCCGGTAATACAGGTTGGGCAGCACCACGTAATAACCCACCGCCGCGATGCGCCGTGCCATGTCGTGCAGCTCTTCGCGCTTGCCGGGTGCGTCCATGTAAAACAGCACCACCGGGTGCGGCCCGCCTTCTTCGGGGTAGACCACAAAGCTGTTCATGGCGCCGTCGGCGCCGGGGATGTCTATGTGCTGCTCAATCATGGATACGCCTCAAATGAAGTGGATGACAAGGCCGGCGCCCCGCGCGGTGGCAGGGTGTTCATGCCGGTATTCTGCCGCGAACGACCGCCACGCAGGAAAGCTGCGCGCAAATTGGCGACAATGCTCAGCAGAAAGAGAGACCGCCATGCCTTTGCCCTTTGCCGACCGCCTGAACAATGTCGAAACCTCTGCCATCCGTGAACTGTTCAAGCTGCTGGGCAAGCCCGGCATCATAAGTTTTGCCGGCGGCTTTCCGGACAGCGCCATGTTCGACGTCGACGGCATCAAAGAAGCCGCCAACAAGGCCCTGACCGAAGAAGCCGGCGGCGCGCTGCAGTACGGCGCAACCGAAGGCTACAACCCGCTGCGCGAACAGCTCGCCGCCTTCATGGGCACCAAGGGCGTCAGCGTTGCGCCCGACGGCCTGATCGTCACCACCGGCAGCCAGCAGGCGCTGGACCTGCTCGGCAAAACCATGATCGACCCCGGCGACAAGGTGATCGTCGAAGGCCCGACCTTCCTGGCCACCATCCAGTGCTTCCGCCTCTACGGTGCCGACCTGGTCAGCGCGCCCATCGACGCCAACGGCGTCGACTCCGACGCGCTCGAAAAGCTGATCGCCGAGCACAAACCCAAGTTTGTCTACCTGATCCCCACCTTCGGCAACCCCAGCGGCGCCATGCTGAGCCTGGAGCGCCGCAAAAAGGTGCTGGCGCTGGCCGTCAAGTACAACACCCTGGTGGTCGAGGACGACCCGTATGGCGACCTCTATTTTGGTGAGCCTCCCCCACCGTCCATCCTGAGCTTGTCGAAGGACGTACCCGGTAGCTGCGAGCTGATCGCGCACTGCGGCAGCATGAGCAAAGTGTTAAGCCCCGGCCTGCGCGTGGGCTGGATGATCGCCCCCCCCGAGCTGCTAGCCAAGGCCACCATGTGCAAACAGTTCAGTGACGCCCACACCAGCACCTTTGCCCAGGCGACCGCCGCGCAGTACCTGAAAGCCGGCCGCATGCCCGCCACCCTGGCCAATGTGCGCAAGGCCTATGGCGAACGCGCCCTGGCGATGGGCGCGGCACTGAAACGCGAGCTGGGTGACGCCATCGAATTCACCCAACCTCAAGGCGGCTTGTTTTTCTGGGCCCGGCTCACGGGTGCGGGCGGCAAGACCAAAGACGCTGGCGAGTTTGCCAAGAAAGCAATTGCGCAGGGCGTGGCCTTTGTGCCGGGGGCGCCGTTTTATGCGGGGAATCCGGACATGGCTACCTTCAGGCTTAGTTTTGCCACGGCGGATGTGGGGAAGATTGAGGAAGGGGTGGGAAGACTGGGCAGGGCGTTGTAAGCTCGACAGATTTACCGCTTAAAGTCAAACAGCACGTAGTCCGGGAGCTCCAGAAATATGGCAAAACATAAGGTTGAAGAAGAAGTCGCGGACTATCTAAGTGGTTTGCGCCTGGCCAATAGCGAGGAGGCGAAGAAGCTGCGGTTTCAAAACTTGCTCACCCGTCTGTTTCAGGACAGCCAGGCTGCCAAAGACGTCGTCAATCAATTGGCGCAGGGCGGTGAAAAGACCATTTTCAACATACCGCGCCCCGGTGTTCCCAAGACAGGGTATGCCGACATTGCCTACAGCAACGTCATCATCGAGTGGGAAAAAGACCTTGCCAAAACCGGTAAACATGCAGAGGACCAACTGGCAGAGTATCTGGCCGGTAGGTGGCATAGCGGTGACCGCTACGACTATGTTTTGATCGCCACTGATGGCCGTATCTGGCGGACCTATGCCCCTGATCTTGATGTCCTGCTTGGGCAGGCAACCCCGAATCGTGCGGGGCTGCGCAAGGTCGAAGATTTTGAGGTCAAAAAAGACAAAGAAGACAAATTTTTCTTCTTTCTTGATCGGGTTCTATTCCGCTCCACAAGGCAGCGCGCCACGCTTGACGCCATTCAGCTCGACTTCGGCGACACGTCGCGCATTTTCATCAACGCGGTGCAGGCCATGCAGCGCGTCATGCCCGCAACAGAGAGCACTTCAGTGGTGCATGTTGCCTTTGAGCAGTGGCAGCGGTTTCTGCAATTGGCTTACGGCAAGTTTGACCAGGGTAATTCGGTGTACCTGGTTCATACCTATCTGAGTGTTTTTGCCAAATTGCTGGCCTACGCAGTTCTTAAACCTGCAGCGCGTCCCAGCGACGATGAGCTCAAAGCCATACTGTCGGGAGAGGCTTTCACCGCCTTGAATGTCGCCAACCTGGTTGAGGGTGATTTTTTCTATTGGGTCAGCAGCCCTGAATTTTTTCAGCAACTGGCACCTACGCTGCGCGAGCTTTACAACCAGATTTGTGAGTACGACTTCACCGATGTCGAAGAAGACATTCTCAAGGGTGTGTATCAGGAACTGATAGACATCGACACCCGACACGCTCTTGGCGAGTACTACACCCCTGACTGGTTGTGTGAGCGGGTGGTGGACGACTTGCACCTTGAACGTGATTTTTACGCGCTCGATCCGGCCTGTGGGTCGGGGTCATTTTTGCGAGCGCTGGTGGCGCGTTACAGGCGCGAATGGCCGGACATGCCGCCGCAACAAATAGCTAATCAGATCAAAGGCGTGGATGTTCACCCTTTGTCCGTGCAAATTGCCAAGACCACCATGTTATTGGCCCTGGGTGATGGTGTGGCCAGGGCCCGCGCGCCAGTTGTGTTGAACGTGTACTTGGCAAACACGCTGTTTTTGTCGTCTGACGAAGCAAAAAAATCGCTGTTCACGTCGGGCCATCATTTTTCTGTGCGGGTGGACGACAAGCGCTTGGGGCTCGATATGGGGCCTTTCATCGGGCAGCCAGACAGCTTCGCAAAAGCCATTGATCTGGCGCAGCATTTCATTGACGACCAGCTCAAAGTGGAGCAAACCCTGGCGAGTTTCGAGCACGCGCTGCGCAATCGCGTGCCGGATGTGACGCTGGCAGTGCAAAACGTCGGCGAGTTGTATGCGGTGTACCGGGCAATGCGTGATGCGAAGCTCAACAACCGCGACAGCATCTGGCGCTTTGTGCTGCAAAACCTGTATCAACCGGTCTTTATGCACCGGATGTTTGATGTGATAGTGGCCAACCCGCCGTGGCTCACCTACGCTGACATCACCAGTGGAGACTATCAGGCCGATGTGCGGGCGCTGGCGGCGTATTACGGACTAATGCCAGCATCGAAAGCCAATAACCCGCATATTGATCTGTCTGCCGTATTTTTGTCGCATTGCGGCAAGTATTTGGCCAAGGATGGTGCCCAGCTCGCTTTTGTATTGCCAAGGTCTTTTTTAAGTGCAGACCAGCATCAGAACGCCCGTAGCGGCGAGGCGCGTGGCTTCAAACTCACCGAGGTGTGGGACTTGAAAGGTGTTTCCCCGCTGTTCAACGTGCCCGCCTGCGTGTTGATGGCGACCGCCTCGCATGCCGAGGGCGTAGAAAGCCAGCGCCAGCGCGCCCTGCCGCGCAACGGCCTGGTGGGGCGCGTGCTGCACGGCAAGCTGCCCCGGCCCCACATGCACTGGAGCGACGCGCAGACTTTCATCAAGGAGGACAACACGCGCTGGTACTTTCAAGAGCTGGGCAATGCGCAAAGCAAAAAGAAACGTTCAGCATTGGTTGAAAAGAAGCTGCAGGGTGGCAGCGGCGGCAACGCCTATGCACCGCGCTTCAGGCAGGGTGCAACCATCGTGCCGCGCGCTTTTTACTTTGTGCAGCCTCAGGGCGCGTCGCTCGATGGCGTGACGGACCTGGCTGACCGTGTGGTGAACTTGCGCACCCACCCTTTGGCTGTTGAGGGGGCTAAAAAGCCTTGGGACGGTATTTCTATCTCAGGTGGGATGCAAGGCAAATATCTGTTCCGCACGGCTTTGGCGCGTAACGTTTTGCCCTTTGCGTTGGTCAACCCGCCGCTGGTGGCCTTGCCGCTGGTGAAAGAAGATGACGTTGACGCATCGGGCCAGCCCTTGCCCGGGCGCCTGCACTGGCGCCTTTTACAAGCGGCAGAACTGACAGCGCGCGGCGACCTGGAGGCTGCGCGCTGGTTTGGTCAATGTGAACGGCTGTGGGAGGAGCGGCGCAGCGACAGCGCCAAAAAACAGAAATCGAGCATGACGGACTGGCTCGACTGGCAACGGAAACTGACGGGGCAACCTGTTGATGCGAAATGGGCGGTGATGTATACCGCTTCAGCCAGCGATGCGTGTGCTTGTGTTTTGGATGTATCTTCATTTTCGCCGCGATTTATGGTGGACTACACCATGTATGTTTGCTTCACGCAGACTGAGATTGAGGCTCGCTTTGTCGAGGCCTTTCTCAATAGTGGTTACGCGAATTCGCGAATCAAAGAATTTCAGGCGCGAGGGCTTTTCGGTCCCCGGCATGTCTCAAAGAAAATATTGGATGTATCTTGGCCTGATTTCTCACCGAACCGCGCCTCGCACCGTCAGCTTGTGGCGCTAAGTCATAGCGCGGCGCAGGCTGTGCAAAAAATTCTCGGCAGCCAGCAAGACCTGGAGCTTGACCCTCGCACCTTGGGCCGTTTGCGCAGCAGTATTCGCCGTGAACTGGCCGGTGTGATGGGGCAGATCGATGCGCTGGTGGAATCTATCTCTACAGGCGGTGATTTGCTTGAATCCGGCGTCGGCTGGGAGCAATTGCTGCGCGCAGATCGCCCGGTGCTTGCCGGTGCAGATTCAGCTGAACTCAGCGCCTTTTTGCGCAAAGAGCGTGAGGGCTGGCACATCCGGGATGCAGCCGACGGTGCCGGCAAATGATGAGCCATGTATTGCTGTTGGACACCAATGTCTGGAGTCACATGATTCTGGGCGACCCGGCTATGCGCACCGTGGTGACTGCCCAGCTTGCCGCGTTGCGTCTGACATACCCGGGGGCAACCTTGGCGACCAGTGGAATTTGTGTGGCTGAGTGCCTGGTTGCTGCTCGTAGATTGCTGGATCCCGTTGTTGCACTGCAATTTGAAGCCGAGTTCACAGCACGGTTTGCAGCACCGGGCGTTGTCATCGTGCCGGTCACTGAACAAGTGCTCGACCGCGCCGCAAAACTGCGCGCCGACCGGCTCAAGCTGTCAGCGGCGTTGGGCGGACAGGCAGCAGGCCCCAAGGGCGGCAAGCTTCTGTTGCCCGACGCGATCATCGCCGCTAGCTGCCTAGACTTTCAGCCCCCTGCCATTTTGGTGACCGAAAACGCTGCTGACTTTCGCTACAAAGACAACGGGGTGCCTAAAACGGTTGCAGATCTGACGGTTGAAGGCGTTGGTACGCTTCCCGAGACGATGCTGGCATGACAGATATATTGTCGTGCTATTGAAGTGATAGCTGCGGCCAATCGCTCACACGATGTAAGGTAGTCGGGGTCAGATTCCAGTTAATTCAAAATTCGTTGGCCGTGAATCCGTTGGTTGAGCTGATGTCCTAAGCCGCCAACTTCGCACTCGCCAGCCGATTCAAACTCACCCCTTGCTCTGCCGCCGTCATTGCCAGGTTACGGTGAAGCTGTGGCGGAATGCTGACCCTGAACTCGCCGCTGTAGTGTTTTTCGGCCATTGCCTCGGGAACGGGCTCGCCGCTGGCCTGCATGTCGGCTACCACTTCGGCCACGACCTTGCCAATGCCTTTGAGTGCGGCCTCAGGCGTTTTTGCCAACCAGCTTAAGGAAGGAAACTCGGCGCACAAGCCCAGATGCTCGTTGTCTTCCGGAGACCAGGTGACCCGGTAGGTGTAGTGTTTGATGTTCATGATTTGCCGTGTAGTTTGTCAATGGCCTGCAGGACTTCCCCCCAGTCATTTGCTGATTTTCGTCTCCACCAACTGACCAGCACCAGCAACTGCTCGCCGCTGCCAATGTTTGGGTCGTGGGTGGGCTGCCTGGGCAAAGGCAAGTCCGCTCACACAATTCGCCGAAACCAGACCAGCGACAAAACCCCCGCCGCCAGCGCCAATGTCGCCGACAACAAAGCCAGCAAGGCCGAAACCTCCGTCTCGCGCGTCTGCACCTGCACCCGCGACCCCAGGTTTTCGTAAACGCCGCGCAGCGCTTCCGCCGTGCCCGCATGGTGGTACTCGCCGCCGGTCATGCGGGCGACCTCACGCAAGGTGGGTTCGTCCAGTTGCAGGTAGATGGGCATGCCTTCTGGCATCGCGCCGGAGTCGCCCACACTGCCCAGGCCGACGACGTGGATGCGCACGCCGCGGTCGGCGGCCATTTTTGCCGCTTCCAGAGTATCCACACCCGTCGTGCGGCGGCCATCGCTAAGCAGGATGATCGCTGCGGCGTTGTACGAACCCGGCGCCACTGGCGTGATCTGCGTGGGTGCTGGCTTGTCCTTGTCGTCCAGGCTGCGTCCGCGCGGTTTGCCGCCGAAGGTCATTTCCTCCAGATTGATGCCCTGGTCCGGGAACAGTTCGATCAGGCTGCATCACGATGCCGCTGCCGATGGCCGTGCCTCTTTGCATCTGGAATCCGTCGATCGCTGCTACCAGTGCGGGGCGGCCCAGCGTGGCGGCATGTGCTAGCTGGCTGCTGCCTGCAAAGGTGACCAGCCCCACCTCGATGCTCCTGGGCAGGTCTTGCAGAAACAGCTTCGCGGCATCCTGCGCGGCCACCATGCGGGTCGGCTTGACGTCGCTGACGCGCATGCTCAGCGATACGTCCATGGCCAGAATGATGGTGGAGCGTGCCCAGGGCAGCGGCACCCGCGCCATGGGACGCGCCGTGGCCAGCAACAATCCGGCGCAAGCCAACAAAAGCAGGGCGGCTGGCACATGCTGGCGCCACTGGCGCCCGGCGGATGCGGCGCGAACAATACCAAGGCTGCTGTAGCGCACGGCCAGCTTGCCCCGGCGCCGCAGCAGCCAGAGGTAGAGCACCGGCAGCAGGGGCAGCGCCAGCATCAGCCAGAGGTAGTGGGGCCACAGGAAAAACATGGAGACCTCATCTTGCCCCGGAAGCGGCCGGCAGGCAACCGCTTCAAGGCCGGTCTGCAGGCCGTTGAAGGCCGGTGGTCAGGCGGTTACGGGACCGGGTGGGCTGTCTGGGACAGCCTTACTCGTTGATCTCTGCTTCGACCAGCTTGCCCAGCAGCACCAGCGACTGCTGCCAGCCCACATAACACTGGTCCGTCGGAATCACGGCAGGAATGCCTTCCTGCACGGCTTGAATTTCAACCCCGGCCGATACCGCCTTGAGCGTGATGGTGGTCGTCATTTCTCCTGGCAGGTTCTTGTCGTCGAAGGCGCTGGTGTAGCTGATGCGCTCATTGGGCACCAGCTCCAGGTATTTGCCGCCGAATGACATCTCGCCGCCGGTGGTGAAGTTGAAGAAGGACATGCGCCAGATCCCGCCTACTTTTGCGTCCATCTGGTGGACTTTGCCGGTGTAGCCGTTCGGCGGCAGCCACTTGGACATGGCGTTTGCATCCAGAAAGGCGCGGTAAACCCGCTCGGGGGTGGCCCGCAGAACCCGGTGAAGTTTGACTGTGTTGGTGGACATGATTAATTCCTTTTACAAATAACAGAGGAAATGCCCTCTGACCCTACGGCGATTCTGCATCCAAGTTACATGCACAGCGGCCTTATACACGCGACCGTGGGTTGCGGGTCAGGCCCGCAATGACGACATTTTGCTATTAAATGTATAGCTGCTTGCGCACGTGGATAAAGGGCTTGGAGTCGATTTGATTCATAAATCAGTCTCTGGGCCAGGTCGCCAGTTTACAAATCTGCAGGTGGCCAGTCGGTAAAGGGGAAGGGCAGGGTCTCGGTGGAAAAAGACACGAAGGCGGCGATTTGACCCAGGTAGCGGCCTACGCTGCGGCCCAGGCTCTGCAAACGCGGGTTGGGCGCATCGCTGAAGGCGGCAAAGCAAAGCTGCAGTACAGCGGCGATGATCAGCACCCAGGCGGCGATCTGAAAGGCCATGCACATCACCAGCATCAGCAGGGCGCGCATTGGCAGCTTGCGCGGCGGGAGGGTGGCGAGGGCGGTGTCGGTCATGGTGCTCCTTCAGGGTGTCGGTATTACTTCTATTTATAAGGTGGGGCCGGCGGGCGCTGCATCAAGCCTTCTTTTTGCCCGCGCGCCAGCATCTGCGCGAAGGGGACGACCCGCCTTGCCCGGATGTCGGACTTCTTCACAGTCGGGGTCCGGAATAAGAAAGAAGGGGGTGGCGCCAAAGGCTGCGCGGTGTGCGTGCACCTGATGGCCTGCGCTAGCAAAATAATAGCTGCTTACACAAGCTGCATAAGGGCTGGATGCCGATTTCGCCAAAAAATAGGGGCCGACCCCAGGTCGGGCGAACCAGCCCGGAGCGGGGCAAGAAGCCACGGCGCCACCGGCAGGATGCCGGGGCGCTGTAGCTATCGATCTATCAGATCAGTTCGCTGCGAAGCAGTAGAACTTGCCTGCGCCGCCGGTGCGGACCAGCGCCTCCTGGCTGCAGCCGGCAGACTGGTGCGAGAAGTTCCATGACTTGGCCCAGTTGTCGGTGTTGGGGCCGATCAGGTCGTGATGGCCGACGATGGCCGAGCCGTCGGTTGAGCTGGTCCAGGCTTTGCAGGTGGTGTCTGTCTGTGGCGCAAAAGCGGTGCCGTCCGCACGCGAGCCGGTCAGGATGTCGTGCTCATTGGGCGTATCGCCCCGGCCCTTGATCACGTTGCCGCGCTCGTCGAGTGCGGTTTCCTTGCTGATGAAGTTGCCGTCGTGCAGGTGAGTGACGCTGCGCGCAATCATCGCGCCCTTGACATTGAACCACGGGCCGGCGCCTACCCGGTCGCGCGCATGGGTGGCGGCCACAGCAGGTGCTGTGGCGGAGGCGAAGGTGGGCGGCGTGCTCAGGTAGGCGCGCCAGTTTTTGCCGCTGGAGCCGGCCGCTGCGGCCAGGCGCTGGCAGTGCGCATCGGCGCCGGCAAGGCCGCCCAGGTCGGCGCCCTTGCCGCTGCCCGCGCTGGTGACAAAGAAACTCATGAAACCGGGGCCGGAGGGCGTGGCACAGGCGGTGAGCAAGGTCACGGTGACGCCTGCGGCGGCGAGGTAAGAGAGTTTGCGCATGGGAAGTTTCCTTTCGGTGTTTGTTGGGGGGGGGGGGGGGGGGGGATCTTACGCGTCAATCGTCGAAAATGACAGCGGG
>NZ_JAUYEY010000089.1 GCF_030689685.1 Polaromonas sp. | reverse complement strand
CCGCGTGGCGGTCAGCATGCCCGAGTCCCTCGGACAAATGAGAGATGTAACGATTGAACTCCTTGGCTGCGTCCATAAAGCCTCCGGTCAGAATTGATGCTATTGAAATAATAGCATATTTTATGACACAGTAAGACTAGGTGCTGCGCGGTGGTCGAAGACACGGTGCCGGGCGTCATGTCTGGCCTGGCGGCTGGGGCGACTGTGTTTGGCTACAGCCCGCCAGAGACCGGGCATGATGCGCCGACGGCCTTGCGCCAGGCCGGTGCCGCATGGGTCTTTACCGACATGGACGAGCTGGCCGGTCATCTCCGGTAAAACACCGGCTAGTTTATACGTCAAATAGGACTCCAGCCCATGCCTGTCATTGGCAGATAGCTATTGAATTCATAGCGTCAGACGCCCCGATTTGTCATCCCGGACTCGATCTGGGATCCATGCTGGCACCCCTGTAGCCGCCCGCAAAACGCAGCGCCTGCACTGGCAGGCCCCCCGTGCTAAGCTGCCTTTCCGACTTTTCCAACCTCCCCGAGAGAGAACCCTATGCCTGGATTGCTGCCCAACGTGGACCCTGACGGTTTGCTTGAATTCTCGGTGGTCTACACCGACCGCGCGCTCAACCACATGTCCAAAAGTTTCCAGGGCGTGATGACGGACATCTCCAGCATCCTGAAAGAGGTCTACAACGCCCCTTCCGCCGTGCTGGTGCCCGGCAGCGGCACCTACGGCATGGAAGCCGTGGCCCGCCAGTTTGCCCATGGCACACACGTGATGGTCATCCGCAACGGCTGGTTCAGCTACCGCTGGACGCAGATCTTCGACACGGGCAACATCCCTGCCTCGTCCACCGTGCTGAAGGCGCGCCAGACCGCCAAGGGCGCGCAAGCCCCGTGGGTGCCGGCGCCGATTGCCGAAGTGCAGGCCGTGATTGCCAAAGAAAAACCCGCTGTTGTGTTTGCCCCGCACGTGGAAACCGCCGCCGGCATGATCCTGCCCAACGATTACCTCAAAGCCGTGGCTGAAGCCGTGCACGCCGTGGGCGGCTTGTTCGTGCTCGACTGCATCGCCTCCGGCGCCATGTGGGTCGACATGAAAGCCACCGGTGTCGACATCCTGATCTCGGCCCCGCAAAAAGGCTGGAGCAGCTCACCCTGCTGCGCCATGGTCATGCTCAGCGAGCGCGCCCGCGCCGCCATCGACGGCACCACCAGCTCCAGCTTTGCCTGCGACCTGAAAAAGTGGATGCAGATCATGGAGACCTACGAAAAAGGCGGCCACGCCTACCACGCCACCCTGCCCACCGATGCCCTCACGCGCCTGCGCGCCGCCATGAAGGAAACCCAGGCCTACGGCTTTGCCAAAGTCCGCGATGAACAAATCGCCCTGGGCGGCAAGGTCCGCCAACTGTTTGAATCGCGCGGCCTGCCCAGCGTTGCCGCCGAAGGCTTCAAGGCCCCGGGCGTCGTGGTCAGCTACACCACCGACCCCGAGATCCAGTCCAGCAAGAAGTTCCTCGCCGAGGGTTTGCAAACCGCCGCCGGCGTGCCGCTGCAGTGCGACGAAGGTGCGGATTTCATGAGCTTCCGCATCGGCCTGTTCGGCCTGGAGAAATGGCACAACGTCGACAAGACGGTCGCCAACCTGGCGGAGGCGCTGGACCGCATTGGCGTTACTGAAAAAGTGACTGAGGATGTGGCTGGCTGAAGGTAACTTCTGCTGCTCAAAGAAAAAGGCTTCCCGGGTGGAAGCCTTTTTTATGCCGCGTGAACTGCTATTGAGCTAACCGAGCGCCCTCGAAATGCAGTTGCGAAGTTCAGCAAATATTTGAACAAAAACACACTTCCATTTCCATTTAATCCTTGTGCGGTTTTGATTTTTACTGTATAAATAGACAGTAAATAGTGGATACACAAATGTGTATCCAACTGGTAGAGTCGCTGCATGACATCCAAGGACGTTGGCATTCGAATTCGGGTCGAAAAAGAACTTCGTGATTCTTTCCAAGGGGCGTGCGATGTTGAAAATCGTAGTGCGTCTGAAGTGCTTAGAGATTTCATGCGTAGTTTCGCAGAGCAGCGGGTGGGCGGAATGCAACCAAGCCTTTTCCCCAAATCAGCGGATACAGACAAGCCGCACAAGGCTAAGGCACTTGCGAGCCAATAGTTTAGCTGCGAGGCATAGAAATTCTTAAGGGATGGGAGACCAGATGCGGAGCATCGAACTTTTTAGTGGTTGTGGTGGATTGGCGTTGGGCCTTTCACGTGCGGGATTCAAGCACGATCTCATGGTCGAGTGGAATGAGGAGGCGGTATTTACCGTCGTCCATAACCAGCGTCGTGGTTTGCGGCACATAAAAGACTGGCCCTTACGACAAGGAGATGTTCGCCAAGTTCAATGGGCTCCCTACGCAGGCGAGCTGGACTTGGTCGCTGGTGGTCCTCCGTGCCAACCTTTCTCAATTGGAGGCAAGCATCGTGGCGAGGACGACTCTCGTGACATGTGGCCTGAAGCAATTCGAGCGGTGCGAGAAACTTCTCCTCGAACCTTTTTATTTGAAAACGTCAGGGGAATTGCTCGTCCGACCTTTGCGCATTATTTGCGTTGGATCACTGCACATTTGCGACATCCGACTTTAACGCGCAGGGCCAATGAAACACATGAAAGTCATATGGCACGACTAGAAGCACGACGGGCGCCAGCGTTGTATGACGTGATGGTCGTTTTGGTTAATGCGGCGGACTATGGCGCGCCACAAAAACGGCATCGAGTTATTGTCGCGGGACTTCGCAGAGATCTTGGGGCACGTCTTACCTCCCCTGCACCAACACACTCTCGACAGCGTCTGTTATGGGACCAATGGGTGACGGGTGAGTATTGGAAACGGCACGGTATTACTTCTCCATCCGAAAAGTTCATGCCTTCATCTGATCGTGCGGTGGTCTCGCGCTTGCAAGAAAATTTGTTTGAGCCGACGGAAAAGCCTTGGGTAACGGTGCGTGATGCGTTGCTGGGGTTGGGGGAACCAGACGGGAAATCAAATCACATTTTTCAACCAGGCGCTCGCATTTACCCTGGACATACGGGTAGCCCGTTGGATCAACCTGCCAAGGCGTTGAAAGCAGGCGACCATGGAGTACCCGGCGGGGAAAACATGATGGTCCTCGACAATGGATCTGTTCGATATTTTTCGATTCGAGAGTCAGCACGGTTGCAAGGTCTTCCCGATACGTACGAATTTCCTCGGTCATGGAGTGAAAGCATGAGGCAGCTTGGAAATGCGGTGCCTTCCCAACTTTCCGAGGCTGTGGGCCGATGGATGGCATCCAATTTGGTAACAGTGGGGCGCGAAAAGCTGGCCGCATAAAAATTGCGAACCGCCGGGGCCAAGATGTTAAAAGTCACGGGGCATAGGGCATTGAATGTGGCACTGTAGGTCGCCTCGACAGATTCTCGCCAAGCCCCGAGTTTGAGGCCGCATAAAAGTTTGGCATGATCCGTCAGTTGTAACTCCTCTGGGGATGAGCTTGCGGACCTATTTTGAAGAACTCGAATTCGATCTTCCGACGGCCTTGATTCAGGCATTGGTAGCACTCTTGGATGAGATGCCCAGTGCCACGCTCACCGAGAAACACGTTTCAACGGTTGAAAACCAGCAAGGCATATATCAATTGTTCCTGGATGGAGAGCTTGTCTACATCGGAAAAACGGATGCGGACGCAGGACTACAGACTAGGCTGCGGCGTCACAGCAAAAAAATACAAGGTCGCATCAGCCTCAATAGCAGTCGGGTCACATTCAAAGCAGTGCGAATTTACGTATTCACTGCCATGGATCTGGAAGAGTTGCTGATTGCCCATTTTGGGCTCACGAGTACAAATTCATGGAATAACAGTGGATTTGGCGCGAATGATCCAGGCAGGGAAAGAGATACTACTAAGCTCAAAGAGCATCATTTCGACAAGAAGTTTCCTATACAACTCCAGCTTTCGGTCGATGTTGGCGCGAATGGTAAAGCGCAGTCCGTGAATGATGTTTTGGTCAAACTAAAGAAGGCCGTCCCCTATCTGATTCGTGCGCAGACTGCTGGCGGTGGCGGCAAACGACCTCATGATGATCTGGTCGAGACACGGATCACTATTCCCGCCAAGAAGGGGCTAACGGCGGAACGGGTATTGAGACTCGTTAAAACCGCTCTAGGGTCCGAATGGCAGGTAACGGCCCTTCCAGGTTATGTAGTGATTTACAAGGAAGATCGACCGTATTCCGAGGGTGAAATTTTATTGGCGATTTAGGCTCGCGCTCATTAGCAGTTCCTGCGTAATGAGGATTTCACATTGCTTCAAGTAATCTCAACTCAGGGCTTGAAATACTCCTGCACCGTCTCCCAAGCCACGGTCTGCAGATGTTTCGCAATCGCCGGGTCCAGGCCGGCTGTGTACTTCAGGTCTATTGGTGATGCCTTGAACAGCGTCGCATAGGTCACACACGCGGCCAAATAGCTGCCGGCCACGCTGGGGTGGCGCAGGTCGGGCACGTACAAATCAAGCTGCGGCATCTTCGCAATCGACTTGCCGAAGGCCAGGCCTGCGGGAATGACGAGTGCGTTGTTGTCGTTGCCGGCCTGGGTATAGGCCTCGGCGAGTTCGGCCGTCATGGACGGCACGTCCTTGTACGCCCAAGACATGAACAACACCGGCTTGGCGCCGTGTTTGCGCACCGTGTCTGAATGCTTCTTAGCGAACTCATGGAACAGCGGCTTGAGCTGCGGGTGCAGCGGGCACTGGCTGCAGTCCATCATGATCGCCAGGTCGAACAAGCGGTCCAGCTTGTTGAAGCTGACGGTGTTGTTGGCGCCGAAGGAATAGGAGCCGACGGCGTTGGGGCGGAAGTAGCTGTCCACGTCGTGCCAGTTCATGCCCGAGCCGCTGATGGTGGCCGAGCTGGCGCGGTGCCGAAAGCCGGGCTGGCCGGCGGCGATCAACTGGCCCACATGGTTGTGCAGGCTGTTGTTGTAATAAAAGAAGCTGTTGCCGATGTAGATGGAAGAGGCGGGCTTGTCGCCGGCGTCCGTCACTTTGGGTTTGGTCTGGGCCAGTGCGCCGGTAGCAGCGCCGAACAACATGGCGAGGCCGAGGGCGGCGGAGAGCAGGGGTTTGATCGAGAGGTGGCGCATGGGTTGTCTCCTTTGTTTTTTGGTTCGAGGAGTCTAGTGGACTTGCAGCGCGCCGTCATGCGTTGTCTCTGCAAGCCCGGGCCGCTGCAGCAGAGCCCATCTCGACGGATACTATAGACTTGGCACGATTTATAAATGAACTTTTGATGATTTTCGAAGTCAACAGCTCATGCAAAAAGAAGATGCCCGCAAGCAGTCGCGAGAAGTACTGCATGAGCGCCGCAAGCAAGTCATACGCATGCACCGCAAGGGTGTTGGTGTGATGCAGATCGTGGAACTTACGGGGTTGAGCTGGACGGCCGTCAACACCGCGTTACGCCTGCACGGTGCAGGCGCGAGTGCTACGCTAAAGCCCGGTATACGCGGCAAGAAGCCGGGCAGCGGACGCAGCCTGAGCCCTGAACAAGAGCAGAACATTGCCCAAACGATTTGCGACAAACGCCCCGAGCAATTGAAGATGAATTTTGCCTTGTGGAGCAGACCCGCAGTGCGCCAGCACATCGAGCTGAGCCTAGGCATCAAGCTGTCTATTCGGGCGGTAGGTAACTACCTGGCGTGTTGGGGATTTACACCGCAAAAGCCGATCAAAAAGGCCTATCAGCAGCGCCCTGAGGCCGTCCAGGCGTGGCTCGATGAGCAGTCCCCCGCCATTGAAGCCAAAGCCAAGGCAGAAGGTGCTGAAATTCACTGGGGCGATGAGACCGCGCTAGTCAACACCGACGTCAGGGGCAGGAGCTACGCGCCAGTGGGCAAAACACCCGTGACGTTTGCTGTCGGCGGCACGCGCCACAAGCTGTCGATGATTGCGACTGTGACCAATCAAGGCAAGACGCGCTGGATGATCATTGATGAGTCGTTTAACTCGGACAAGCTGATTGAGTTTCTTGGGGCGTTGATCAAAGATACACAGCGCAAAGTGTTCCTGATACTGGACAACTTGAGGGTTCATCACAGCAAGCCCGTCAAAGCCTGGGCGCTGGAAAACGCCCAGAAGATTGAGTTGTTCTATTTGCCAAGCTATAGCCCTGAGCTCAATCCTGAAGAGAGGTTAAACGCAGACCTCAAGCATGCGATCACGTCCAAAGTGCCCGTACGAACAAAAGCAAAACTCAGGGCTGCTGCCACTGAACACATGACGATGCTTGAGCAAACATCGGAGCGGGTGAAAAAATACTTCGGTGACCCTAAAGTCGCTTACGTCGCTTCATGAATAACTCGTGCCGGATCAATAGCGCGAAACTCCGTCGGCGGAACGCCTGACCATTGGCGGAACGCGCGGATAAAACTCTTTTCATTCCGAAAGCCTGCGGCTGCGGCCACCTGTTTGACCGGCTTGTCGCTGCGGTTCAGCAAATCCTTTGCGCGCTCGAAACGTACCTCGTCTTTCAGCGCCTGCAGCGACGCGCTTTCTTCTTTCAATTGCCGGTGCAGGGTGCGAGTCGAGATGTTGAGCAGCGCGGCCACGCCGCTGGCGTTATGCGCCTGGTCGGGATGCGCGGCCAGCACTTGTCTTACCTGCTGCACCAGCAGGCGGTCGCGCCGGTATTGCAGCACGGTCAGTGGCAGGGCGCGCTGCAGCATTTGGGTCAGGGCTTTTTCATCGCGGCGCAAGGGCAGGGCCAGGTAGCGTGCATCAAAACGAATCTCGGCCTGTGCCGCGTCGAACTGCAGCGGGCCGGGAAACATCAGGCCATAAGCATCGGCATGCGGGGGCGCAGCAAACGGGAAGCGCGCGCCCTGTAGCGGTATGCGCGAGGCTATGTACCAGCAGGCCAGGCCGTGGATGTTGCGCAGCACATGCACCAGGCAGAAGGCGCGCGCGGCCTCGCCGTGGCGGCCCAGATCGGTGCACTCCTCGATGGTGATGGCGGCGACTTTGTTGTCGTCATGGCCGGTGGTCACCAGCCTGAGGCGGATGTCGTCGGCCAGCAGGCCGTGGTGGCGGCACCAGCGTTTGAGCGCCACGCCCAGGTCGGGCGCGCTGAGCGAGGCCCGGGCCAGCATGCCGTAGCTGCCCCAGGGCAGTTTGCGGGAGAAGGCCCCCAGCGCTTCGTCGTCCAGCTCCTGCATGGCGGCACCTGAGAGCACTTCCATCTGCCGGGCGGTGATGTGCGCGTCCGGCTGCTGTAACCTGCTTGGCGTGATCTGTGCCTGCTTCAGTGCACGGGACGGGCTCTGGCCATTTCTTTCGTAGGCCACTGTGATCACCCGTGCAAAAACCATGGGGGTGGCCGCAACCGGCGGCGCGGGTGGGGCGGGCAGGCGGCGGGCAGGCATGGGCGAAGTTTGCGTTAACTTGGCACGATTTGCAACCTCTGCGGCGCTCACTTGGGAGCTTCCCGGGTCCGTGCCGGGCGGTTTGGCGTTAAGGTGTGGCTGATGTGCGGCCGCGCGTGCCGCGATGAGGACAACATGCCAGTTCTGGAGACAAAACTCAACGCCCGCTCTGCGGATTTTCAGGCCAATGCCGCCGCCATGCGCGTACTGGTGGCCGACCTGCAGGTGCAGGTAGCCAAGGCCGCTGCCGGCGGCGGCGAAGCCGCCCGGGCCAAACACGTGGCGCGTGGCAAGCTGCCGCCGCGTGAGCGGGTGCAGATGCTGCTGGACCCCGGCACACCCTTCCTGGAACTGGCCCCGCTGGCGGCGCTGGCCATGTACCCGGACCGGGATGGCAGCGACAGCGCACCGTGTGCCGGCGTGATCACCGGCATTGGCCGTGTCAGCGGCGTGGACTGCGTGATTGTGTGCAACGACGCCACGGTCAAGGGTGGTACCTACTACCCGATGACGGTGAAAAAACATTTGCGCGCACAGGAAGTGGCGCAGCAAAACCGTCTGCCCTGTATTTACCTGGTCGATTCGGGCGGCGCCAATTTGCCGAACCAGGACGACGTGTTTCCTGACCGCGACCATTTCGGCCGCATTTTCTACAACCAGGCCAACATGAGCGCGCTGGGCATTGCGCAGATCGCTGTCGTCATGGGCAGTTGCACGGCGGGCGGCGCCTATGTGCCGGCCATGAGCGACGAAACCATCATCGTCAAGAATCAGGGCACGATTTTTCTCGGCGGCCCGCCGCTGGTGAAGGCTGCCACTGGCGAGATTGTGACGGCCGAAGACCTGGGCGGCGGCGACGTGCACACCCGCCTGTCGGGCGTGGCCGACTACCTGGCGCAGAACGATGCCCACGCGCTGGCGCTGGCGCGGGCCGCAGTGGTCAACCTGAACGAAAATTTCAATAAAAATATGCCTCTAGCCCTTGTCAACCGGGCGCCGCGTGCTCCTGAATATGCAGCAGACGAGGTCTATGGCGTGGTGCCCACCGACACGCGCAAGCCATACGATGTGCGCGAGATCATTGCCCGCATCGTCGATGGCAGCGAGTTTGACGAATTCAAGGCGCGCTTTGGCGCCACCTTGGTCACCGGCTTTGCGCATATTGAAGGCATGCCGGTCGGCATCATCGCCAACAACGGGATCTTGTTCAGCGAGTCGGCGCAGAAGGGCGCGCACTTCATCGAGCTGTGTTGCCAGCGCAAAATCCCGTTGGTGTTTTTACAGAACATCACCGGCTTCATGGTCGGCCGCAAGTACGAAGCCGAGGGCATTGCGCGCCACGGCGCCAAGATGGTGATGGCGGTGGCCACGGCCCAGGTGCCCAAGTTCACCATCATCATCGGCGGCAGTTTCGGTGCCGGCAATTACGGCATGTGCGGCCGCGCCTACAGCCCGCGTTTTTTGTGGATGTGGCCGAACGCGCGTATTTGTGTAATGGGTGGCGAGCAGGCCTCGTCGGTGCTGGCCAGTGTGCGGCGCGACGCCATCGAAGCCAAGGGCGGCCAGTGGAGCGCCGAGGAAGAAAAAGCCTTCAAGCAGCCGATGCTGGACCAGTTTGAACGCCAGTCGCATCCTTATTACTCGAGCGCTCGTTTGTGGGACGACGGCGTGATCGACCCGGCGGACACACGCCGCGTGCTGGCGCTGGGCCTGCGCGCCAGCCTGAACGCACCGATTCCCGAGCCGAAGTTCGGCGTGTTCAGGATGTAGTGGCATGTAGAATGTGTGTCATTTAATGTACTTATACACATCATGCGAACCAACATCGTCATAGACGAACAACTCATCGCTGAGGCGATGAAGGCCGGGCCGTACAAGACCAAGAAGGCCGCCGTCGAGGCTGGTTTGAAACTTCTCGCCCGGCAAGCCGCTTACCGCGAGATTTTGAAGTGGCGCGGCAAGCTCAAATGGGAGGGCGACGAAAGCATTGACTGGACCCAGCCAGCCGAGGGCTCCGGTGCGCTCGTCGCGAGCGAGCCTGCGCCGAGGAAGTCCCGTGCTCGTCGTTGATTCGAGTGTCTGGATCGACTTCTTCAATGGCGCGGACCAGCCGGCTGCGCAACTGCTGGAGCAGCTGCTGGATCACGGCGAGGTGAGGTTGGTCGTGCCCGATCTGGTGCTGTTCGAAGTGCTGCGCGGATTCAGGCACGAGCGCGATTACAGGCAGGCGCGTCTGCTGATGCAAACACTCAGCGTCGAGTCCGTCGGCGGCAATGAAACGGTGCTGGCTGCGGCGCAACATTACCGTAGCCTGCGCGGCCAGGGCATCACGGTGCGCAGCTCCATCGACGTGCTGGTGGCGACGTTTTGCATCGAGCGGGACTACGCGCTGCTGCATCGTGATCGTGACTTCGCTGCTTTCGAAGACCTTCGCGGCTTGCGCGGCTGGCGGCATTGAGCAAAAAAATCAAATATGGAAAACATCTACCTCACCCCCGAACATGAATCCTTGCGCGACCAGATTGCGCGCTTCATCGCCAAAGAAGTCGAGCCGCACGCCGCCGCCTGGGAAGAGCAGGGCTTTGTGCCGCGCGATGTGCTGCGCCGCATGGGCCAGGCCGGCCTGTTCGGTCTGATGTACGAAGAACAGTACGGCGGTGCCGACGCCGACGCAATGACCAACCTGGTGTTCGCCGAGGCGCTGTCGCAGTCCACCTTTGCCGGCTTCATCATCACGGTGCTGGTCCATACCGACATGGCCAGCCCGCATCTGCATCACGCAGGCAATGCGGCGCAGAAAGACAAGTACTTGAAGAAGGTAATAACGGGCGAGCTGATCACCGCAGTCGGCATCACCGAGCCGGGCGCCGGCTCGGATGTGGCGGGCATACGCAGCACGGCCAAACGCCATGGCGACGGCTGGATCCTCAACGGCACCAAGATGTTCATCACCAACGGTGTGCACGCCGATCTGTACTTCGTCGCGGCGAAAACCGGGCCGGGCAAGCGCGACATCTCGATGTTCATTGTCGAGAAGAACACGCCGGGCTTTACTGTCGGGCGGGCATTGAAAAAAACCGGCTGGTTGTCGTCGGACACGGCCGAGCTGATTTTCGACAATGTGCGCATTCCCGCCGGTAACCTGCTGGGCGAGGAAGGCAAAGGTTTTTATTCGGTGATGAAAAACTTCCAGACCGAGCGCATCGCCCTGGGCGCAATGGCTGTGGGCCATTGCCAGCAGGCGCTCAAGCTCACGCTCGACTACGTGCGTCAGCGCCACGCATTTGGCGGGCCGCTGTGGGACCAGCAGGTGATACGCCAGCGCCTGGCCATGCTGGACGCCAAGACGCGAGCCGCACGCGCCTTCATGTACCACTGCGCCTGGCGCGTGACCCAGGGCCACGACATTGTGCAGGACGTCTCCATGCTCAAGGCCTTGACCGGCGAGCTGGTCAACGAGGTGGTGCAGACCTGCCAGCAGTTTCATGGCGGCATGGGGTTCATTCGCGAGACAGCTATTGAACGGCTGTGGCGCGATGCGCGCGTGCTGGCGATTGGTGGCGGCGCGACAGAAGTGATGCTGGAAGAAGTTGCCAAACGCTACTGAGATGGACCCACCTAATGAAACACCTTGAATTGACTTTCGGCGGCGGCGTTTCCACCGTCACGCTGAACCGGCCCGAGGTCCGCAACGCCTTCAACGACGAGGTGATCGCTGAACTGACGGCGGTGTTCATCGAGCTCGGAAAACGCGAGGAAGTGCGCTGCATCGTGCTAGCCGCCAATGGCACGGCTTTTTGCGCTGGCGCCGACCTGAACTGGATGAAACGCATGGCCGACTACACGCGCGACGAAAATGTCGCTGACGCCGGTGCGCTGGCCGAGATGCTGCGTGTGATTTACGCCTGCCCGAAACCGACGATTGCGAAAGTGCAGGGCGATGTGTATGCCGGCGGCACCGGGCTGGTGGCGGCCTGCGACATCGCTGTGTCGGTGGATACGGCCGGGTATTGCCTGAGCGAGGTGAAGTTAGGCCTGATTCCCGCGACCATCAGCCCTTACGTGATCCGCGCCATGGGCGCGCGTGCGGCGCACCGTTATTTTTTAACAGCCGAACGTTTTGATGCGGCCGAGGCCCTGCGCATCGGTTTTGTGCATGTGGTGGTGCTTGCCGCAGAACTTGATGCCAAGGTGGCGGAACTCGCAAAAGCGCTGGTCAACGCGGGCCCGGAGGCTGTGAAGCTGTGCAAGATGCTGGTGCAGGACGTGGCGCAGCAGGAGATCACGCCGTCGCTGATCCAGATGACGGTTGAAGGCATTGCCGACATCCGCGTCAGCCCCGAGGGACGCGAGGGCGTGCAGTCGTTTTTGCAGAAGCGCAAGCCGAGCTGGTTGCTGTCTGCCTGAACACCCAACTCATCAGCCATGGATAAAAAAACACTGACCCTGCTTGTTGCCCTGCTGGCTGGCGCACCACTCCAGCTGCGGGCACAGCCCGCAGAGCTTAACGAGTCAATCAATGAAGTGGTGATTCAGGTGCCCAAGGCGGGGCTGTTCACGCTAGAGTTGGAGACCACGCTCTACAAACCCGACGGTCCCGGCCCTTTCCCGATAGCAGTGATCAATCATGGAAAAGCCCTGGGCGATCCCCGTTTCCAGTCGCGGTACCGGCCCGCGCTGGCTGCCCGCTACTTCATGCAGCGCGGGTACGCGGTGGTGGTGCCCATGCGGCAGGGCTTCTCCAAATCAGGGGGCAGCTACATCGGTGGCGGCTGCAATGTCGAAAGCAACGGAAGGGTTCAGGCATCTGACGTGAAAGCGGTGCTCGACCACGTGACAGCCCAGCCATGGGCAGACAGCCAGCGCGTTGTCGTAGTGGGTCAATCGCACGGGGGTTGGACCACGCTTGCCTTTGGCCCGCAAAACTATCCGGGTGTGAAAGCACTGGTGAACTTTGCTGGCGGGCTGCGACAGGAAGGTTGTATCGACTGGGAGGGAGGGCTTGCCCGGGCCGCAGCCGACTATGGAAAAGAAACCCGCCTGCCGTCGCTATGGTTTTATGGTGATAACGACAGCTACTTCAACACCGATACATTCCAGGCGATGTTTGCACGCTACAACGCTGCAGGAGGCAAGGCGAAGCTGATCGCTTTTGGCAAGTTTGGCTCGGATGCGCATTCTATGTTTGGCTCGCGGGCTGGCGCACCGATTTGGCAGCCAGAAGTTACCCGATTGCTGGCCGCTGTAGGGCTGCCCAGCGAGCCGCAAGCGGAGTTTTCGAAGTACAAGACTGCCGGGTTGACGCCCATCCCGCCGAAGACATCTTTTGCACCCCTGGAGGACGAAACCCGATTGCCTCACGTCAAGGAGTCGGGCCGCAACGGCTACAAGGTCTACCTCACCAAGCTGGTCCCCAGGGCATTTGCCATTGGGCCTAGCGGAGCCTGGGCCTGGGCCGATGGCGGTGAAGACCCGCTCAGACGAGCACTCGACAACTGCAAGCGTTTCGCCAAGACAGATTGCAAGCTCTATTCGGTCGATGACGACGTGGTGTGGACGGAGGGGGTGTAGATGCAAACCATGGACACCGCGCAACTGATCGCCCTGGCCGGCGCGCTCGGCTGGGCCAGTGGCGTGCGGCTCTACCTGGTGGTGCTGCTGACGGGGCTGGCCGGTTTCATGGGCTGGATCCCCTTGCCGCAAGGCCTGCACCTGCTGGCACACCCGGTGGTGCTGGGCGCCAGCGGTTTCATGGTGTTCGTCGAGTTTTTTGCCGACAAGATTCCGGGGCTGGACTCGCTGTGGGACGTGGTGCACACCGTCATCCGTATTCCTGCCGGCGCGGCGCTGGCGGCCGGTGTTTTCGGCGCCGACAGCGGGCTGATGGCGTTGGTGGCCGCGCTGATGGGCGGCACGCTGGCCGCCACCAGCCACACTGCCAAGGCCACAACGCGCGCGGCTATCAACACCTCGCCCGAACCGTTCAGCAATGTGGGCGCTTCGTTGGTGGAGGACAGCCTGGTGCCGGCGGGCCTGTGGCTGGCCATTGCGTATCCGCTGGTGTTTGTCGGCGTGCTGGTTCTGGTGCTGGTGCTCAGTGTCTGGCTGATCCGAACCTGCTGGCGTTTTCTGCGGCAACTGTTTGTGCGTGTGGCCCGCATTTTCAGCGGCCAACCCGACAGCGGGCCGGCACCGGCCTTCACCCTGAAATTTCCTTTTTCAAAAAAGAACGACTGACATGTTTAAGAAAATTCTGATCGCCAACCGCAGTGACCAGCCGCAAAGCGGCGCAGCAGCGAAGCTACATTGCATGGCACGCGAAGCGTGCGCAGGCGATTTCACCGCGGACGCCCACCATGTTTAAAAAAATACTGATCGCCAATCGCGGTGAAATCGCCTGCAGAGTGGCGGCTACGGCCAGGCGCATGGCCATCCAGACGGTCGCCGTGTATTCCGACGCCGACGCAGACGCCAAACATGTGAGTGCGTGCGACGAGGCCATCCACATCGGCGACAGCGCGCCCAAGGACAGCTATCTGCGCTGGGAAAAAATCATCGCAGCAGCGAAAGCCACGGGTGCCGAGGCGATTCACCCTGGTTATGGTTTTCTCAGCGAAAACGAGGAGTTCGCCCAGGCTTGCGCTGCAGCAGGTCTGGTCTTCATCGGCCCGCCGGCGCCGGCCATCAAGGCCATGGGTCTGAAGGCAGAGTCCAAACGCCTGATGGAAAAAGCCGGCGTGCCGCTGGTGCCCGGTTACCACGGCAGCGACCAGGACCCGGCGCTGCTCAAGCGCGAAGCCGACCGCATCGGCTACCCGGTGCTGATCAAGGCCAGCGCCGGTGGCGGCGGCAAGGGCATGCGTGCAGTGGAGAAGTCGGAAGACTTCGACGCCGCGCTGGCGTCCTGCAAACGTGAGGCCATCAACAGCTTTGGTGACGACGCGGTACTGGTTGAAAAGTATGCGCAGCGGCCGCGCCACATCGAAATCCAGGTGTTCGGTGACAGCCACGGCAACTATGTCTACCTGTTTGAGCGCGACTGCTCGGTGCAGCGCCGGCACCAGAAAGTGCTGGAAGAAGCCCCGGCGCCGGGCATGACGCAGGCCATGCGCCAGCAAATGGGCGAAGCGGCGGTGGCGGCAGCGCGGGCGGTCCACTATGTGGGCGCGGGCACGGTCGAGTTCATTGTTGAGCAGCCACCTAAAGAACATGAAGAGCAATTTTCCGACGGGCCGCCCCTAGGAAAATTAGCCCCCTCGGGGGGCAGCGCAGCACACGAAGTGGCAAGCGTGGGGGCCTTTTATTTCATGGAGATGAACACGCGCCTGCAGGTCGAGCATCCGGTGACCGAAGCCATCACCGGGCTGGACCTGGTGGAGTGGCAACTGCGCGTGGCCTCGGGCGAGAAGTTGCCGCTGGCGCAGGAGCAGTTGCGCATCCACGGCCACGCCATCGAGGCACGCATCTGCGCCGAAAACCCGGACAACAATTTTTTGCCGGCCACCGGCAGGTTACACGTGTACGGCGGGCCGCCATCCGTTTCCTTCGAGCGTGGCCTGGTCCGCGTGGACGCCGGCGTGCGCGAGGGCGATGTGATCTCGCCGTTTTACGACTCGATGATTGCCAAGCTGATCGTGCATGGCGACACGCGCGAGCAGGCGCTGGCGCGCATGGACGGGGCGCTGGCGCAGGTGCACATCGTGGGCCTGAGCACCAATGTGCAGTTCCTGCGCCATGTGGTGGGCAGTCGTTCGTTTGCAGAGGCTGATCTGGACACGGCTCTGATTCCGCGTGAGCAGGCCGTACTGTTCAACCAGGAAAAAATCGGGCTTTCGGCGGCCGTTGCGGCCGCCGTGGCCTGGCGTCTTCTGGAAGAAAAGGCGCTGGAGACAGCCGACCCCTTCAGCAAGCGCGACGGCTGGCGTTCGCACGGCGTGGCCCTGCGCCGCTTCGAGTTTGAGTTTCATGGCGAACCGGCGAAAGCCGAATTGACCTACCTGCATGACGGCGCGCTTCGTCTGGCGGTGGGCGCTGAAGAGGGCCTGCTGGTGTTCTCGCGTGAAGGGGAGGCGGTCACACTGACTTTTGGTGGCCAGCGGCTCACGGCCCGCCTGTATCGCCTCGGTGAAGCGGTGCATGTGTTCGCCCGCCAGGGCGCGACACAGATCACGGTGGTGGATAGGCTGGCCCATGCGGGTGAAGCCCATGGCGAAGCCGGGCGCCTGACTGCGCCCATGCCGGGCAAGGTGGTGTCGTTTGCCGTGAAGGCGGGCGACAAAGTCAGCAAGGGCCAGGCACTGGCCGTGATGGAGGCTATGAAAATGGAGCACACGATTGCCGCGCCGGCCGACGGCGTGGTGCAGGAGCTGCTGTATGCGCCCGGTGACCAGGTCACCGAGGGGGCCGAGCTGCTCAAAATCGCAAGCTGAGGGCCGGCAACTTGCGGGGCACGGTGGCGGCACAATTGAGGCCATGAATATTCTTTTTTGTTGCACCGGCGCCAAGGCCGAGCCCTGGGTCGCCGGCCTGCGTGCGGAGTTTCCCGCAGAAAGTGTTGAGGACTGGGCGCCTGGCGCGCCACCGGCTGACTTTGGGGTGGTCTGGACACCGCCGCAGCAGTTCCTCGACGAGCAGCCGCAGCTCAAGGCGCTGTTCAACATCGGCGCCGGCGTTGATGCCCTGCTGAAACTCAAGCTGCCGCCCAAGGCCTTGGTGGTGCGGCTTGACGATGCCGGCATGTCGGTGCAGATGGCCGAGTATGTGAGCCATGCGGTGATCCGGCATTTTCGCGAGTTTGATGGTTACGAGGCCGACATCGTTGGCGGCAAATGGTCTTACCGCAAGCCGCACCTGCGTGCCGACTTTCCGGTGGGTGTGATGGGGCTGGGTGTGCTGGGCGACCGCGTGGCGCGCACGCTGGCGCAGTTTGACTTTCCGGTAAAAGGCTGGAGCCGTTCACCCAAAAATGTTAAAGGTGTTCAATGTTTTTCAGGGGATGCGGGCATGGCGGATTTCCTGGCAGCCACACGTATCCTGGTCTGCCTGCTGCCGCTGACACCGGAGACAACAAACATCATGAACCGGGACACGCTCTCGAAGCTGCAGCCCGGCGCCTATGTCATCAACGTGGCGCGCGGCGCGCATCTGGTGGACGAAGACCTGATCGCGCTGATCAACAACGGCCACATTGCCGGGGCCATGCTGGACGTGTTTCGCGCCGAGCCGCTGCCTGCGGAGCACGCTTTCTGGAAACACACGAAAATCAACATCACGCCGCACACCTCGGCGCGTACGCTGCGTGAGGAAACCATTGCGCAGATCGCCGGGAAAATCAGGGCCGTGGAAAACGGGACGCCGATAAGCAGCCTTGCCGGTGTGGTTGACCCGAAAAAAGGATACTGAGCTTATGAAATATCCATCCAAAATCAAAATCGTCGATGTCGGCCCGCGCGACGGTCTGCAGAACGAAAAGGCGCCAGTGCCTGCGGCGGTCAAGATCGAGCTCGTGCACCGCCTGCAGGACGCCGGCCTCACTGAGATCGAGGTCACCAGTTTTGTCTCGCCCAAATGGGTGCCGCAGATGGCCGATGCCGCCGAGGTCATGGCCGGCATCACGCGCAAGCCAGGCGTGCGTTATTCGGTGCTGACGCCCAACATGAAGGGTTTTGAGGCGGCGGTGTTGTCGAAGCCCGACGAGATCGTGGTGTTCGCAGCCGCCAGCGAGGCTTTCAGCCAGCGCAACATCAACTGCTCGATTTCCGAAAGCATCGAGCGGTTTCGGCCGGTGGCTGAAGCGGCGCGTGCGAACAACATCTATGTGCGCGGCGCGATTTCCTGCGCTGTGGGTTGCCCTTACGAAGGTGAGATTGCGCCGGAACGCGTCGCCATGGTCGCCCGCCTGCTCAGGGAGATCGGTGTCCAGCACATCGGCGTGGCCGACACCATTGGCGTGGGCACGCCGGTCAAGGTCGAGCGCGCCATGGAAGCGGCGCTGCAGCATTACGGCGTCGACGATATCTCCGGGCATTTTCACGACACCTACGGCCAGGCGCTGGGCAACACGCTGGCCAGCCTGCAGATGGGCATCTGGCAGTACGACACCTCGTCGGCCGGCCTCGGTGGCTGCCCGTATGCCAAGGGCGCCACCGGTAACGTGGCCACCGAAGACGTGGTCTACATGCTGCAGGGCATGGGCATAGAGACCGGCATCGACCTGGACAAACTGATCGATGCCGGCAAGTTCATCAGCGACTTCCTGGAGCGCAAGCCCAATTCGCGTGCGGCGACGGCCTTGCTCAACAAGAGGGCCGGTTGATGCGCGCGGCGTTGAGCAAAAAACGCGGAGGCAACTTCCCCTTCAAGCAGGGGCCGCAGAACCGGCTTCGCCGGGCCGCAGGCGCAGCGGCCCTCTCGGGGGGCAGAGAGCGACACGCAGTGCGCGAACGTGGGGGCTTATAACGTGTGCCGCAGTGAGCTCAAGGTGCTTCCTGAAGGCGTGCAGCGGGTCACCGCGATGCTGGAAAAACATGGCCATCCGCATTCGCCCATGATGCTCGACGATGCGGCGCGCACGGCGCAGCAGGCGGCCGATGCGCTGGGCATCATGCTCGGCCAGATTGCCAAGAGCATCATCTTCCGCCGCAAGTCGGATGACGCCGCTGTGCTGGTCATCACCGCTGGCGACCAGCGGGTCGACGAGCGCAAGGTCGAGGCCCTGGCTTGCCCTGACGGAAAACGCCTCGGCCGGGCCGACGCAGAGTTCGTCAAGGCGCGTACCGGATTTTCGATAGGCGGCGTCTCGCCGCTGGCGCACGCCACGCCGCTGGTCACGCTGATCGACCAGAGCCTGTTTCGTTTTGAAGAGATCTGGGCGGCGGCGGGCCATCCGCACGGCGTGTTCAAGCTGAGCCCGCAGCAGTTGGTGGACCTGACGGGTGCGCCGGTGGCTGACGTGGTAGTGGACCCGGTGCAGGCACAGGTGTCGCAGCAACATGCTATTGATTTAGTAGCTGCACATGCCCACCAGATAAGGGCTGAGGCCCTCAATCTTCCATCGCCCTGCATCTCGGTATGCCGCATGAGCGCGCGCACGGGGTGGTGCGAAGGCTGCTTTCGCACACGCGACGAGATCGCCGGTTGGAGCCAGACCAGCGATGGCGGCAAACGCGCGGTCTGGAACCTGATTGAACAGCGCATTGTTGCGCTGCAGGCTTGATGCTTCCCACGCGTGATGGGTATTGCTCATGAAACACATCACCTTCTACCTTGACTTCATCTCGCCCTATGCCTACCTGGCGTTCGAGAAATTGCCGGAAGCGCTCAAGGGCATCAGCTACAGCGTCACCTACAAGCCGCTGCTGTTTGCCGGCCTGCTGAAACACCATGGGCAACTCGGCCCGGCCGAGATTGTCGGCAAACGCGAATGGACTTACCGCCAGGTGCTGTGGATGGCGCGCGAGCAAGGCGTCGCGCTCCAGTTGCCAGCGCTGCATCCCTTCAACCCCTTGCCCCTGCTGCGCCTGGCTGTGGCCTGCGGTGCAAAAGGCACGCCGAACCGCTATGTGTGCGAGACGCTGCTGCGGCATGTGTGGTGCGGCGGTGCGGACGCGGCTGACGCGTCACGCCTGGACCAGATGACGGCGCTGCTGGCGCCGCCACGCGCGCCCGGCAGCGTGGAGGTCAAGGCTGACCTGAAGGCGCATACCGATGAAGCCATCAGGCAGGGCGTGTTTGGTGTGCCCACCATCGCGGTTGACGGCAAGTTGTTCTGGGGCCTGGACGCCTTGCCCATGCTGCGCGCCTACTTGCTGGGCAATGCGTGGTTTGATGGCCCTGACTGGGATGCGGCACGTCAGCTAGAGTCAGGTACCACCCGCCCAAAACCATGAACGATACGGCTTTCTTCGCATCCTGAAAATCCATTCAGGGGTTTTCCCTTGGCTTGTCAGCAGTCGATAAGTTTCGCGAAAGCTCCTGTTGGTTTCACGTCAGAGCTGGGTCAGTGTCTCCAAAAATAATCGGTGCAGCCTTCATCTCGGGGGCGTTATTTATTGGAGAAAGCATCATGGCAACAGCAGCCGATAACCAACCCATGTCGAGGGAGCAGAAGAAAGTTATCCTCGCTTCATCGTTGGGTACCGTATTTGAGTGGTACGACTTTTACCTGTACGGCTCGCTCGCCGCGATCATTGCCAAGCAGTTCTTCAGCGGTCTGGATGAAGGCTCTGCCTTCATTTTCGCCCTGCTCGCATTTGCTGCCGGCTTCATCGTTCGCCCATTCGGCGCTCTGGTATTTGGTCGCCTTGGCGACATGGTCGGCCGCAAATATACCTTTCTGATCACCATCGTGATCATGGGCTTGTCGACCTTCATTGTCGGTTTGCTGCCCAACTACGCTGCGATTGGTGTCGCTGCGCCCGTGCTTTTGATCGCCCTTCGTATGCTGCAGGGCCTGGCGCTGGGTGGCGAGTATGGCGGTGCTGTGGTCTATGTGGCAGAGCACGCGCCCCATGGCAAACGCGGTGAATACACAGCCTGGATTCAGACCACCGCGACGATGGGTCTTTTTCTGTCGCTGATGGTGATTCTGGCCACGCGTACCATCGTGGGCGAAGCTGCTTTTGCTGACTGGGGCTGGCGTGTTCCTTTCCTGGGTTCGATCTTCCTGCTGGCCATCTCGGTGTATATCCGTTTGTCGATGAACGAGTCACCGGCTTTCGTGAAGATGAAAGCTGAAGGCAAGACCTCCAAGGCTCCCTTGTCCGAGTCCTTCGGCCAGTGGAAAAACCTGAAGATTGTCATCCTGGCGCTGTTCGGCATCGTCGCCGGCCAGGCAGTGGTGTGGTATTCGGGTCAGTTCTATGCGCTGTTCTTCCTGACGCAATCGCTGAAAGTGGAAGGCGTTTCCGCCAACCTTTTTGTTGCTGTCTCGCTGGTTGTCGCCACGCCTTTTTTCATTGTTTTCGGCAAACTCTCGGACAAGATTGGCCGCAAGCCGATTATCATGACCGGTCTGTTGCTGGCGGTGGTGACGTACTTTCCCGTATTCACAGCCTTGACCAAAGCGGCTAATCCCGAACTGCATGCTGCGCAACTTAAAAGCAAGGTGGTTGTGACGGTAGACCCGGCGCAATGCTCTTTCCAGTTCAACCCAACCGGCACCGTGAAATTCACCAGCGCGTGCGATATCGCCAAGCAGGTTCTCGCCAGCAATTCGGTGAGTTACAGCAACGCACCGGCTGCTGCTGGCGTTCCTGCCACCATCACAATTGGCGAGACGGTTGTACCCGTCTACACAGCCAAAGGTTTGCCGCCGGCTGAAGCAAAAGTCAAGGATACGGAGTTCAAGAAAGCTGTGGTTGATGCACTCCGGGCTGCCGGCTACCCGGCCAAGGCGGACCCGGCCAAGGTCGACAAGTTCATGGTGATTCTCATTCTGAGCTACCTGGTCTTGCTGGTGACCATGGTGTATGCCCCGATTGCAGCCATGCTGGTGGAACTGTTCCCGACCCGCATCCGCTACACCTCGATGAGCCTGCCCTATCACATCGGTAACGGCTGGTTCGGCGGTCTGATGCCCACCACGGCGTTTGCCATCGTGGCGCAGACCGGCGACATGTACAACGGCCTGTGGTACCCGATCATTGTTGCCGGTATGACTTTTGTCATTGGCATGCTGTTCGTCAGGGAAACCAAGGACGTGGATATCTACGCCAAGGACTGATGGTCCTGAGTTGGCTCAGGCATTGGCTTGAGCGGGCCTAAAACTGGCTTTCGAGATACTGGCCCCCGTCATCATGTCGAGGGCTTTTTTCTGGAGATGCCCCCTATGGAAAATAGCGCTGGGATTCATTGCATTTTCGGCCTTGGCCTTGTTCATCCTGAGCACAGGCGGCGACATTGACCTGGGCGGCGAGACGCACGGCGCCGATGCCGTGTATGCGCCGGAGCTGCGGCCAGCAGCGCCAAGTGTTGCCCCAGGCGACGGCTCAGCGCAGGAACTTGCCGTCTGACCCGATGATGGACAGATCGGCGAAGTCCAGCTCGGTGTGGTCCTCTGTGGAGTAGTTCACTTCCAGGCCGCCGATGTCGAGTTTGCGTATGCCTTCCAGCGCGGTCTGGATTTTTTCCCGCGTCGGTTTGACGCCGGCCCGGCGCAGTCCTTCGACCAGCACCTTCTGCCGCCCAGACTCCTAGCATGGCCGGGCTGATGTCCCCGCACCCTTGGCCTTGGCCCACTCCTGGGCTTCTTTGACGATGCCGTAAGCGATGGGCGCTCATACGGAAAGACCTGGGTCACGATCACGCCGCGTGCGTTGTCGCCCAGGCTCTTGATGAGGCCGCTCGATGCATTATTGGACAGCGTCACCACCTGCGCCGCAGAGCCGGCCAGACGCAGCGCCTTGGTGCCATCGACCACGGCCTGGCCGGAGGCCACCATGATGACCGCCTGCGTGTTGGTCTCCACCACCTTGGGTGCGAGCGGTCCGAAGTCAGGTTTGCTGCGGCTGAACTTTTCCAGCACCGAAGGCTGCAGCTTGGCGGCGGCCAGTCCTTTTTGCGCACCGGCCACGCCATCGGCGCCAAAGCTGTCGTCAGCGTAAAAAATGCCGATTCGGGTGATGCCCATGGAGTTCAGGTGGGCAACAGCTTTTTCAGCCTCGCGCTGGTACGTGGCGCGCACATTGAAGACATTATTTTTGACAGGCTGATGCAGCACCATGGCGCCAGTGGACGGGCCAGCATGTTCCACTGCACGAGCCTGCGCGGCATGGATTAGGGGCCAGGCCCGCAATGACAACTTCAGGTCTCATCCACGTCCCCGTCTGTCGGTCACAGCAAAAATGAATCCTGTCTCAAGCCCGGATAACAGGCTTATCGGTATGCGCTGCTTATTGGGCGTTTCAAAACTCATGACAGTCGGAACGCTCAATCCCTCACCCCGTCCCTCTCCCACAGGGCGAGGGTGAGAGCCGTCCACATCACTGCCCGTGTATTTGGAAAAGATCAAATAAGTAAGTGCCATTTGCCTTAACCCCACGGGTCGCAAGCGCTATTGCGCTGTCTAAAATGTTTGACCTCTTCAGGAAAGCCTCCACCCATGTCCCAGGGAATCATCCGCATCCGCGGCGCGCGCCAGCACAACCTCAAAAATATCGACTTGGACATACGCACCGGCGAAATGACGGTTGTGACCGGCCCCAGCGGCTCCGGCAAGTCTTCGCTGGTGTTCGACACCCTGTTTGCCGAGGGCCAGCGGCGTTACGTGGAAACCTTTTCGGCCTACGCACGCCAGTTCCTGGACCGCATGGACAAACCGGCGGTGGACAAGGTCGAAGGGGTGCCGCCGGCGATTGCGATTGACCAGACGAATCCGGTGCGCAGCTCGCGTTCGACGGTGGGCACCATGACCGAACTCAACGACCACCTCAAGCTGCTGTATGCACGCGCTGCGCAGTTGTGCGACAAAAAGACCGCGCAGACTGTGCGCCATGACACACCCGAGTCGATTTACGCGGAGCTGATGGCGCGCACCGCCGGCAGCGATGCAAGAGTAGTCATGACCTTTCCGGTGGAGCTGCCCGGCAACACCAGTGCGGAAGAAGTCACGCAATGGCTGTCGGCCAGTGGTTTTACGCGTGTGCATGCCGAACGCGACGTGGCCACGCCGGCCGGCCCGCACAAACTCCTCGACGTCGTCGCCGACCGCTTCCGTGTGCAAGCCACCGAGAAGGCGCGGGTGATCGAAGCCATCGAACTTGCACTCAAGCGCGGCGGCCGCCTTAATGTGTATGTCATGGCCTCAGCCCCGGAGTTAGCGTCTGATCCCCATGCTGATTCGCCTGTCCTCCCGGACCCGATCCGGGATCCAAGGATTGCGGGCGCTGAAACTCCGGACTTGATCCGGGGCCGCAATGACAAGTCAGTCGAGGAGACGTGGCGCTTCTCCACCGGCCTGCATTGTCCTGACAGCGACCTGCGTTATGCCGACCCGACGCCCTCGCTGTTTTCCTTCAACTCGGCCATGGGCGCCTGCGAAACCTGCCGTGGTTTTGGCCGTGTCATCGGTGTCGATTACGGCCTGGTGATCCCCAACGACAAACTGACCCTGCGATCCGGTGCCATCAAGACCCTGCAGACGCCGGCGTGGAAGGAAGCGCAGGATGACTTGATGCGCCACGCCGAAACCGCCGGCATCCCGCGCGACACGCCCTGGTACAAACTCATGCCCGAGCAACAGGCCTGGGTCATCAACGGCTCGCCAAACTGGAACGGCAAATGGAACCAGCACTGGTTCGGCATCAAGCGATTTTTTGCCTATCTGGAGAGCAAGGCCTACAAGATGCACATCCGGGTGCTGCTGTCCAAGTACCGCAGCTACACGCCCTGCGAAACCTGCGGCGGCGCGCGACTCAAACTTGAAGCGCTGCTCTGGCGCCTGGGCTCCAAAGACGCGGCTGATGCGGTGTTGCCGCCAGGCCAGCGTTTCATGCCGGTGGGTGTGGACTGGACGCGCGCGCAGCTTGAGGCGATGCCGGGTTTGTGCATTCATGATTTGATGCGCTTGCCGATTGACAAGTTGCGGAGGTTTTTCGACCGCATCCAGCCCTCACCCCAACCCTCTCCCGGAGGGAGAGGGGGCAGTTCACTCCCTCTCCCAGCGGGAGAGGGCAGGGGTGAGGGAGAGCAGCAGGCGCTGAAGCTCCTCTACGAGGAAATCTCCACCCGCGTCAAATACCTCAGCGATGTCGGCATCGGCTATCTGACGCTGGACCGGCAAAGCCGAACCTTGTCGGGCGGCGAGGTGCAGCGCATCAACCTCACCACAGCGCTGGGCACTTCGCTGGTCAATACCCTGTTCGTCCTGGATGAACCCTCGATCGGCCTGCACCCGCGCGACATGAACCGCATCACGCAGGCCATGCACCGCTTGCGCGACGCCGGCAACACGCTGGTGGTGGTCGAGCACGACCCGGCCGTGATGATGGCGGCGGATCGCATGATAGACATGGGACCCGGTCCGGGCGAGAAGGGCGGGCAGATTGTGTTCGACGGCACGCCTGAAGACCTCAAACATGCCGATACGCTGACCGGCGCCTACCTCGGCTCGCGCAAGCAGGTTGGCATGGGTTTCAAGCGACCGGTCAGCGACAACACACCGCGCCTGATTCTGGAGGGCGCGCGCGACCACAACCTGAAGAACCTGACGGTCGAATTTCCGCTGCAGCGCCTGGTCTGTGTGACCGGTGTCAGCGGCTCGGGTAAATCGACGCTGATGCAGGACATCCTGGCGCCCGCGCTGCTGCGCCAGTTTGGCAAGGCCACGGAAACCCCGGGCGCGCATGACCGGTTGTTGGGCGCCGACTATTTGACCGATGTGGTGTTTGTCGATCAGTCGCCGATTGGTAAAACCGCGCGCTCCAACCCGGCCAGTTATGTAGGCGCGTGGGACGCGATACGCGAGTTGTTTGCGCAGGCGCCGTTGGCCCGGCAGCGCAGCTACACCGCGACCAAGTTCAGCTTTAACAACGGCGACGGGCGCTGTCCGACTTGCGGCGGCTCTGGCTTTGAACATGTGGAGATGCAGTTTCTCAGTGACGTCTATTTGCGTTGCCCCGATTGCGATGGCAAGCGTTACCGGCCCGAGATTCTGGAGGTGACGATTGAACGCAAGGCCATCGGGGCGGTGCATGCCCGCTTGATGAATGTGGCCGACGTGCTGAACCTGACCGTCAGCGAAGCCAGCCAGTTGTTTGCCCAGGACCGTGAAGTCATTCGCGCGCTGCAACCCATCGTTGATGTCGGGCTGGAGTACGTCAAGCTGGGCCAGCCGGTGCCCACGCTGTCGGGCGGCGAAGCGCAGCGCCTCAAACTCGCCGGTTTTCTGGCCGGGGCGTCCAAAACCGCCAGCAACAGCCGCCAGCCGCTGGCGCTGAAAAACATCAACCGTGGCACGCTCTTTTTGTTTGACGAACCCACCACCGGCCTGCATTTTGACGACATCGCCAAACTCATGCGTGCCCTGCGCAAGCTGCTGGATGTGGGCCACTCGTTGATCATCATTGAGCACAACCTGGACGTGATCCGCTCCGCCGACTGGCTGATTGACCTGGGACCAGAAGGGGGTGAGGCGGGTGGTTGGCTGGTGGCCCAGGGCACACCGGAAGCGGTGCGCCAACACCCCACATCACACACCGCGCTGGCCCTGCGTGAGTATGAGCACATGTTTGGTATGGGCGGGCACACGGTGCAAGAAAAGACTTCAGACTCCCTCACCCTTTGGGGGAGGGCGGGGGTGGGGGCTGCCCCAGGCGCAAAGAGCCCTCACCCTAACCCTCTCCCGGAGGGAGCGGGAAAAACAGCAGAGGGCTTCATCCAGATCGTCAATGCCAAAGAGCACAACCTCAAAAGCCTGTCGGTCGATATTCCGCGCGGCAAATTCAATGTGGTGACGGGCGTGTCGGGCTCGGGCAAATCGACACTCGCCTTCGACATCCTGTTCAACGAAGGCCAGCGGCGTTATCTGGAGTCGCTCAATGCTTACGCGCGCAGCATTGTGCAGCCGGCGGGCCGGCCCGAGGTCGATGCGGTGTACGGCATTCCGCCCACCGTAGCCATTGAGCAGCGCCTGTCGCGTGGTGGCCGCAAGTCCACGGTCGGCACCACCACCGAGGTCTGGCATTTTTTGCGCCTGCTCTACGTCAAGCTGGGTATCCAGCACTGCACCAAAGACGGCGCGGCCGTGATGCCGCAAAGTCCCGACAGCATTGCCGCGCAGATTCTCAAGGCCTGGCGCGGCCAGCACATTGGCTTGCTGGCGCCGCTGGTCATCAACCGCAAGGGCGTGTACACCGAGCTGGCCGACTGGGCGCGGCCGCGCGGCTATACCCATTTGCGCATCGACGGCGAGTTTTTGCCGACCACGAATTTTCCGCGCATCGACCGCTTCAAGGAACACACGGTGGAGCTGCCGATTGCCGACATCCATGTAACGCCCGCCAACGAAGCCGCCCTGCGCCAGGCGCTGGCGACCGCGCTGCAACACGGCAAGGGCGTGGTGCATGTGCTGGCGCCGCTGGACGGCCTGCGCGGCGCGATGATGGCGGGCACATCGACCAAACAGATCGGCAGGCTACAGGCTTCGTCCACGCAGCGCGCCTGCCCGGTGTGTGCCACTTCCTATGCAGAGCTTGATCCGCGCCTGTTCAGCTACAACAGCAAACACGGCTGGTGCCCCGACTGTGTCGGCACCGGTGTCAAGCTCAGCAAAGAGCAGCGCAAGGTGTTTGACGATTCGGTGCGTGACGACGACAACAAGGGCCGCGAGCAAAATTTTACCGAGCCCGAGGTCGAAGACGTGCTAGATGCCGCCTGCCCAGGCTGCCAGGGCACGCGCCTGAACGCGCAGGCGCGTGCGGTGAAATTTGCCGGAGTCGGCATTGCCGATATCGCGGCCCTGTCGGTGACGGATGTTCGTGCCTGGGTGGAAAAGTTGACGCTGTCCGGCCGCGAAGCCGGCATTGCGCGCGACCTGATTCCCGAGATCAAAAGCCGGCTCGAATTTCTGGAAGACGTCGGCCTGGGCTACCTGACCCTGGACCGTGGCGCCCCGACGCTGTCGGGCGGTGAGGCGCAGCGCATCCGGCTGGCGGCCCAACTGGGCTCGAATCTGCAAGGCGTCTGTTATGTGCTGGACGAGCCGACGATTGGCCTGCACCCGCGCGACAACCAGATTCTGCTGAGGGCACTCGGCAAGCTCAGTGAACGCGGCAACACGCTGGTGGTGGTCGAACATGACGAGGACACGATACGCCGTGCCGACAACATCATCGACATTGGCCCGGGTGCTGGCAAACGCGGCGGGCAACTGGTGGGGCAGGGCACGGCCGCCCATCTGGCCACCTTGCCTGATTCACTGACCGGGCGCTACCTGGCGAACCCGCTGGTGCATCCGCTGCATGCCAGGCGTGATACGCAGTTGCCCCTCACCCCAGCCCTCTCCCCAAAGGGGCGAGGGAGTGCATCCCCTGTGTTCCCCCCTCTCCCCCTGGGAGAGGGCAGGGGTGAGGGCTCCCCGCTTGCCAAACCTCTCAGCAAGGCCAGACAAGCCGCCCAAAAAGCCGCAGCCCTGAAAGCCCAGGCTGCCGCTGCCAGCATGACGCACAACGCCGCACCCGCCGCAGTCAATCCGGTCACCTCGTGGCTGAGCGTTGTCAAAGCCGATCTGCACAACCTCAAAAACATCTCCATCAGCGTACCGCTGTACCGGCTGGTGGCCGTGACCGGCGTCTCCGGCTCGGGCAAGTCCACACTGGCGCGTGATGTGCTGCTGACCAATGTGCAAGCCGCTGTCATGCAGCGCAGCACCAAAGCCGGGCGCGACGCCGACGCCGCCGGCAAACACCCGGCTTGGACCGGCTGCGAGCGCATCGCAGGCTATGCCGCCGTCGATCGCGTGCTCGAAGTCGATCAAACCCCCATCGGCAAAACCCCGCGCTCCTGCCCGGCGACCTACATCGGCTTTTGGGACACGATCCGCAAACTGTTTGCCGACACGCTAGAGGCCAAGGCCCGAGGCTACGCCGCCGGGCGCTTCAGCTTCAACACCGGCGAAGGCCGCTGCCCGACCTGCGAAGGCGCAGGCGTTCGCACCATCGGCATGAGCTTTTTGCCCGATGTGAAAGTGCTGTGCGAAACCTGCCACGGCGCACGCTTCAACCCCGAAACGCAGGCCATCACCTGGCGCGGCAAAAACATCGGCGACGTGCTGAAGATGGAGGTCGATGAAGCGGTCGAATTCTTCGCCGCAATGACCGCCATCAGCCACCCATTGCAGTTGCTGAAAGACGTCGGTCTCGGCTACCTGACGCTGGGCCAGCCGTCGCCGACGCTGTCGGGCGGCGAGGCGCAGCGCATCAAGCTGGTGACCGAGCTGTCGAAAGTGCGTGACGACATCACGCGCCGCGGCCAGAAAGCCCCGCACACGCTGTATGTGCTGGACGAGCCGACGGTCGGTCTGCACATGGCCGATGTCGAAAAGCTGATTCATGTATTGCACCGCTTGGTTAACGGCGGCCACAGCGTGGTGGTGATCGAGCATGACCTGGACGTGATTGCCGAGGCCGACTGGGTCATCGACCTGGGCCCCGACGGCGGCAACGCCGGCGGCCAGGTGGTGGCCTCGGCGCCGCCGGAAGCGGTGGTGAAGTTGGGGACGCACACCGGTAAAGCACTTGCCAGCGTGCTCGCCCGTTGATCAGAGAAAACCCGCAATAGTGAAGGGGTTTGCGTGTTCCGGTGACCAGGTGTAACTGATTGTTCTTAAAATTACCGTTCAGTATTTTCTGACGTTTTTCATAGAGCAACCCATGACACGATTTGCTTGGTACCTGCCTTCCCTTTTCTTTGCCCTGTTCATGAGCCTCGGCGCCGGGGTCTCGGCCCAAGTGCCTGCAACCCCTGTTTCAACGGATGAGGTCGAGGCGCTGCCGCACCCTTGGGTGGTGCCTTCGCCACGCGCGGCCGAGACCTACTTCACCAACCTGCAGGACGGCGGCACTTACGAGGCGCCCTTTGTGGCGCGTTTTGGCCTGTCCATGCGCGGGCTGGTGCCGGCGGGCAAGACGGTCGGGCGCGCCGGACACCACCATTTGCTGGTGAACCAGGACTTGCCGCTGGACTTCAAGAAGCCTCTGCCTTTCACCGACCAGTACATCCATTTTGGCAAGGGCCAGATGGAAATGGTCGTCAACCTGCCGCCGGGCCAGTACAAGTTTCGCCTGTTGCTGGCGGACCAGGGTCACATCCCTTACTTTGTCTACAGCAAACCCTTGAGCGTGACGGTCAGCAAACAGAACAAGTTGGTAAGCCCGGCTGCGGTGCAGGGCCCGCCCCGCGTCGAGCTGTTGAGCCCGGCGGACCGTGAAACCGCCAAGGGCCCGTTTCGGGTTCAGTTCCATGCCAGCGGTTTCAACGTGTCGCATGAAGGCCCCAAGGGGGCGGACACCGGGCATTTCCGCCTGACTATGGCGCGCGCGGGGCGCAAGCCGGAGGTGCTCAACTTCACCGGTGGCCAGACAGAAACCTGGCTCAACCCGCCGTCCGGCGACTACAAGCTGCGGCTCGAACTGGTCAGTAATACCGCTGAGGGCAAGGTGCTGAGCGCGGCCCGGACATCGGCGCTGTCGGTCGCCGCGCGCTAATCCTGTTCAGGCCAGACTTTTGCGCGCGGCCAGCAAGGCCGCCGCTACTTCGGCAAAACCGGCCCCGCGTTCACCTTTGGTGATGTAACGTGGTTTGTGGCTCAGCTCGGCTTCAAAGCGGCGGATGTTGGCCACACCTATAGAGTGGGGGAAGGCCTCGAACATTAGCTGGTCGTTGGTGGAGTCGCCGACATAGACCCAGCGGTCCATCTCGGCCTTCAGGTCGCGGCCGAACAATTCACGCACGATCCAGCGTGCGCCTTCCAGCTTGTTGTGCGCACCGAACCACCCGTTGATGTGGATGGAGCTCACGGTCGCGTTCATGCCTTCGCTTTGCATGATCTGCACCGCATGGGCGATGGCGGCAGGCGGCAGATGCACCAACTCGCTGTGGTCGATAGCGATGTCGGTCTCGCGTCCCGGGCTGTCCTGTGAGATCACCGCGCCGGGTACTTCGCGCACGACGCGGGCCGCGACCTGCTGCATGCGGAAGTGGTTAGCCTGCCGCGTCAGTTTGTCTTGTTGGTATCTTTTTGATAGCAAACTATGTCCGTCTGATATGGGCTGAAGCCCGATTTTGCTTAAAATCAGCGCCACCGAACCGTTTTCGGCCACGATAGCATCGACCGGCCAGCTTTGCGCAAATGGCTCGCTCCAGCCCACCGGGCGGCCGGTGATAGCGATCACATGCAGGCCGGCGGCTTTCAGGTCGCTGAGGGCCTGCAGCGCACCGGGTGTGATCGCGCCATTGGTGGTCAAGGTGTCGTCGATGTCGGTGAAAACGCCGGTGATGGCGCGGCGCTCGGTCGCCAGCCAGGTGCTCAGTTCTTGCATCGTGAAATTTTCGCATGAGTACCGCAGCGGCGGCGGGGGCCTTTGCCCTGCGCGCGCGGGTTGGCTACAATAGTTGCTTCCTGAGGAGCGTTGCAACCCACGGCATGTGGTCTAGGCTCAGGAATTTCATCTGCAACCACGCTCACCCGCATGTGCTTTCAAGCCGGGTGAGTTGACCCACTCCCCGCCCACCTGACGCCTTGCGGCCGTGGCTATTTTGCCGAATTGGACCTTTGATTTTTGGAGATATCCCAATGAGCGCCATTCTCAAACCTACCGCCGATTACGTTATTGCCGACCTGGCACTTGCCGCCTGGGGCCGCAAGGAACTGAACATTGCCCAGACCGAGATGCCCGGCCTGATGGCCATTCGCGAAGAATTCGCCAAGGCGCAGCCGCTCAAGGGCGCGCGCATCACCGGTTCGCTGCACATGACCATTCAGACCGGCGTGCTGATCGAGACATTGCAAGCCCTGGGCGCCGACGTGCGCTGGGCATCGTGCAACATCTTCTCCACACAAGACCACGCCGCCGCCGCGATTGCCGCTGCCGGCACACCGGTGTTTGCCATCAAGGGCGAAACCCTGGCCGACTACTGGGACTACACCCACCGCATTTTTGAATTCACCGGCGCCAAAGGCTCGGCCGAAGAAGGCCCGAACATGATCCTGGACGACGGCGGCGATGCAACGCTGTTGATGCACCTGGGCACCAAGGCCGAAAAAGACGCCTCCCTGCTGTCCAAGCCCGGCAGCGAAGAAGAAATCTGCCTGTTCAACGCGATCAAGGCCAAACTCGCACAAGACCCGACCTGGTACAGCCGCCGCCTGAAAAATATCGTTGGCGTGACCGAAGAAACCACCACCGGCGTGCTGCGTTTGAACGAGATGTCGGCCAAGGGCACGCTGGCCCTGCGCGCCATCAACGTCAATGACTCGGTGACCAAGTCCAAGTTCGACAACCTCTACGGCTGCCGCGAATCGCTGGTTGACGCGATCAAGCGCGCCACCGATGTGATGATTGCCGGCAAGGTGGCACTGGTGGCCGGTTACGGCGACGTGGGCAAGGGCTCGGCCCAGGCGCTGCGCGCGCTGTCGGCCCAGGTCTGGGTGACCGAGATCGACCCCATCAACGCCCTGCAGGCCGCGATGGAAGGCTACAAAGTTGTGACCATGGAATACGCTGCCGACAAGTGCGATATTTTTGTGTCTGCCACCGGCAACAAAAACGTGATCACTTACGAACACATGGCGGCCATGAAAGACCAGGCCATCGTCTGCAACATCGGCCACTTCGACAATGAAATCGACGTTGCTGCACTCGAAAAATGCACCTGGGAAGAGATCAAGCCGCAAGTTGATCATGTGATCTTCCCGGACGGCAAGCGCATCATTTTGTTGGCCAAAGGCCGTCTGGTTAACCTCGGTTGCGGCACCGGTCACCCGAGCTTTGTCATGTCGTCCAGTTTTGCGAACCAGACCATTGCGCAGATCGAGCTGTTCACCAAACAGGCCGACTACGAAGTGGGCAAGGTGTATGTGCTGCCGAAACATCTGGACGAAAAAGTCGCGCGTCTGCACCTGAAGAAAGTCGGCGCGATGCTGAGCGAACTCAGCGACGAGCAGGCGGCGTATATCGGCGTCAGCAAAGCAGGCCCGTACAAGGCTGATACGTATCGCTATTGAACGGCGGTATTTCTCCCTCTCCCAAAGGGCGAGGGGGCAAGACCATGGAGCTAAATGCCTAAATGCGCGCTGACTTATTCCTCGTCGAACACGGCCACGCCGCCACCCGCTCCCAGGCCCAGCGCCTGATTGCGTCTGGCGTGCGTTGGCGCGCCGAGGAAAGCGCACCCTGGAAGAAAGTCGCAAAAAACGGCGACGAGATTCCGGCTGGCGCAGAGATCGAAATTCCCGATACCACTGAAGCCAAGTACATCTCGCGCGGCGGGCTCAAGCTTGAAGGCGCGCTCAAAAGTACGGGGATCCAGGTGGCGGGGCTGCGTTGTCTGGACATCGGCCAGTCTACCGGTGGCTTCACCGACTGCTTGTTGCAGCAGGGCGCGGTTCAGGTTGTGGGTGTAGACGTGGGCCATGGCCAGTTGCACCCCAGCCTGCGCGCGGACCCGCGTGTGCTGTGCATCGAAGGGGTCAATGCCCGTTCGATGACTGCTATGGATTTGGTAGCTGCTCCCGCCCATTCGGCAGGAGCTGAGGCCGAATTTGATGATGAAAATTTTGACGGGAAAGACGCCGAGCCGGTAGCGGCGAACTTTGACTTCCTGACCGGCGATTTGTCCTTTATCTCGCTGACGCTGGTGCTGCCGGCAGTGCTACGGCTGCTCAAACCCGGCGGCAATGCGCTGATGCTGGTCAAGCCCCAGTTCGAGCTGCAGCCCGGCCAGATCGGCAAGGGCGGCATTGTGCGCGATGCCAGTCATTTTGAGTTTGTGGAAAAACGCTTGCGCGATGCCTGCACGGCGCTTGGCATGACGGTGAAAGCCTGGTTGCCCTCGCCGATTGAAGGTGGCGACGGCAACCGCGAGTTTTTCATCCATGCCGTCAAGGGCCATGACAACGCTGGTGAAGACCAGCCCCTGCCGGCGGCGCCACCACGCAAAGCCGCCAAACGCACGCCGCGCAGCGAGCTGCGTGCCATGCATGAGGCACACGAGGACTCTGAAGAAGCCTACGCCGGCCAGCACGGCCCGGCGCGCGGCAAACGCCGCGACAAAGACGACTGAACAAGTGAGACCGGTGATGAATCTTCCAATCAGCTTTGAATTTTTTCCACCCAAGACGCCTGAAGGTGCTGACAAGCTGCGCGCCACGCGCCAGGCCTTGTACGCGCACCAGCCCGAGTTCTGCTCGGTCACCTTTGGTGCGGGCGGCTCGACGCAAGAGGGCACCTTCGGCACTGTTGGTGAAATCCTGAAAGAGGGCGTGGCCGCCGCCTGCCATTTTTCCTGCGTGGGCGCGACCAAGGCCACGGTGCGCGAACAACTGGCCACCCTGCAGGCCATGGGTGTGAAACGCCTGGTGGCGCTGCGCGGTGATTTGCCCAGCGGTTATGGAGCGGGCGGGGAGTTTCATTACGCCAGTGACCTGGTGAGCTTCATTCGCGAGTTCACTGGTGACGCCTTTCACATCGAAGTGGCGGCTTATCCCGAGATTCATCCGCAGGCCAAATCGGCCGACGCCGACCTGCAGGCTTTTGCCGCCAAGGTCAAAGCCGGCGCCAACTCGGCCATCACCCAGTATTTTTTCAACTCGGACGCCTACTTCCGTTTTGTCGACGACGCGCTGCAGCTTGGTGTTGATGTACCGGTGGTGCCGGGCATCATGCCGATCACGAGTTCTACCCAGCTGATGCGTTTTTCCGATGCCTGCGGCGCCGAGATACCGCGCTGGATACGCCTTCGCCTGCAGGGTTTTGGCGACGACACGGCCTCGATCAAAAGCTTTGGACTCGATGTGATCACTGATCTGTGCGACCAGCTTAGAACGGCGGGGGTGCCCGGTATTCATTTCTACACCATGAACCAAGCCGCTGCGACGACCGAGATCATGCGTCGCTTGCAACAGGTTTGAGTTTGCGAAACGCCGTTCTCCGGGTCGCTGCTACAGCCAGTCTGCTGGCGCTGCTGTCAGCCTGCACGCCCCTGCTGGCCGTCCCGCCCACAGCATCAGCGCCTGTTCCGGGTGTGCCCGCAACAGCCGCGAAGGTACCCCCCGAAGCAAACGCCGCACCGATAGCGCCGCCAGATACATTGCCTGTCCTTGCAGTTGCGACAGATGACACAGCGCTGCTGGCCGGTGAAGCCGCCCGTGAGTTCGAGCAGGGCAAAGCCTCCTGGTACGGTCCGCGCTTCAATGGCCGGCGCACCGCCAGCGGCGAGCGCTACAACATGCATGCGCTGACGGCGGCGCACAAGACGCTGCCCTTTGGTACGGTGGTGCGCGTGCGCAGCCTGGTCAACGGCAAAGAAGTCGATGTGCGTATCACCGACCGCGGCCCCTTCAGCCGTGGCCGCGTGATTGACCTGAGCCGTGCGGCGGCCGAGTCGATTGGCATGCTGGGGCTGGGCGTGAAAGATGTGTTGCTGCTGGTGCCGGAATCCACGCCAGCAGTGGCCGCGCCGCCAGCACCGGTCGGACGCGCCCGCGTGATCAAGCGTGCACCAAACCTGCGCTAACCACAGCTCTGTCATCCCGGACTAGATCCGGGATCCATGCCGCGCTCGCCGCTGTCGCAGCGATCAAAGAAACTTTCATGCATCAAATGTGCCTCCAGCCCTTATTCAACCAGCGCGGGGAGCTCCTGAATTAATAGCAATTGTGGTCAAGGGCTACGGCTGTGGCGATAAAGGTGGGCGGCGTGGTGTGACGTGATGCCGCACCCACACGCGCCACGAAGAGGCTGCTTGTTGAGTCTGCACTGACGCGCTACGCTGCTTCGAGCAAAAATTCGACCTTGACAGCTTCGAACGGAAACACAATGCCGCCACCCTCGGCGCGATCAAGAACCCCAGTATTCAGTAGAGTCGTGATGTCGGAGTGAACGGCCTTCACGTCACGATCAACGCGGCGAGCTGCCTCGCGAATGGATACTGGCCCTGCACCGCAAAGTACCTTCAGCAGTTCCCAGCGCTTCGCTGTGAGTACTTGCCAAAGCAATTCCGGCGTTGCAAAGCTGATTCGCGCCGACCGTTCCGGCTTCCCGGTTTTCCAGGACTTGCCAAAATTCGCCATGGACTCCTGCGGCGGGCGAACCTCAAGAATTACTGTTTTCATCGTTCCACCTCGTTGTGTCTTTCTGAAAATCGACGATTAACCGCTCTGACGTGCTGAACCTGTACGAGGTCTCGGACGCGCCGTAATGGCGATGGTCACCTTTTCCGACTTCGTTGTCGTAGCGCACGACGCATACCGAGTGGACAACGTAGGCCAGTCTGTATTTGAACTCGTGGGCGGACCCCGATACTGGCCTTGGGACTCGCCAAAGAACCAACTCGGCGAACGAGTGAGTTGAATAGACGATCCGCGTTCGCGCGATCAGAGTTGCCTTCATGTTGGAGATGATGCCAACACGCAGAGGTGTTGTCAACTGCTCCAACGACGGCGACCCCCGTCAGCGACCTAAACTGCGGTGCGAAAGCTGTGGCCGTGGCGCTCGAAGTCCAGCGAATCGTAAAACGCATGCGCCTTGTCGCGCTTTATGTTGGACGACAGCGCGAGCTTGTAGCAACCGTTTTCGGAGGCCAGCGTAATCGCATGGCGCATCATGGCCTTGCCGATTCCATGGCCCTGCATGGCAGGGTCCACCGCCACGTCTTCAACCACCGCCGATGGCGCGCCCAGGTGGCCCAGGTTGTCCATGATGAGCAGGGCAAAAGTGCCGACCACCTGTGCGCCCTGCACCGCTACATAAAGTTTGTAATTGGGGTAACTCGCCATGCGCGCCCAGATACGCTTTGCATCCGCCAGTGGAAGAATGTCTCCGTCATCAATGTCTGGCTGGGCGTAGAGGCGCAGTACATCGGGCAGGTCAGCTTCCCGGGCAGGGCGAAAAACGGGTTGTTGGTTCATGGCTCGACTGTCCATATGCAGCGTGTCGGAGAGATGACAGTCCTGCGAGCGCGGGACAACTCCCATTTCCCATTCCTAACTCATTCTTCCTCGGCGTTTGGATTGCAAGATGGGAGACCTGACCCTGGATTTCCGCAAAAGATATTTTCAGAGAACCGGTGCTTCGGGGCCGGGCTTGTCCAACAACCGGTTCAGATCGCGGCTGCGCTTCGCTTGCGCGATCTAACCTTATTCGTTGGACTAGACGAAGATTCCACAAGTCGCCCGGACACAAACTTGTGAAGCACGCTTGCTATCAACGTCTGGTAGGGCAAACCCTCTTCAAGCGCTCTTGCTTGAATATCCATCAAGTCGGGTGTGGAAAGGCGGATATTGACCCGCTTTTCTTTGAGAAACGTGGCTGACGCAGCAGCTTTGAATTTAGCCAGCTTGGCTTTTGAAGGAGACGTGGACTTCAATTCTCCCTTCTCATAAGCGGTCAAAATATCTTGCTCAAACGCATCAAGTTTTTTCATTTGGTTTACTCCTTAGCAAATAGTCTCTCGTTGCCTTTCTACTTGGGATCACTGTTTTCAGAAAGTAGTAATCTGGTTCTTCAACGTAAGGCACCAAGTAAACATAACTATCAAGTGCCACAACAAAAACAGACTGGTTTGGATATTTTTCCGTGTTCGGGTGGCGCAATTCATCTAACAAACCATCGGCCTCAATTGCCAGTACGATTTCTTCGAACGAAATGCACCGATCAATTTTTAACGCCTCGTTTTTATCGTGATTCCAGCGAAAGGGTTTCATGCGCTGAAGTTTAACTCGATGTGTGCCTATTGTCACCTATTGGTGCGATGTCTAACGATTAGCGTTTATCTGCCGCGCTGCAATGCTGATTGAAACCATGAACAGCTCCCGCGGCAGATAAACCATGTTGGACTGAACCGCCGACTGAAGCGGTCACGATAGGGGATTGAAAGCTTCACCCCATTTGTTTGAT
>NZ_JAUYEY010000079.1 GCF_030689685.1 Polaromonas sp. | reverse complement strand
GGGCACTTTGATGCCGTATCCATCAGAGGATCCACCTCGATTACTCGAAGTCTCTCTTCCTGATCGACGGCTGTTCATGCCCTTGGCGTTCAACAGTCTCAATTCCTTGCCCGTGGGCAGGGAGGCATCCATAGCATCTCCGATATGAGTTGCCTATTTTCAGTCTTTCTCAAGTTTGCTAGGGCGGGCTTTGCAAATCGACCCGAAAAAAGTAATACGCGACCAAGAAATCCATCGCCAACTAAAAATATTTACAGTATGCAACTCACTGCATAATAAAAAAGCATAATAAGTGTATGATCCACAGCATGGGTCATGTTTACAAGTTGTTGGAGGTGGCGGATTTGTCCGCTGGACATCCGTTCAGGACGTCGCTTGCCCTTGAGCTAGCTGGTCCGGTGCGGGTTGTCTCGATGGCCCACAGCATTGGCGACGCGCTCGCGCTGGACACGGTGCTGCCGCAGATTGATTTCACCGGAGACGTTTCCAGATTGCGGCTCGAAGCGGGGGATCTGCTTTTCCGCCCTCGCGGTGTCAGCACGCAGGCCATCTATGTGGAATCGGTGGTCCAGCCCTGCATATTTGCCGCCCCGCTGGTGCGCATTCGTATCAAAAACCCGAAACAAACGTATGGCTGGTATTTGCACTGGCTGCTTAATTGCCCAGCCGTTCAACGTGACATCAATGCACAGGCACGCGGCAGCATGATCCGCATGGTGTCGATGGAAAGCCTGAGAAATTTGCAAATTCCGATACCACCGATACGTGTGCAACGTGAAATCGCAGAGGTCGCCCGCCTTCTGCGCGAAGAGCGAGCGCTCTCGGAGGCGCTCATGGAAAAAAACAAAGCGTATGCAGAACAAGTTCTTTGGGCAAAGGTCCAGAAAGTAAGCACAACATGACCACCAACACAACCACCACCACCTCCCAAGACATCTTCCGCAAGGCCTGGGCCGTTTGCAACACCTTTCGCGGGACCATCGACCCCGCGCAGTACAAAGACTACATCCTCACCGCGATGTTTCTCAAGTACATCAGTGACGTGTGGCATGACCACTACGACAGCTACGAAAAGAAGTACGGCAAAGACCCAGAGCGCATTGCCCGCCTCATGGAGCGTGACCGCTTTGTGCTGCCCATGGTCACACTCACCGACCCCAAAACCAAAAAGGTGCTCGACAGCTTCCGGGCCGACTTCAACAGCTTGTGGGAGCGGCGTGGCGCGCCCAACATTGGTGAACTCATCGACATTACCTTGCGCCACATTGCCGAGGCCAACCACGACCGGCACAAGCTGGATGACGTGTTCAAAAACATCGACTTCAACACCGACCGTCTGGGCAATCCCAAAGAGCGCAATGGGCGTCTGAAAACCATGCTGGAAGACTTCGCCGATCTGGACCTCAGACCCAGTCGTGTTAATGAAGACGTCATCGGCAACGCCTACATCTACCTGATCGAGCGCTTCGCATCGGATGCAGGCAAAAAAGCCGGCGAGTTTTACACCCCCATGGCTGTTTCACGCCTGCTGGCGCTGCTGGCCAACCCGCAACCTGGCATGCGCATCTGTGACCCAGCCTGCGGCTCCGCCGGGTTATTGCTGGAGGCAGCCACCGCTGTGGGCAACCGCAACGTGTCGCTGTACGGGCAAGAGCTCAATCAGAGCACCTACGCGCTGGCGCTGATGAACATGTTCATCCACGGCTTTGACTCCGCGCGCATAGAGCGTGGCGACAGCTTGCGCAACCCCTTGCTGGTGGAAAACGACCGCCTGTTGCGCTTTGACATCGTGGTGGCCAACCCGCCTTTCAGCCTGGACAAATGGGGCGCAGACGTTGCCGAGCATGACCGCTTCAACCGCTTCTGGCGCGGTATTCCGCCAAAGAGCAAAGGCGACTTTGCCTTCATCAGCCACATGGTGGAAGTTGCGCTGCCCCAGCGTGGCCGCGTGGCCGTGGTGGTGCCGCATGGCGTGTTATTCCGCGGTGGCGCCGAAGGGCGTATCCGTCAGCGCCTGATCGAAGACAACCTGCTGGACGCGGTGATTGGCCTGCCCGGCAACCTGTTTCCCACCACCAGCATCCCCGTCGCTATTTTGCTGTTTGACCGTGCCCGCGAGCGTGGTGGCGAGCGTGAGGGTGAGGATGACGTGCTGTTTGTGGACGCCAGCAGCCAGTTCAGCCCCGCCAAAACCAAAAACCAGATGGAAGAGACGCACATCCAGCACATCGTGGCTACAGTGCGCGCGCGCAAAGGCGTGGACAAGTTCGCCAGCCTGGTCACCCGCGCAGCCATAGCCGAGAACGACTACAACCTGAATATTCCCCGGTATGTGGATACGTATGAGGAAGAAGCGCAGATCGACCTTGCGCAGACCGAGCGCGAAATCGACCGCCTGGAGGCCGAGCTGGCTGCCGTGCGCGTGAAGATGAAGCAACACCTGAAGGAGCTGGGGCTATGAAGAAAATCCTACAAGTTGCCGTCCCTCGCACGGTATTTGAAGACATACGCCATGCCAATGCTGATGGCAGCGAACACTGGTTGGCGCGTGAACTCGCGACGGTGCTTGACTATGTCCAATACCGCAACTTCTTGCAGGTGGTGGACAAGGCCCGTGAGGCCTGCCGACAAAGCGGACACCCCGAAGCAGACCATTTTGCTGACGTCAGCAAAATGGTCGAGATCGGTTCGGGCGCACAACGAACGGTGGATGACATTCAGCTATCGCGATATGCCTGTTATCTGGTTGTTCAAAATGGGGACCCCAGCAAGCCTGTTATTGCGCAGGGTCAAACCTACTTCGCGCTACAGACGCGCAGGCAGGAACTGAGCGACGCAGCCAGGTTCAGCGAGCTTTCGGAAGATGAACTCCGCCTCTCAATACGTAATGACCTCGCGGAACACAACAAGGCCCTCTCTGCTGCAGCCAAAGGCGCAGGCGTAGAAACACCAATCGAGTATGCGGTGTTTCAGGACCATGGCTACAAAGGCCTGTACGGCGGCTTGGGCGCCAAAAATATCCATGCCGTCAAGGGCCTGAAAAAGAGCCACAAAATCCTCGACCACATGGGCAGCACCGAGCTGGCCGCCAACCTGTTTCGCGCCACGCAAACCGAGGAGAAGCTCAAGCGTGAAGGCATCCAGGGTAAAGCCCAGGCCAACCGAACCCACCACGAAGTGGGCGCCAAGGTGCGGCAAACCATCAAAGAATTGGGCGGGACCATGCCGGAGAAGATGCCGGTGCCGGATAAGAGCATCCAGCAGATTGAGCGGGAGAAGGCGAAGCAGTTGCCGGGGAAGGGGAAGGCATGAAGACCGGGATCGATGCCCCGTTGTTGGCGGCGCTGCCGTATCGCGGTGCAGTTGTTGCAAGTTATGCAACAACTGCGGCCGCCGCAACTATTAAGCAATATTTAATAGTTGCCTGGAAAGCCACATGGGGCCTGGATTTTGATTTCAGCGCACAACCGGAGACAAAGGTTTGAAGTCAATTCCCAAAGGATGGATAAAGACCAAACTGGTTGACATCGCTACAGTCCAGACCGGGCTTTCCAAAAGTGCAGCTCGGCAAGGTGAATTCGTCAGTCGCCCTTATCTTCGCGTGGCCAATGTTCAGGACGGCCATCTTGACCTGAGCGAAGTGAAATACATAGACGTTCCCGTGGCGCAGCAAGAGCGATTCCGGTTGGTGTCTGGAGACCTCTTGCTGACGGAGGGCGGAGACTTTGACAAATTGGGTCGTGGTTGCCTGTGGAAGGGCGAAATCGATGATTGCGTTCACCAAAACCACGTTTTCGCTGTACGCGTCAAAGAAGCCTCGCTGCTTACTCCAAGCTTTCTGGCGCTACTCATTCAATCAGATCGGTCCCGAGCGTATTTCGTTTCGTGCGCAAAGCAAACTACCAATCTGGCAAGTATCAATTCAAGTCAGCTCAAGCAGCTACCTGTGTTACTGCCACCAGTTGCGGAACAGTACGAAATTTTGCGGATGATTGATGAGTGCCGCCGTGGAATTGATACTGCGGCGGCTTTGCTCGACGCTCTTGAACGCCGCAAGCAAGGCCTAATGCAGCAACTGCTGACCGGGCGCAGGCGCTTGAAGGGGTTCAAGGGGACGTGGAAGTCGGTTCGTGTCGGGTCGTTTGCCGTCGATGTTCGCAGCATTAATACTGCGGGCCACACTTTGCCTGTGCTGTCTTGCACCAAGTATGCAGGCCTGGTGGACTCACTTAAGTACTTCAACAAACAGGTGTTCAGCGAGAACACCACCACGTACAAGAGCGTGAAGCGTGGGCAGTTTGTGTACGCCACGAACCACATTGAGGAAGGCTCCATCGGCTATCAGGACTTGTGCGATGCGGCCTTGGTTAGCCCGATGTACACGGTGTTCGAGCCGGATGCCGCCGTCATTAACCACCAGTTTCTGTACATGCTCTTGAAGACGGAAGCCATGCGCCGCGTGTTTGAAGCCACCACCCATTCATCGGTAGACCGGCGTGGCAGCTTGCGGTGGCCCGAGTTCGCCAAACTCAAAATCAACATTCCGCCCATGCCGGAGCAAGAGCGAATCGTTGAGGTGCTGACAGCAGCATCAGGTGCCGCTGACCTGGCGAAGCAGCAGCTTGACGAGCTAAAGACCCAAAAACGCGCCCTCATGCAAAAGCTGCTCTCCGGCGAGTGGCGTTTGCCGGAGTCTCCTATGCAGGGCAAATCTTCAAGCAAAAAAGGCCTCTAGCCCACGACTGCTGTGCGCAAACAGCTATCAAAACAATAGCAATTTAACGCAATTAAAAACCCTTCAACCCAACTCGTCGCCCACCATGAGCACTGCCGCCACTTCCAGCCCGCCGCCGGACCCGGACTTTGACCCCAGCGAGGTCATGTCCAGCCAGGCGCCAGCCCTGCAATTGCTGCTGGCCATGGGCTGGCAGTACCTGAGCCCGGCCAAGGCGCGCCAGTTGCGCGGGCCGCGCCTGCTCAATGTGGTGCTGGACGATGTGCTGCGCGATGCGCTCAAGCGTATCAACCGCATTCACACCACCACCGGCGAACACCTGTTCAGCGAGGAAAATCTGAGCGCCGCGATCCAGCGCCTGAAAAGCGTGCCCTATAGCGGCTTGCTGCGCACCAACGAGGCGGTGTATGACCTGCTGACCCTGGGCACCACGCTTGAACAAACCATCGATGGCGACTCGCGCGGGCGCTCCTTGCGGTTTATCGACTGGCAGCACATCGAAGAAAACACGTTTCAGGTATCCCCCGAGTTTGTGGTGCAGCGCAGCCGCAGCCAGAACACCATCCGCTGCGACCTGGTGCTGTTTGTCAACGGCATACCGCTGGCCGTGATCGAGTGCAAGGCCCCCGGCGTGGAGGTGGCGCAGGGCGTGGCGCAGCTCATCACCTACCAGGGCGAAAGCCAGGCGCCTCATCTGTTTGTGATGGCGCAAGTGCTGCTGGCCGTCAACGGGCATTCAGCCCGCGTGGGCACCGTGGGCAGCCCGGCCAAGTTCTGGTCCACCTGGCGCGAAGAGGCTGAAGACACCTCTATTTCCGGCATGTTGGCGCAAGCGCTGCCGCGCGAGGTGCAGGCCGATTTGTTTGAGCTGGTGCAGCGGCTCAGCGGTGGGCGCGCCCAGCCCGGCGTGGCAGAAGACACGGCCCCGTATCTGGTGGCGCGCAGTGTGACGGAGCAGGACCGCACGCTGGCCGCCGTGTTGTCGCCCCAGCGCTTGCTGGCGCTGGTGTTTCACTACACGGTGTTTGACGGTGGCATACGCAAGGTGGCGCGTTATCAGCAGGTGCGGGCCATTGACCGCATCATGGAGCGCATTACCCACTGGGAAACCACGCCAGCCGGCGCGCAGCGTCGCTCGGGTGGCGTGGTGTGGCACACGCAGGGTTCGGGCAAGTCACTCACCATGGTGATGCTGGCGCGCCGCCTGGCGCTGCAGCAGGGGTTGGTGAACCCGCGCATTGTGCTGGTGACAGACCGTGACGACCTGGACAAACAGATTGAAGGTACGTTTAAAACCTGCGGCCTGGAGCCCAGGCGTGCCGCCACAGCACGGGAGCTGCTAGCGTTGGTGCAAAGCCCCAAGTCGCAAATCATCACCACGCTGATACAGAAGTTTGACCGCGTGAGCACGTTGGCAAAAAGTTTTATGGTGGATTCGCCTGACGTGTTTGTGCTGGTGGACGAAGGCCACCGCACCAACTTCGGCACGCTGGCCGCCAAGATGCGCCTGCTGATGCCTAATGCCTGTTACATCGGCTTCACCGGCACACCGGTCACCCGGCGCGAGCGCAACACGCTCACCCGGTTTGGCGGGTTGATTGACAGCTACACCATGGACGAAGCCGTGCGTGATGGCGCGGTGGTCAAGCTGCTGTACGAAAGCCGCATGGTCGATGTGACACAAGACCAGCAGGCGATTGACAAGTGGTTTGAGCGCCAGACGGCGGGGTTGAGCGACGCGCAAAAGGGCGACCTGAAGCGTAAGTACGCCCGCGAAAAAATGATCCAGCAAGCCGACCCGTATCTGTACATGCTGGCCTTTGACATCAGCGAGCACTTTCGCACCACCTGGCAGGGCACGCCATTCAAGGGGCAGGTGGTGGCAGCCAGCCGGGCGGCGGCGATCCGGCTCAAGGAGTACATCGACGAGATTGGCCATGTAAGTTGCGAGGTGCTGATCTCCGGCCCCAATGCACGTGCCGAGCGCGAAGACGTGGACGACGAACCCACCGATGCGGTGCACCGCTTCTGGGACAGGATGATGAAGCGTTACGGCAATGAAGAGCAGTACAACAAGGCCTTGATCAATGCCTTCAAGCATGGCGACACACCTGAGCTCTTGATCGTCAAGGACAAGTTGCTGACCGGTTTTGATGCGCCGCGCAACCGGGTGCTTTACCTCACCCGCGCGCTCAAAGAGCACACGCTGCTTCAGGCCATTGCGCGGGTGAATCGCCTGTACGAAGCGCCGATAGACGGCGCTGAAGATGAGGAAGGCGTCGAACCCAGCGGAGCAACCATCGAAAAAGACTTCGGTCAGATCATTGACTACGCGGGGGTGCTGGAGGAGCTGGACAAAACCATCTCAAGCTACCAGGCGCTGGCAGGTTTTGACGAAGATGATCTGGCTGGCATGCTGGTGAGCATGCACAGTGAGGTGGCGCAGTTGCCCGAGGCGCACGCCCATCTACTGGAATTGTTTCGGCAGGTGGCCAATCAGCATGACACCAACGCCTACCTGGAAAACCTTCGTGACGACGAGGCGCGGTACGATTTTTACGGGCGCTTGAGTGCATTTGGGCGCCTGCTGCAGCTGGCCTTGTCCAGCGAACGGTTTCTGGCAGCTACCGCGCCAGCAGTCATTGACCGCTACAAGGCCGACATGCTGCGTTTTGCCAAATTGAAGCAGGCGGCCCAATTGCGCTTTGCCGATGCGGTGGACTTCAAACGTGACTATGAGCCGCGCATTCGCAAGCTGCTGGACACGCATTTGAAGGCCCACGATGTACTGGTGCTCAAGACCTCAGTCAACATCCTGGACGATGCAGCACTCAAGCGCGCCATAGATGAGCAAGAGGCCATCACCCCGGCAGCACAAGCCGACATCATCGCTTTCAACACCAAACGGGTGATTGAAGAACGCATCAAGGTGGACCCTGCGTATTACGAGAAGTTTTCACGCATGATTCAGCAGGCCATAGACGATTACCGCGCCAAACGCATCAACGAGCTGGCCTATCTGCAAAAAGCCAAGGAGGCCCGCGCTGCGGTGCTGGACCGGCCGCGAGACGATATTCCGGTCAGCTTGCGCGGTAATGACCATGGCATTGCATTGTTCGGTTTGACCAAGAAAATCTTTGACAATGTCGTCCCGCCAGAGCAAAGCGCGGTGCTGGCGCAAGAGACCGCGCAGGCAGTGCTTGCGGTGCTGGCCGCACACAGCGTGGTGGACTTCTGGCGCAACCTGGACGCCATAAATCAGACGCGCATTGCCCTGGACCATTTTCTGTATGACGTGGTGGGCGCTGAGCGCGGCGTGAAATTGAGCACGGCACAAATGGACGCCATCATCGACCAGGCGCTGGCACTGGCCAAAGCGCGGGGCCTCAATGGCTAAAGAGCCCATGGAGGTGCAGGTTCTGGCTACAGAGGCAAGGCGCAAAACCTTGTCCGTGGAGGTGCATCCTACCGGGCAGGTCGTCATACGGGCGCCGTTGGACTGCAGCAAGGCGCAAATCCAGCTGGTGTTGAAGAAGCGCGAGCGCTGGATCGCCGAGCAGCAAGCCTTCTTCAAACGCTTTGAACCACGAACGCCACAGCGTGCCTGGGTGGCTGGGGAGTCACATTTACATCTTGGCAGGCGCTACAAGCTGCGTGTGGAAATTTCGGTAAGCGAGGGAGTCGCGTTTTCCGGGCGTGACCTTCTTGTCACGTTGCGGCCCGATGCGCCGGCGACGCCGCAAACCATTGAAACTCAGGTGCTGCGTTGGCGTCATGCGCAGGCAAAAGAAATTTTTGAGCGGCAACTGGTGCAGTGCCATCGCCATTACCGCTTCAGCGCATTCCCCCAGCCAGCCCTGCGCGTGCAGCAATTGGTCAAACGCTGGGGCAGTTTGTCGCAAGGCGGAACCATGACTTTGTACAGCGGCTTGGTTCAAGCGCCAGCAGCATGTATTGACTACGTGATTTACCACGAGCTTTGCCATCTGGCACACGCAGATCACTCCGCCAGTTTTTTTGCATTGCTGGCGGAGGTCTGCCCCCAATGGATGGCGCGCAAACAGTTGCTGGAAGCGACTATTTGTTAGTGCCGCGCAGCAGCCGGAAGCGACAGTTCAAGAGTTGGCCGCCCGGCTGAACTCGTCAAACGAAATAAAGCTGTCGTGGTTGCTGTCAATCTGCTCGAAACGCTGCGCCACGGCGGGAAAGCGCTCAGCTTCCTGGCGGCTCAGTTTGCCGTCCTGGTTGAGGTCGGCGCGCTTGAAGGCGGCTTCCAGGTCCTGGGGGGTGGCGCGATTCGGTGGGATGGCGGCGCCAGGCGCCGTCTGTGCCCGCACGGCGGCGGCTGTGCCCAGGGTCAGCAGCGCCAGCAGCAGCACACTGCGCTTGTCGAAGTTGAAGAAGTTGGGAATAGAATGTTTTTGAACCCGCATGCAGTCGTCCTGAAAATGAATGAAGGGTCATTGCATCGCAGTGGCTGCTGTCCCGCCACTCTTTTTGCAGGGCGTTGCATCGCTGACATCCGGACGGTCCCGCACACATTTTCTTGCTTCACGTAACACGGCCCGCTGGCCACATTGCGATCAACCAACTGACACACCATGGCCAACCGACTTTCACAAATCGCCACCCGCACCGGTGACGACGGCAGCACCGGCCTCGGCGACAACACCCGCGTTTCCAAGGACAGCCTGCGTGTGCATGCCATGGGCGATGTGGACGAACTCAACTCCCAGATCGGTGTGCTGCTGTGTGAAGAGATGCCGCTGGATGTGCGCGAGCTGCTGGTCGAGGTGCAGCACCAGTTGTTCAACCTGGGCGGCGAGTTGTCGATTCCCGGCTTCGAGCTGCTGAAGCCCGAGGCGGTGGCGCTGCTGGACGAGGCGCTGGAAACCTACAACGCCAGCCTGCCGCGCCTGGCCGAATTCATCCTGCCGGCCGGCTCGCGCGCCGCCTCGCTCGCTCATGTCTGCCGCACGGTGGCGCGCCGCGCCGAACGCGCGGTGGTGGCACTGGACCAGGCCGAGACCCTGACGGAATCGCCGCGCCAGTACCTGAACCGCCTGAGCGACTTGCTGTTTGTGCTGTCGCGCGTGCTCAACCGCAATAGACCGGATGGAAAGGGCGGCGACGACGTGTACTGGAAAAGCGAACGCATGGCACGGGCTGCGGCCGATTGAGTTGTGCCCCCCCAGCGCAGAGCGCTATCAATGTAATAGCTGACTTTGCACGACAGACAAGGGCAAAACCCTGATTTGACGCTTACTTCGGCACCAGCATCGCCATCGTGATGCGCGACACACAGGTCAGCTCCCCGGCGTCATTGCTCAACTCAATCGCCCAGACCTGGGTGCTGCGGCCGATGTGCACCGGCCGGGTGATGCCGGTCACCCAGCCGCTGGTTGTGCCCTTGAGGTGGTTGGCATTGATGTCCAGCCCCACCGTGCGTTGGCCTTCAGGCGCGGCAAAGGCCGCGCCGCAGGAGCCCAGGGTTTCGGCCAGCACCACCGACACGCCACCGTGCAGCAGCCCGTAGGGCTGGCGGGTGCGTTCGTCCACCGGCACGCGGGCGCGGATGAAGTCGTCGCCGACCTCCAGAAACTCGATGCCCAGGTGCGTCACTGCACTGTTGGCATTGTTCAGGGTCAACAGTTCGACGGAGATCGGTCTCTTCCACACGGGCATGGCAAATCCAAAAGGCGGGTATCCCCTGACTATAAAGAGATTGCCGCCTACATCACCCGGGCCGGACACTGCTTAGGCTTGCCTGTCAGCTGAGATCGGGACAAGCCAAGGACATGCATGCAAGTTAGAAATAAATGGATGGTTGCCGCAGGCGTGCTCCTCGCGCTGCTGGTGGGCGGCTGGCTGGTGCTGTTGCTGCCCAGTGACGAGGAGCTGGCTGCGAAAGCCGCTGTGGAACTGGAAGCCAGGCTCGGCGTACCGGTCACCGTGGGCGCACTGGGCTGGCGCCTGTTCCCGGCTCCCGCCGTGGTGGTGCGTGATGTCGCGTCGCGCCAGACGCCGGCCATCACCATCAAAAAGCTGACGGTTCACCCGAGCCTGCCGGCCCTGCTCGACGGTCGGTTGCAGTTCGACCGTGCCGACCTCGACGGCGCGGTGCTGCCGCAACTGTCGCTGCGCGCTCTCGACAAGGGGCCGCGCATGGCGCAAGCCAACCCGGACGCCACCGTGCTAGAACGCTTTGTTTTTCGCGATGTGACCTGGATTTCGCGCCACGGTATGGCCGTGGTGTTTGACGGTGAAGTCGATTTCGACCCGGCCTGGCGCCCGCGCCAGGCCCAGTTGCGCAGGCCCGGCGTGCAGCCCGCCACCGACCTGCGGCTGACCCGGCAGGGCCAGGAAGACCGTTGGACCACGCAAATCCGTGTCGGCGGCGGCACGGCTGACGGCGAGGTCGAAATCAAGACGCGCGCCAAGGGCCGGCTGCGTCTGGAAGGCACGCTCAAACCGCAAAACGTGGAGGTCGCCAGCGCGATGGCTGCCTTCAACCGCAACGCCGTGATGTCGGGCCAGGCCTCGGGCGACACCTCCTTGCTGGCCGATGGCGACACGGTGGGCGAACTGGCCCAGTCGCTGCACACCAAAACCATCTTCAGCATGCGCCGCGCGACTCTGCTGCGCTTTGACCTGGACAAGGCGGTGCGCAGCCTTGGCAGGGACTATGCCGGGCAGACGCCCCTGGACGCGGTCACTGGCCAGATGGATACCCAAAACACGCCGCAGGGCATGGTGGTGACCTACACCGGTGTCAAGGCCATCTCGGGTACGCTGACCGCGTCGGGCCAGGCCCGGATTGCCAACCGCCAGATCGCTGCCGAGTTTGCGGTTGATCTGGTCGATGGCGTGGTCGGTGTGCCGCTGAAGATGTCCGGACCGTTTGAAAACGTCAAGGTGTCCGCGCCGGCTGGCGCGGTGGCTGGCGCGGTGGTGGGCACGGCGGTGTTGCCGGGCATAGGCACGGCCATAGGCGCGCGCATAGGGGCCACCCTGGGCAAAATTTTCAGCCCGGAGCCCGACCTGAAAAAAGGCGCTGCTGCGGCGCCGAAAAACCATCGCCCTGAGGAAGTGTTGAATAAGTCCTTGCGGGTGTGCGGCAGCCGGATCGGGATGGGATTGCCAAGGCGGATTTCGCAGCCAATACTTGACTATGGGAAAGAAATTCAACGCAGCAGACCGCCCGAGTCCGGATGATCGCGCGCCGCAGGGGACTTGTTCAGCGTTTCCCTACGCCCGATGGATGGCGCGCAGCAAGCCAGGAGCTCGGGCGGCAGCCCGTAAACCTGAGATTGTTGCGGGGGCTTTCACTGTTTGTGCACTGCGCCGAGAGTGATATATTGACGGTGCGTATCAACGCACCTTTCACCGCCGGTGTTCCCTGTTTAACCTCCGCCCTTCGCCATGCCCCAGCAGCACTCCATTGTCTCTTCTTCTAACGGGTCCACGCCCTTGGCGCGCGCGCTCGACCAGAACGAGTCCGTCAAAGAAACGGTGGAGCAGTCGGCCAATGAGCTGTTTGTGATCAACGCCGTGCTCAAGCAGGAGTTGCCGAACGAGGCTCAAAAGGCCGATGTGGCGCAAGCGCTGCGTAAAAGCGATGAGTTGGAGATCAAAATTCAGGAGTCGGCCGAGGACCTGGCCCAGGTCAACCAGGTGCTGGAGCAGGAAATCGGCGAACGCGCCGACCTGGAGCGAGAGCTGGCCAGAACCAAAGCGGCCCTGGCCCAGGCCAAGTCTGAAACGGCAGATTAGGAGCCTGGGCGGCAGAAGGGACGTCGGCTGCAAAGCGGCCGCGACGGTTCGTTTTTCACCGGCTTTTTGCCCCATAGCTACGGCTATGGCGCTGCAAACCCGGCAAAAACTGTCCTCGCCGGGGCCACTTTTCGCTTCGACGCCTTCTGCCGCCCAGACTCCTAGCTTTTTGCAGTCGGCTTGCGGTTAAGCAGCGCGTACAGCAAGATGGCGCCAAAAGTGGCGGTGCCAATGCCGCCCAGCGCAAACTCACCAAACTTCAGCGTGAAGTCCCCGGTACCCAGCACCAGCGTGATGGCCGCCACCAACAGATTTTTGTTGTCCGAAAAGTCCACCTTGTTGTCGACCCAGATCTTGGCGCCGGCGATGGCAATCAGGCCGAACACCACGATGCTGACGCCGCCCATCACCGGCAGCGGAATCGCCTGGATCAGCGCGCCGAACTTGGGGCTGAAGCCCAGCAACACAGCGATCAGACCGGCGATCACAAACACCGCAGTCGAATAAATTTTGGTGGCTGCCATGACGCCAATGTTTTCAGCATAGGTGGTGACGCCCGTGCCGCCCGCAGCGCCCGAGACCACCGTGGCAATGCCGTCGCCGATGAACGCGCGCCCCATGTAGGGGTCCATGTTTTTGCCAGTCATCGCCGTCACCGCCTTGAGGTGGCCGAGATTTTCTGCCACCAGAATAATAGCCACCGGCGCGATCAGCAGCATGGCATTGGCGCTGAAAACCGGCGCCGCAAAACCGGGCAGGCCGACCCATGCGGCGTTGACAATTGGCAACAGATCCACCGGTTTGCCCAGCCCGAGCCCATTCGTCAGCACGGCATAGATAAGGGTTGCGACGACCAGGCCGACCAGGATCAGCAGGCGCTGCACCATGCCGCGTGTCATCACTGCAACCAGCGCCACGCTGACAAAAGTCACCACCTGCATCCAGGAGTCAAAATTGCTGGCCGCCATGGTTTTGATCGGAATACCCGCCAGGCTCAGACCGATCACTGCCACCACTGCGCCAGTGACCACCGGCGGCATAAAGCGTTCTATCCAACCGGTACCCACCGCCTGCACAATAGCCCCTATGAGGGTGTAAAACACGCCGCAGGCAATGATGCCCCCCAGGGCCACGCCGATGTTGGCGTTTGGCCCCTTGCCAGCGTATGCCGTGGCGGCAATCACCACGCCGATGAAGGCAAAACTTGAGCCCAGGTAGCTGGGCACTTTGCCGCCGGTGACAACAAAAAAGATCAGCGTGCCGATACCGCTCATCAGGATGGCGACATTCGGGTCAAACCCCATCAGCAGCGGCGCCAGTATCGTGGCGCCGAACATGGCAATGACGTGCTGCACCCCCATCGCCGCTGTTTGCGGCCAGGGCAGGCGTTCGTCAGGCGCAATCACGCCGCCTTGCGACAGCACTGCGCTGCTTTTTTCTGTCCAGTTGAACATTCCCATCATTGATCTCCTCTTGTTTATTGCAGGTGCGGCAATGCTAGGGGTTATGCGCGACCTGCACAAGCAGGGGCGCGCAGAACGGTCGTCAGGCCAGAAAAGCGCCGACTTCCTGCAACACGGCGCTGTCTTTCAGGATGCGGCGGTGTCCGAGATCCTGCGTGGCCTGGCTGATGCGCGGGCCGACGGCCTGCGGCTCGAACTGCGGCATCAGGATACCTTCGCGCGCCTCGAAGCGGTTTTGCATCGCGGCGCGCGTGCGCTCGCTCAGGCCGAACACCTGGGCAAACAGCCGGGTGTATTCATGCGGCGAGGCCAGCGGCGCGCAAGATGACAAACAAGGTCAGGGGGACAATCAACAGCGACAGGGGCGCGCTTGAATCCGGGCATTCCCGCTGACAGTTGCGTGACGAGGCGCGTTACCCTGTGCCCCATGACCCGCAACGTCTCCCCCTTTATTCCGCAGATCCGCCTGTACCAGGACTGGTTGCAGCAAACCCGTGGCCTCAGCTTCGCTTCCTATGACGACCTGTGGCGCTGGTCGGTCACCGACCTCGATGCTTTCTGGCAAAGCATCTGGGACTACTTTGACCTGCAGTCGCCCACAAAACACAGCGCGGTGCTGGCCGTCAACCGCATGCCGGGCGCCTCCTGGTTTCCGGGCGCGCAGTTCAACTACGTGCAGCAGGTGTTCCGCCATGTGGAAAAAGCCGACGCTGCCGGTTTGCCGGCACTGATCAGCCACAACGAAAAAAGCCTGGCGGCCGGCGCGCCGGCGCGTCAGTTGAGCTGGCCCGAGCTGCGCCGCCAGGTCGCTTCGCTGGCGTTGCATCTGAAGGCGCAGGGGGTCCAGCCCGGTGATCGCGTTGCTGCCTACCTGCCCAACATTCCCGAGGCCATGGTGGCCTTCCTCGCGGTGGTCAGCATAGGCGGTGTCTGGAGCATCTGCGCGCCCGACATGGGCACCCATGCCGTGCTCGACCGCTTCCAGCAGATTGAGCCCAAGGTGCTGATTGCCTGCGACGGTGTGAGCTACGGCGGCCGCGACTTCGACCGCACGGCCGTGCTGGACGAGTTGCGCGCCGCCCTGCCCAGCGTGCAGCATGTGATCGTGCACGGCAACCTCGATGCTACAAAAATCATAGCTGACTGTGTCCGGCTGACATGGGCTACGGCCCGAAATGATGCTGAAACAGCGGCTTTCGAGCCGATCTGGCTGCCGTTCGACCACCCGTTGTGGATTGTGTATTCGAGCGGAACCACCGGCCTGCCCAAACCCATCGTGCACGGCCACGGCGGCACGGTCATCGTGGCGTTGGCGCTCAAGACCCTGCACAACGACATCGGCTGCAGCTACGCCGCCAACTCGTTCGGTGAGCGTTACCACTGGTACAGCTCGACCGGCTGGGTCATGTGGAATGCGCAGATGAGCGGCCTGCTCAACGGCACCACCTGCTGCATCTACGACGGAAATCCGGGCGGCAGCAAGGACAAGCCCGACTGGACCACGCTGTGGCGTTTCGGCGCGCAACTCGGCGTGAGTTTTTTCGGGGCTGGCGCGGCCTTTTTTGCCAACTGTATGAAGGCGGGGGTGGACTTGGCCGCGTGTGGCGACCTTTCCAGTGTGCGTGCGTTGGGCACGACGGGCTCGCCATTGTCTGAAGAAGCGCAGCGCTGGGGAACGGCACAGTTTCAAAAGCTCAAGCGCGGGGGTTCTTCAACCCAGCCCGGGCCGCAGGACTGGCTTTGCCAGACCGCAGGCGCAGCGGCCCCCTCGGGGGGCTTCGACCCACACGCAGTGGGGGAGCGTGGGGGCGGAGTGCACGGCGCAGGGCCGCCCCAAGCAAGCACGGCCCCCTCGGGGGGCAGCGACCCACACGCAGTGGGGGAGCGTGGGGGCGACATCTGGTGGTGCAACATCTCGGGCGGTACGGATTTCGCTGGCGCGTTTATTGGCGGCAACCGCGAGTTGCCGCAGGTGCCGGGCGAGATGCAATGCCGCCTGCTTGGTTGCGCCGTCGAGGCCTGGAATGAAGCCGGCGAGCCGGTGATAGACGCGGTTGGCGAGTTGGTCTGCAGCCAGCCGATTCCCTCAATGCCGCTGTACTTCTGGGGCGATGAAGGCAACAAACGCTATTTGTCGAGCTACTTTGACATGTACCCGAATGTCTGGCGCCACGGCGACTGGCTCAAGGTCACGCCGTCCGGCAGTTGCATCATTTATGGCCGCTCCGATGCCACCATCAACCGCCACGGCCTGCGCATGGGCACCAGCGAGCTGTACAGCGCGGTCGAGGCCTTGCCCGAGGTGATCGACTCCATGGTGGTGGACCTCGAATACCTGGGTCGAGACAGTTACATGCCGCTGTTTGTGGTGTTGCGCGAAGGCGAGGCGCTCGACGAGGCCATGCGGGTCAAACTCAACAACGCCATCAAGACCGCGCTGTCGCCGCGTTTTGTGCCCAACGACATCTTTCAGGTCCCGGAGATCCCGCGCACGCTATCGGGCAAAAAGCAGGAATTGCCGATCAAGAAGCTCTTGCTGGGCCAGCCCCTAGACAAGGTGGTCAACCGCGACGCGATGGCCAACCCAGCTTGCCTGGACTGGTACGTCGCCTTCGCGGCACAGCGTGCCGGCGCGGCCTGAGACCGGGCAGCGGCCCGCTCAAGCCGGCTTGCGGTTGACCAGCACGATGCCGACCGCCACCAGGGCCAGCGCCGCCAGCAGGCTGGGGGTAGCCGCCTCCTTGAGCCACAGCGCGCCGAACAGCAGCGCAAACAGCGGTGTCAAAAATACAAAGACAGAGATCTTGGTCGCGGGGTAACGGCCCAGCATCCACATCCACGCGAGGTAGCTGGCAAACGCGCCGACCACTGTCTGGAGCACCAGCGACGTGAGCGCAAACGGGCTGAAGGACCCCCCCCACTGCTCGCCCAGCGCCAGCGACAGCACCGGCAGGGCCATGCTGCTGACAGCCACCTGGTAGAACAGCAGCTTTTCCGCCGACACCTTGGCCAGCGACGAGGCGCGAATCACCACCGTGGTCAGGCCCCACAACATGCCGGCCACCAGCGCCATCGCATCGCCCAGCCCGGTCGGTGCGCCGCTGTCGTTGAAGCCCTCGCGCAGCGCAAAAGCCACGGCGGCAAACGCACAGGCCAGTCCCAGCCATTGCACGGGCCGCAGCGTTTCAGACTTCACCCAGATCGGCAACAAGGCCGCCACCCAGAACGGCGAGGTATAGAGAAACACCGTGAGCCGCGACGCGCTGGTGTACTGCAAGCCGACATAGATGCAGGCAAACTCAGCCGCAAACAGGCTGCCCGCCAGCAGCCCCGCGCGCAGTGAGCCATCAGCGGTGAACAGCCTGACGCCGCGCCAGGCGCACCATAGAAGCAGCAGCACGGTGGCGCCGGCAAAACGGATGGACGCCTGGAAGGCTGGCGGCAATTCCACCAGCGTGGCCTTGACCAGCACTTGCTGAAACCCCCAGAACAGGCAGCAGGCGAGCAGCAGGGAAGTGGACAGCGTGTCGAGGTGATTTTTACGAACAGGCATGTTTGAATGGTAGTCGAGCCGAATGAATGTCGCGCAAGGACGCGACAACGCATACGATGGGGTTCATCTCCGCAAGAGGAATTGCTATGGACTACAAATGGCTCGAAGACTTCGTTGCGCTGGCGCGTGAGCGGAGTTTTTCGCGGGCCGCCGAGCTCCGCCATGTGACGCAGCCGCAGTTCTCGCGCCGCATACGCGCGCTGGAGTTGTGGGCCGGCGCCGATCTGATCAATCGTGCGCTCATGCCGCTGGGGCTCACCGCAGCCGGCGAGGAGTTGCTGCCGGTGGCGCGCCGGGCGACCGCCAGCCTGGGCGATGCGCGCGCCCGCATCCGCCATGCAGGCGGCGAGCTGGACTGGGTCACGCTGGCCACTGGCCGAACCCTGTCCCGTACTGCCGTTCCAGGCTGGCTGGCCCGCGTGAAGCGGCAAGCGGGAGAGTTCCGCTTGCGCATGCTGACAGGTTCCATTCATGAAGGAGCGACGGCGCTGGAGCAGGGCGCAGCCGACTTCCTGCTGTCATTCACGCACCCGCGCTTGCCGCTGGTGCTGGACGATCAGCTGTTCGAAGGCTTCGCGCTCGGCACCGACGAGCTGGTGGCGGTGAGTGCCCCTCGCCCCGACGGGCAGCCGCAGCATGCCTTGCCCGGCACGGCGAGCAAGCCTGTGCCGGTGCTGGGATATGCGCCAACGCTGGCTTTGAGCCAGATTCTTCAGGACGGGCTGGCGCGCAGCCGGCGCGAATTGCACTTGCACACCGTGGTCGAGTCGGACTTTGCCGAGTCCCTGCATGAGCAGGCCTTGCAGGGCGTGGGCCTGGCATGGTTGCCGCGCGGGCTGGTGGGCGCGGACCTGCACAGCGGCCGCCTGGTGGAGGCGGACAGCAAGGGCGCGGTCGTACGTTTCGAGATCCGCCTCTACCGTTCGCGCAGCCCGCGCAATGAGTTGGTGCAGCGCATCTGGACCGCCAGCAGCCAGCCCTGACGCGGTGCTCGCATGCGCCCATGCGTGATGCGCATGCGCCGGCGTGAGGGCCCTCCTAGACTGGGCCGACCAACCAGGAGACTCTGATGCTTGAACTGTTTACCCTTACCCGCCGAAGCCGCCGCACATCACTCGCACTGAGCCTTGCTGCGGCAGGGCTGCTGGCCTTGCCAGCGGCGTTTGCGCAGTCCTGGCCCACGGCCAAGCCCATTACCCTGGTGGTGGGCTACCCCGCCGGCGGCAGCGTGGACCTGGTGGCACGCATTGTGGCCGAGCCGCTGTCAAAACGCCTGGGCACGCCGGTGGTGGTGGAGAACGTGGGTGGCGCCGGCGGCACCATCGGTGCGCAGAAGGTGGTGAATGCGGCGCCGGACGGCCACACCCTGTTGCTCGGGTCTGGCAGCGAAATCTCGATCGCGCGCTTGTTCAACACAGCGGTGAAGTACAACGGCGAGACCGACCTGACGCCTATCGGTCTGGTTGGCATCACACCCATGGTGTTTGTGGCCGGGCCAAAAGCCGGGGTGACAACCTTGGAGGAAGCCCTGGCCAAGTCCAGGCGCGAGCCGAACAAGCTTAACTTTGCGTCGTCGGGCATAGGCACGCCTTTGCATGTGTCGGGCGAGCTGATCAACATGCTGGCGGGCACCAGTTTTCGCCATGTGCCTTATCGCGGCGCCGCGCAGATGGTGCAGGATGTGCTGGGAGGCAACGTCGAGTTCAGCGTTTTTGTGCTGTCGTCGGCCTTGCCGCACATCGAGACCGGCAAGATGACGGCCTTGGGCGTGACCACGCCCACACGTTCGCGCGCCGCGCCGCAAATCCCGGCGCTGGCCGAGAACCCGCGCCTCAAGGGCTACGACATGAATGTCTGGTTTGGCCTGTTCGGCCCGGCCAAACTTCCGCCCGCCATGACGGCGCGCTTGAACAAAGAGCTCAATGAGATTCTGCGTGAACAAGAGGTCTGGCAGAAGCTGCAAAAAGCCGGCATTTCCAATGACGGCGGCACGCCGCAGGCGCTGACCAGTTTCATCAAGGCCGAGACGCAACGCGTTCGCAGCGTGGTCAACAAGGCTGTCGCTACGGGATCGGCTTCGTGAAGGTCTCGCCGGGTCCGGAAACAGGCGCGGCCCTTTCGGGGCGCGGACAAGCGTGAGAACATCGCCGCCGCCGCACCCCCTGCAGGTCCCGGCTCCGGAGTTGTCGCGCTGGGCGGCATCCACGGACGGTGTGCGCTATGTCCATGAGCGAGTTGCGGACACGGAGGGGCCGGAGGTGCTGATCACAGCCCTGGTGCATGGCAACGAGTATGCGGGCGCCCTCGCGCTGGACTCCTTTTTGCGTGGCGGCCTTCAGCCACGGCGCGGTCGCATCACGGCGGTTTTTTGCAACATCTCCGCCTTCGCGACGTTCGATCCGCAAAGTCCCGACAGCTCGCGCTTTGTGGATGAGGACTTCAACCGTGTCTGGGCGCCGGCACAGCTTGACGGGACGCGCCGCAGTGCCGAGTTGGCGCGCGCCCGTGAAATACGCCCTTTCGTTGAACGCGCCACCCATCTGCTGGACCTGCATTCGATGCATGAGCCTTGCGCGCCCCTGCTGGTCACTGGCCTGCTACCACGCAACATTGCCTTTGCGCAAAGCCTGGGGACGGCGAGCCAGGTGGTTGCAGACCAGGGCCATGCCGACGGTGTGCGCATGCGTGACTATGGGCACTTCGGCGATGCGGCAGGCTCGGGCATCGCTCTGCTGCTGGAGGCCGGGCAGCACTGGGAGTTGTCGTCTGTGCAAACCTCCCGCAATGTATTGATGCGTTTCCTCGTCCGCGCGGGGGTGCTGGACCGAAGCGACGTGCCGTTTGGCTGGTTGCTGCCGGATGTGTCACCCCCGGCGCCGGTCGAGGTCACGCACCGCGTGGTGGCGCGCTCCATGGAGTTTGAATTTGCGCAGGACTTTCGCGGGGGAGAAACCATTCGCCATGCCGGCACGTCGATTGCGCATGATGCAGGCGAGCCGGTGCGCACGCCCTATGACAACTGCGTGCTGGTGATGCCCTCCATTCGCCAGTTGCGCCCCGGCGTGACGACCGTGCGGCTGGGTCGCCGGATGTTGGCGGCGCCGGCAGTGGTCTGAATGCTTGCGCCCCCTATACCCAAAGTTGAACCCGCTTTGCCGCGCTGCTCGCGAGCTGGAGTCAGCACGCGCAGCGGTTTGACGCGTGAGAAGGCTGATCTGGCGAAGGCCGAAAAAGGTGGCGAGGGCTGCGAAGCTCTGGAAACGCGATTTTCTGAATATTTTGGGTTTTCAGCCCTTTGTATAGGGGTGTCCGCAGCTATTGAATTCGTAGCGTTTTAAAGCTTGTTTCGCCGAAACGGCGCTGTGCGGCCGTATTTAAAGCGGATGCTCGGTGTAAAACCTGCCGCCGTGAAACAGCAGCGGCGCGGCGTCGGCCCGGTGGTTGCAGCGTTCGACCTCGCCGACAAAAATCACATGGTCGCCTTCTTCGTAGCGACTGCGGTTGAAACACTCGAAGACGGCGGCGGCGCCTGTCAGCAAGGGTGCCCCGCCAGCCCCCTCGGTCCAGGCGACATCGGTCCAGCGGCCGTCACGTTTGGCGGCAAACCGTTCGGCCAGTTCTTTCTGGTCGGCCGCGAGGATATTGACGGCGTAGTGCGAGCCGGTGCTCAGCGCGGGCAGGGACCCAGCCGCCCGCGCCAGGCTCCAGAGCACCAGCGGCGGTTCCAACGACACCGAATTGAAGGAATTGGCGGTCAGCCCGATCAGCTCGCCGCTGGCGGCGCGCGCCGTCACAATCGTGACTCCGGTGGCAAACATGCCCAGCGACGCGCGAAACTCACGGGTTGAAAAACTGGGGCGGCCAGCTTGGCTTGGAGAGACGGTGAGCGACATGGCTGTAATTTACCTGAGGAAGCGCCGCCCACGCTCTGGGGCCCGGCGGCGCTTGCCGCTGGCCGCGCGGCGGCCGCTATTGAGCGTTTCAAAACTCATGACAGTCGGAACGCTCAATCCCTCACCCCATCCCTCTCCCGAAGGGCGAGGGTGAGATCGGTCCAATCACTGTCGTGTATTTGGAAAAGATCAATAAAATCCGACCATGCGTACTTCTTGTTGTCTCGCGTTGCTGCTGGCCACCCTACTTGCTGTGCCGACGCATGCGGCAGCGCCGTGCGACGAATTCGTGCGCAAGCTGCCCAACGTCAAGCGCAGCTTGTGCGAGGCAGCCAAGCTGGAGGCCACGTCTGCCCGCTCTGTCAAGGGCCAGCCTCTTTGGATGCGCGACATCCAGCCCGACGACGCGCGCCTGCGCGTGCTGGTGCTGGGCGCCATTCATGGCGACGAACTCTCCTCGGCATCGGTGGCGCTGCATTGGATCCAGCTGGCCGAACAAATGGCCACGCCTTGGTCGCAGGCGATCCACTGGCGCTTTGTGCCGGCGCTCAACCCCGACGGCCTGCTGTCCACACCGCCGCGCCGCGTCAACGCCAACGGCGTCGACCTGAACCGCAATTTCCCGACACCCAACTGGGAGCGCGATGCCAAGGTTTATTGGGAAAAACGCACGCGCAAGGATCCGCGCCGCTGGCCCGGTACCAGACCGCTGTCGGAGCCGGAGTCGGCTTTTCTGCACAGCGAGATGCAGCGCTTCAAGCCGAACCTGATTGTCAGCATCCACGCGCCCTACGGCGTGCTGGATTTCGACGGCCCGTCGGTGCCGCCCTCCAGATTGGGGCGGCTGTACCTGGACCAGGTCGGCATTTTCCCGGGCTCGCTGGGCAACTACGGCGGCGTGCACAAGGGCGTGCCGGTGGTCACCATCGAGCTGCCCAACGCCACACGCACGCCGTTGGACGCCGAGATGCGCCAGATGTGGCTGGACTTGCTGCGCTGGATGAGCGAACGCATGACGCCCGTCGAGTTGCAGCGTTCGCCGCGCTTGCCTTGAGTTTTATACGCCAATCAGGCTCAAGGAGCCTGGGCGGCAGAAGGAACGTCGGCTTTTCGCTTCGACGCCTTCTGCCGCCCAGACTCCTAGCCCATAGCTGATAGGCGTAAGTAGCTATAAAAACAATAGCAAATTTGCTAAAATCCAAGGCAAGATCCCTGCTTAAGGAAGCGCTGAACAAGTCCCCTGCGGCGCGCGATCAGCCGGGCTCGGGCGGTCTGCTGCGTTGAATTTCTTGCCAATAGCCAGCTATTGGCTGCGAAATCCGCCTTGGCAATCCCATCCCGATCCGGCTGCCGCGCCT
>NZ_JAUYEY010000081.1 GCF_030689685.1 Polaromonas sp. | reverse complement strand
GCGAAAAGTGGCCCCGGCGAGGACAGTTTTTGCCGGGTTTGCAGCCTCATAGCCGTAGCTATGGGGCAAAAAGCCGGTGAAAAATGGACCGTCGCGGCCGCTTTGCAGCCGACGTCCCTTCTGCCGCCCAGGCTCCTAGGGCTCTCAGCGCCCCTGCGCTGACATCAGGCTTCCCATCCGTTGTCAGGGGGGCGTATTGCGCGGCGCTTCTGGCGCTCTGGCCAGCGCGCCGGATCAGGCATAAAACCCTCGGGTCCACTGCGGCCCTTGAAATCCCCTTCGGTACCTTGCTTTCGCTGCAGAGGCGGGCGATCGACAGTCGAGTGGGCGCTGTATTTGTCCAACGCTTAAGACAACACTTTCATTAAGCCGGCTAAGTGCTTCATTTAGAACAGCTTTTAATTCAAACAAGCTTTGAAATAGCTGTCTAAGTGCTTGATTTCATTGAAAAAATTTGTTGCAAAGCCCTTGCACCTCAAAACTTTCCTGATAAAGTGGGAAAAAGTGCAATTAAGTGGTGAAAAGTGTTTTTCAAAGGGTTTTAGCAGTGTTTCAAGGCGCGTCTTCTGTAGCTCTCGATACCAAGGGTCGGCTTTCTGTGCCGACCCGGTATCGGGACGTGCTCAGCGCCACCGCTGCCAGCCAGCTCACCATCACCAAACATCCGCACGGTTGCCTGATGATATTCCCGCGCAACGAGTGGGAGAAATTTCGCGAGCGTATTTCCGCGCTACCGATGGAGGCACAGTGGTGGAAGCGGATTTTTCTCGGCAACGCGATGGACGTCGAGATGGATGCCAGCGGTCGTGTGCTGGTGTCGCCCGAACTGCGCGTGGCTGCGGGAATCAGCAAGGACACGGTGCTGCTCGGCATGGGCAGTTCCTTCGAGCTCTGGGACGCAGCGACCTACGCTGCGCATGAGGCCGAACAGATGAAGGGGCCCATGCCCGATGTCTTCAGAGACTTTTCATTCTGAAAGATGGCGGTGCAAGACACATGGACACATCGCACCGTCTTGTTGAACGAAGCAGTCGCAGCGCTTCACATCCAACCGGACGGCCATTACATCGACGCGACCTTCGGGCGTGGCGGCCATTCACGCCTGATCCTGTCGCAGTTGTCCGCTGCGGGCCGCTTGACCGCCTTCGACAAAGACCTCGAAGCAGTCGCCGAGGCCCAGCGCCTGGGCGATGCGCGGTTTTCGATTCGCCACGAAGGTTTCATGCACCTGGGCGACCTGCCCCCTGCCAGCGCGGCTGGCGTGCTGATGGACCTGGGCATCAGCTCGCCGCAGATCGACAACCCGGCGCGCGGCTTTTCGTTTCGTGGCGATGGCCCGCTGGACATGCGCATGGACACCACGCGTGGACAGAGCGTGGCCGAGTGGCTGGCCGATGTAGAAACAGACACCATTGCGGAGGTCATTCGTGAATATGGCGAAGAACGGTTTGCTGGGCAGATTGCAAAGGCGATTGATCGTCGCCGACAGGAGCGGGGCCCTTTTGGAACCACCGCTGAGTTGGCCGAAGTCGTGGCTGGCGCGGTCAAAACCCGCGAGCCGGGCAAGGACCCTGCAACGCGCACATTTCAGGCTTTTCGGATTTTCATCAACGCCGAGCTTGAAGAGCTGCAACAGGCGCTAGAGGCTTGCCTCAAAGTATTGCAACCAGGAGGACGTTTGGTGGTGATCAGTTTCCATTCGCTGGAAGACCGCATCGTCAAGCAATTCATTGCCGAGCATTCGCGCGAGGTGTATGACCGCCGTGCTCCTTTTGCCGCACCCAAGCCGATGCGACTGAAAGCCCTGGAGCGCATCAAGCCCAGCGACGACGAAGTCGCCGCCAATCCGCGCTCGCGCAGCGCGGTCATGCGCGTGGCCGAACGCACCGATGTGCCGGTCCAGACCATCACGCGGCGTTATCCAGGAACTCCAGCATGACGCGCCTGAATTTGGTGCTGCTGATTGCCGTGCTGTTCAGCGCGCTGTACCTCGTGCGTACGCAGTACGAGTCGCGCCGCCTGTACGTTGAGCTTGAAAAGACCGCAGCGCTGAGCCGCAAACTCGATACCGACAGGGAGCGCCTGCAGGTTGAAAAGCGCGCCCAGGCCACACCGCTGCGCGTGGAGCAGATTTCCAAGGAGCGGCTGCAGATGCGCACCGCCACCCCGGCCATCACCGAGTATGTGCGTTACAAGCAGGCGCCGACAGGCGAGGCCGCACCGTGAGCAGGAGCGTGCTTTATTCGTCCAGTCCGCTGCTTGCGAGCAAGACACCGGTCTGGCGCAGCAAGCTGATTGTGGCCGGCATTGCGCTGGCCTTTGCCGGTCTGGCCGGACGCGCGGCTTATGTCCAAGTCATCGGCAACGACTTCTTCCAGAAACAGGGCCAGGTGCGGTTTGCACGCACGCTGGAATTGCCCGCCAACCGCGGCCGCATCGTGGACCGCAATGGCCTGTTGCTCGCAACCAGCGTGGTGGCACCCAGCATCTGGGCCATCCCCGAAGATGTGGACGCGAACCGGACGCAACTCGGTGAACTCGCGCGCCTGCTGGAGATGCCGCTGGGCGAGCTGAATAAAAAGCTGGCTGATGAGGACAAGACCTTTGTCTGGATCAAGCGGCAGGTGGACGAACCCATTGCCCAGAAAATCCAGGCCCTCGGCCTCAAGGGCATCTACCAGCGCAAGGCCTACAAGCGCCAGTATCCGGAAGGCGAAACGGCCGCCCATGTGGTCGGGTTCACCAATGTGGAAGACCGTGGGCAGGAAGGCATCGAGCTGGCCTTCAATCAAGAGCTGGCCGGCAAGCCGGGATCACGCCGGGTGATCAAGGACAGGCTGGGCCGCGTGGTCGAAGATGTCGGCGAGCAGGTGCCGCCGCTCGAAGGCAAGGACATCCAGCTCAGCCTGGACAGCAAGGTGCAGTTTTTTGCCTACCAGAAGCTGCGCGATGCGGTGATTGCGCGCAAGGCAAAGGCGGGCAGCGTGGTGGTGCTTGACACCATCACCGGCGAAGTGCTGGCGCTGGCCAACTACCCGAGTTATGTGCCGAACAAGCGGCAGAACCTGACCGGCGAGCAACTGCGTAACCGCGCCATCACCGATACCTTTGAGCCTGGCTCGACCATGAAGCCGATCACGGTGGCCATGGCGCTGGAAGCCGGCCGCATCAAACCACAGACTTTGATTGACACCGGGCCAGGCCGCTTCAGCTTGGGTGGCTTCACCATCAGCGACACGCACAACTATGGCACGCTGACGGTCGAAGGCGTGATCCAGAAGTCGAGCAATGTCGGCGCGCTCAAGATCGCGCAGAAGATGAGCCCGCACGAAATGTGGGACACCTATACCGCGCTCGGTTACGGCCAGAAGCCGCAGATTCAGTTTCCCGGCGCGGTCACGGGCCGCCTGCGGCCCTGGAAAACCTGGCGGCCGGTGGAGCAGGCGACCATGTCGTACGGCTACGGCCTGTCCGCCTCACTGTTCCAGATGGCGCATTCCTATACGGCCTTGGCTCACGACGGACAGATCATTCCGGTCACCATGCTCAAGAGCAGCGAACCGGCCGTCGGCGTCAAAGTCTTCTCTGCCGACAACGCGCGCGCGGTGCGCAAGATGCTGCAGATGGCGGCGGCCCCTGGCGGCACAGGTCCGCTCGCACAGACCGTCGGCTATTCGGTCGGCGGCAAGTCGGGCACCGCACACAAGCAGGTCGGCAAAGGCTACGCGAGCAACAAATACCGCGCTTGGTTCACCGGCATGGCGCCTATCGAGAACCCCCGGATCATCGTGGCGGTGATGATTGACGAGCCGAGCGACGGCAAGTATTTCGGCGGCGTGGCCGCCGCGCCAGTTTTCAGCGAAGTGGTGCAACAGACCTTGCGCATGATGGGTGTGCAGCCGGACATGAGCGTGAAGCCGCAAATCGTCTACAGCCCCGTCGAGGAGTCCTTCTGATGGAGCAGTTGCAGACACCTGGGCAGGCTGCGCAGTGGTTGCGCCAGCGCGTGACCGGCAGCCTGTGGACCGACAGCCGCAAGGTTGGCGCTGGCGATGGTTTTATCGCCTGGCCGGGTGCTGCCACCGATGCGCGCAAGTATGTGGCCGCGGTGCTGGACGCCGGCGCCCAGGCCTGTTTGGTGGAGCAGCAGGGCGCCGACGCCCATGGCTTCACCGACAGCCGCGTCGCTTCCTATAGCGGTCTGAAAGTGGCCACGGCGCCGATTGCTGCTGAATTTTTTGGCCACCCCAGCCGCAAGCTGGACTTGTTCGCGGTGACGGGCACCAACGGCAAGACTTCGACCGCCTGGTGGCTGGCCCAGGCGCTGGGTCGGCTAAAACGGCCTTGCGGCGTGGTCGGTACCCTGGGCATGGGTCAGCCTGATGCCATGGTGTTCAACGGCCTGACAACGCCTGATCCGGTGCTGTTGCAGCAGCAGCTCGCGCACTGGGTCAATGAGGGCTTTGCGGCTTGTGCCCTCGAAGCTTCGTCGATCGGCATCGCCGAGCATCGCCTGGACGCGACTGACATACGCGTTGCGATTTTTACCAATTTCACGCAAGACCATCTCGACTACCACAGCGACATGCAAGCCTACTGGGATGCCAAGGCGCGCCTGTTTGATTGGCCGGGTCTGAAAGCCGCTGTGCTCAATGTCGATGACCCAAAAGGCGAGGCCCTGGCGCTGTCCCTGCGCGACTCGGGCCTCGATGTCTGGACCGTGTCCTGCACGGCGCCGGCAAGGCTGAGAGCGCAGGCCATCCAACAGGGGGAGGGTGGCATGCGTTTTGACGTGGTCGAAGGTGCTTCAAGTTACCGCCTGGCGACCGCGCTGGTCGGAATTTACAACGTGTCCAACCTGCTGGGCGTGATGGCGGCGCTGCGTGCGCTCGGTCTGCCGCTGCGCGAGGTGGTGGATGCCTGTGCTCATCTGTCGCCGGTACCGGGGCGCATGGACGCGATTGCGGTGCCGGGCCGGCCGCTGGTGGTGATTGACTATGCGCACACGCCCGATGCACTTGAGAAGGTATTGGGTGCGCTCAGGCCGCTCGCCGACGGCCGCTCGGGCCGGCTGTGGTGCGTCTTCGGTTGCGGTGGTGAGCGCGATGCCGGCAAGCGCCCCCTGATGGCAGCCGCTGCGGAAAAAGGCGCTGACCATATTGTGGTCACCAGTGACAATCCGCGCAGCGAAGATCCGGCCAGCATCATCGGGCAGGTTTTAAAAGGCTTCAGCCACGCAGAGGTGGCCGAGGTCGAGTCTGACCGCGCGTTGGCCATTGCCCGCTCCATCGCTCAGGCGCAAGCTGGCGATGTGATTCTGATTGCCGGCAAGGGGCATGAAAGCTACCAGGAAAGCGCCGGCGTCAAGCGGCCGTTTTCCGACAAGGCGCAGGCCGAAGCCGCGCTGGGCCAGGGCGCAATGTCGAAGGCCGGCGTGGGAGGTCTCGCATGATGACGCTGCAGCAGGCCCTGCAGTGGCTGCCTTCGGCGCGCCTGGTGGGCGACGGCGCCCTGCGGTTTTCACGTGTTCACAGCGATACGCGCAGTCTGCGGCCCGGCGACCTGTTTGTGGCGCTCAAGGGTGAGCGTTTTGATGCGCATGACTTTCTGGCGCAGGCCGCCAGTCAGGGCGCTGTGGCGGCGCTGGCGCAGCGCGGACTCTCGGCCAGCCAGCCGGGCTTGCTGGTTGAGGATTCCCTCAAGGCGCTGGGCCAGCTGGCCGCCGGCTGGCGCTCGCAGTTCAGCCTGCCTTTGATTGCCGTGACCGGCAGCAATGGCAAGACCACCGTGACGCAGATGATCGCGTCCCTCCTGCGGGCGTGGAAAGGCGATACTGCCTTTGCAACAGAAGGCAATTTCAACAATGACATCGGCCTGCCCCTGACGCTGCTGCGACTGCGCGCGGGCCACGAAGCCGGTGTGGTTGAGCTCGGCATGAACCATCCCGGCGAGATCGCCTACCTTGCCGGCTTGGCCAAGCCCACAGTGGCCCTGGTCAACAATGCGCAGCGTGAACACTTCGAATTTATGGCCACTGTGGAGGCAGTGGCGCATGAAAACGGCAGCGTGATCGAGGCGCTGCCTGCCACGGGCATGGCAGTGTTTCCGGCCGACGAGCCCTATACGCCGATCTGGCGTGCAGCAGCCGCGTCCCGCGCAGTGCTCACCTTTGCCGACTCAGGCCTGGCCGATGTGACCGGTACCGCGTCCTGGACGGGCGGCGCATGGCAGGTGACGGCCAATACGCCGCAGGGCACGCTGGAATTTTCGCTACAGGTTGCGGGCCGCCACAACGTCAAAAATGCGCTCGCCGCGACCGCCTGTGCACTGGCGGCCGGGGTGCCGCTGGCCGCCATCGCTGCCGGTCTGTCTGCCTTTTCACCGGTCAAGGGCCGCTCACGCGCCTTGCAGGTCACGGTTGCCGGCCGCGTCATCACCCTGATTGATGACAGCTATAACGCCAACCCGGATTCGGTGCGCGCCGCCATTGACGTGTTGGCCGAGCTGCCGGGGCCACGCCTGCTGGTGCTCGGTGACATGGGCGAGGTGGGTGACCAGGGGCCAGCTTTTCATGCTGAAGCCGGTGTGCACGCGCATGAACGCGGCATCGAGCAGGTGTTCACTTTGGGGACGCAGTCAGCGGGTGCATCCCGCGCTGTTGCTGGCGGCCGGCATTTTGGCGACAACATGGCAGCCCTCCAGACTGCGGTGACACTGGCCCTGCCGGAGCTGGCCAGCGTGCTGGTCAAGGGCTCGCGTTTCATGAAGATGGAGCGTGTGGTCGAAACCATCACCGCCCGTACACAACAATCAGAAGAGGAACAACAATGAGCCCCCACGTTCACCTGCGTTCACTGCCCCCCGAGGGGGCGCTTGCCTCCTTTGAGGCGGCTCGGCAGGAGGCACCCCATGCTGCTTAGCCTGGCCCAGTGGCTGCAAACCATGTCGCCGGAATTCGGCTACTTCCGGGTGTTTCAGTACCTGACCTTTCGCGCGGTCATGGCTGCGCTCACGGCCTTGCTGATCGGCCTGATTGCCGGCCCATTTGTGATCCGGCGCCTCACGCATTTGAAAATCGGGCAGCCGATCCGCGAATACGCGATGCAGACGCATTTGAGCAAAAGCGGCACCCCCACCATGGGCGGCGTGCTGATCCTGCTGTCCATCGGCATCTCGACCTTGCTCTGGTTTGACCTGAGCAACCGCTTCGTCTGGATTGTGCTGGTCGTCACGCTGGGTTTTGGCGCCGTCGGCTGGGCCGACGATTGGCGCAAGGTTGTGCACAAGGATCCGGAAGGTATGCGCTCGCGAGAAAAGTTCCTGTGGCAGTCGATGATTGGCCTGCTGGCGGCGCTCTACCTGGTGTTCAGCATTTCAGAGAGTTCCAACCTGCGCGTGCTGGAGCTGTTTTTTAGCTGGGTGCAGTCCGGCTTTGACGTGAACTTGCCGCCCAAGGCCGGCCTGCAACTGCCCTTCTTCAAGGAAATCAGTTACCCACTGGGTGTGTTCGGCTTTGTGCTGCTGACCTACCTGGTCATCGTCGGTTCCAGCAATGCGGTCAATCTGACCGATGGTCTCGATGGTCTGGCGATCATGCCCGTGGTGATGGTGGGCTCCGCACTGGGCGTGTTTGCCTATGTGACCGGCAGCGCGGTGTATTCGAAGTACCTGTTCTTCCCGCACATTCCCGGCTCGGGTGAGTTGCTGATTTTCTGCTCGGCCATGGCCGGTGCGGGCCTGGCCTTTTTGTGGTTCAACACCCATCCCGCGCAGGTTTTCATGGGCGATGTGGGCGCGTTGGCCCTAGGCGCAGCACTGGGCACGATTGCGGTCATCGTGCGCCAGGAAATCGTGCTCGCCATCATGGGGGGCATTTTTGTCGTCGAGGCACTGTCGGTGATGCTGCAGGTGATGTATTTCAAGTACACCCGCGCGCGTTATGGCGAAGGCCGGCGCCTGTTCAAGATGGCGCCCCTGCATCACCACTTTGAAAAGAACGGCTGGAAGGAAACGCAGGTGGTCGTGCGTTTCTGGATCATCACCATGCTGCTGTGCCTGATCGGCCTGTCCACGCTGAAACTGCGATGAACACCAACGAATCCACCAACCCCGGCGATCTGCCCGAACAACCTCTCCTGAAGGTCGCGTCGGTGCACGTGCCGGAGTCTGCACTGGACTTGCCCGCAGATACATCGCCCGCAGAGCCGGCAGTGCAAGCCCCGATCGCTGAAGTGGCCGGTAAGGCGGCCCCGCGTTCTCTGCCCGAAACCCTGACGGCCGCGCGCGACGCGGCTGCTTTTGTGGCGCAACTGTTTGCCGAGGTCGCTGCCTCCGAACAATCTGCAAATGACCTGCCAGCGTTGGCCGATGAAACCGCACCAGGCAACGATGACGACCTTGTGCCTGCGGCCGCCGATCCCTCCGGTGAGGCGGCACTGTCGTCCCTGTACGGCAAGCATGTTCTCATCCTGGGCTTGGGCGCTTCCGGACTGGCCATGGTGCGCTGGTGTGTGCGCCAGGGCGCGCGCGTCACGGTGGCCGATACCCGCGAGAGCCCTCCCCAACTGGCGCAGTTGCAGGCGGAATTGCCGCAGGTGGAATTCCGTGCCGGTTCTTTCGAGCCCGGCTTGGTTGCAGGCAATGACATTCGTGCTGTTTTCAAGAGCCCAGGCCTGTCGCCGGCGTCAGTCGCGCCGGTGTTGGATGCCGCCCAGGCCCAGGGCCTGCCTTGCGGCAACGAGTTGAGCCTGTTCGCGCAGGCGCTCGTGGACCTCCGGGGAACGCGTGTTTATGAGCCCCAGGTCTTGGCGATCACCGGGACCAACGGCAAAACCACCACCACGGCGCTCACCGGCCAACTGGTGGCCCATGCGGGCAAGACGGTGGCGGTGGCGGGCAACATCGGCCCCAGCCTGCTGGACACGCTGGCCGGGCACATCGATGCGGGCACTTTGCCCGAGGTCTGGGTGCTGGAGCTGTCCAGCTTCCAGCTCGACGGTGTGCAGGCCTTCGAGCCCACTGCGGCCACGGTGCTGAACCTGACGCAGGACCACCTCGACTGGCACGGCAGCATGGCGGCCTACGGCGCGGCCAAGGCGCGCATCTTCGGTAGCAAGGGTTTGCTGGTGCTCAATCGCGATGATCCGGCGGTGATGGCCATGTTGCCGAGCGCCGCCGGGCCGCCCCAAGGCGCGAAAGCCCCCTTGGGGGGCAGCGCAGCACACGCAGTGACAAGCGTGGGGGAGCAAAAAGTTCCACCCGTGCGTGTCAAGTCGCAAAAGCCGCAGTGGCGCGAGTACTTCACTTTCGGGCTAGAAATGCCGCAGCGGCCAGGTGACTTCGGCATTGAGACCGTCAATGGCATGGCCTGGCTGGTGCGTGCTGCCGAAGCTGATGAAACCGTCAAGAAAAAACGCCCCCACGCTTCGCTACCCCCCGAGGGGGCCGTTCACGCCTTGGGGCGGCTCGGCGGCGCTCAATACAAGGATGAAGAAGTGGTGCTGCACATCCAGCGCCTGATGCCGGTCGAAGCCATGCGCCTGCGCGGACGCCACAACGCCACCAACGCGCTGGCTGCGCTGGCGCTGGCCGGCGCCGTGGGCGGCACCATGGCGTCCATGTTGCACGGCCTGCGCGATTACGCGGGCGAGCCGCACCGCGTCACGCCCGTGGCGGTGATCAACGACGTCGAGTACTTCGACGACAGCAAGGGCACCAATGTCGGCGCCACGGTGGCAGCGCTGACCGGCCTGGGCGCTGAACGCAAGCTGGTGCTGATCGCGGGCGGGGATGGCAAGGGCCAGGATTTTTCACCGCTGGCCGATCCGGTGCGACGGTACGCTCGGGCCGTTGTGCTGATCGGGCGGGATGCGCCGCAGATACGCGCTGCGCTGGAAGGCACAGGCGTGAGCCTTCTCGATGCCGACTCGATGCAGGCCGCCGTAGACCTGGCCGCAGGTCAGGCGCAAACCGGCGACGCTGTGCTGATGTCGCCAGCCTGCGCGAGTTTTGACATGTTCGACAATTATGGGCACCGCGCCCAGGTGTTTTGCGATGCTGTGCAGGCGCTCGCACGCGATGCGGGGGTGGTGTCGTGACCGTCGCCACACGCCTTGCCGGCTGGTTCTCCGGCCTGGGGGGCGCAGCCACCGACGGCCTGCCGGTCCGCCTGGGCGGACAGGGCTCCTCGCGCACGGCGTCTGCGCCGGTGCGCATGTCGGGCGTGGACCAGTCACTGATCTGGGTTACGGTGGCGCTGCTGGTCTGGGGCCTGGTGATGGTGTATTCCGCTTCTGTCGCCATGCCGGACAACCCGAAGTTTGCGCGTTACGCACACACCCACTTCCTGCTGCGCCACGCCCTCTCGCTGGGCGTGGCCTTTACGGTGGCCCTGCTGGCCTTCCAGGTGCCGGTGGCAACCTGGGAAAAGCTCGCGCCCTGGCTATTTGTGGCCTCGCTGGTGCTGCTGATGCTGGTGCTGGTCCCCTTCATTGGCAAGGGTGTCAACGGCGCACGCCGCTGGATCTCGCTGGGATTCATGAATTTCCAGCCCTCGGAACTCGCCAAGTTTGCGGTGTTGCTGTATGCCGCCGACTACATGGTGCGCAAGATGGAGGTAAAGGAACGCTTCTTCCGCGCCGTCATGCCCATGGCGGTGGCCATCGGCATCGTCGGCCTGCTGTTGCTGGCCGAACCGGACATGGGCGCTTTCATGGTGATCTCGGTGATCGCCATGGGCATTCTTTTTCTGGGTGGCGTCAACGCCCGCATGTTTTTTGTCATCGCCACGGTGGTGGTGATCGCGTTCGCGTTGATGGTGATGCTCAGCGACTGGCGCCGTGAGCGGATTTTCGCCTACCTCGATCCCTGGAGCGACAAATATTCAATGGGCAAGGGCTACCAGCTTTCGCACTCGCTGATCGCCTTCGGACGCGGCGAGATTTTTGGCGTGGGTCTGGGCGGCAGCATCGAGAAGTTGCACTGGCTGCCCGAAGCACACACCGATTTCCTGCTGGCGGTCATTGGCGAGGAATTCGGCTTTCTGGGTGTGTTGTGTGTCATCGGCGCCTTCATGTGGATGACACGCCGCATCATGCACATCGGTCGCCAGTCGATCGCGCTGGACCGCCTGTTTGCCGGCCTGGTCGCGCAGGGCGTGGGCATCTGGATCGGTTTCCAGGCCTTTATCAACATGGGCGTGAATCTGGGTGCGCTGCCGACCAAGGGCCTGACCCTGCCGCTCATGAGTTACGGCGGGTCGGCGATCTTGATGAACCTGATTTCGCTGGCGGTGGTGCTGCGGATTGATTATGAAAACAGGCTTTTGATGCGCGGAGGCCGCGCATGAAAAGCCTGTTTCACCAAAATCGATTCAGCGCGCAGCGCTGCGGCGCGCCAACGCCGTTGATGAGAGGGGGGCGACCATGAGCGCTGTGCCACCTCTAATCCAGCGTTTGTGCGCCAGCCTTTCTTTTTCCCTCTCCCTCTGGGAGAGGGCGCAAGAGGTGACACCATGAACAAATGTGCCCTCATCATGGCTGGCGGCACCGGCGGCCACATCTTCCCGGGCCTGGCCGTGGCCGAAGCCCTGCGCGAGCGCGGCTGGCGCGTGCACTGGCTGGGCGGCAAGGGCACGGCTGAACGGCCCAGCATGGAAAGCCAGCTGGTGCCACCGCGCGGCTTTGCGTTCGAAACCATTGATTTTTCCGGCGTGCGTGGCAAGGGGCCGGTCACGCTGGCCTTGCTGCCCATGCGCTTGCTCAAGGCCTTCTGGCAAAGCATCGCGGTGGTGCGCCGTGTCAAACCCGATGTGGTGGTGGGCCTGGGCGGCTACATTGCTTTTCCGGCCGGCATGATGAGTGTGTTGTTGGGCAAACCGCTGGTGCTGCATGAGCAGAACTCGGTGGCCGGCATGGTCAACAAGGTATTGGCCGGTGTCGCCGACCGGGTGTTCACGGCCTTTCCGGACGTGCTGAAAAACGCGCAGTGGGTGGGCAATCCGCTTCGGCCTGCATTCACGCAGCAGCCGGATCCGCAAACCCGTTTTGCCGGCCGCAGCGGGCCGCTGAAAGTCTTGGTGGTCGGTGGCAGCCTGGGCGCGCAGGCGCTCAACCGCATCGTGCCGCAGGCGCTGGCCCTGATCCCGCGGGAGCTGCGTCCCCATGTGTTGCATCAGAGCGGCGCCAGTCAGATCGACGCGCTGCGCGAGAACTACCGCGCTGCTGGGGTGGAAGCCGAACTGACACCTTTCATTGAGGACACGGCCGGTGCCTTTGCCGAGGCCGATCTGGTGGTGTGCCGCGCGGGCGCCAGCACGGTGACGGAGATTGCCGCCGTTGGCGCGGCCGCACTGTTTGTGCCGTTCCCTGCGGCGGTGGACGACCACCAGACCCGCAACGCGGCTTTCCTGGTGGACCAGGGCGGCGGCTGGCTGGTGGCGCAGCAGGCGCTGACCCCGCAATACCTGGCAGAAATGCTACAAAAAACAGAGCGCTCCACCCTTTTGGAACATGGGCTACAGGCTCAAAAGATGCAAAAAATAAATGCCACCGCAGAAGTGGTGGCCGCCTGTGAGGAGCTGGCGACATGAAACACGCGATCAAACACATCCACTTCATCGGCCTGGGCGGCTCCGGCATGTCCGGCATCGCCGAGGTGCTGTACAACCTCGGCTATGTGATCTCAGGCTCCGACCTGTCTGACAGTGCCACCTTGCGGCGTCTGGCCAGCCTGGGCATCAAGACCTTTGTTGGCCACGCGGCAGACAACCTGACCAACGTCGATGCGGTTGTTACCTCAACCGCTGTGCAGGCCGACAACGCCGAGGTGCTGGCGGCGCGCGATAAACGCATCCCGGTGGTGCCGCGCGCGCTGATGCTGGCCGAGCTGATGCGCCTGAAGCAGGGCATCGCGATTGCCGGCACCCATGGCAAAACCACCACGACCAGCCTGGTCGCCAGCGTGTTGGCCGAGGGCGGGCTGGACCCCACTTTTGTGATCGGCGGGCGCTTGAACAGCGCCGGCGCCAATGCCAAGCTGGGGTCTGGCGACTACATCGTGGTCGAGGCTGACGAGTCCGATGCCTCCTTCCTGAACTTGTTGCCCGTCATGGCGGTGGTCACCAACATCGACGCCGATCACATGGAAACCTACGGCCATGACTTCAACAACCTGAAAAAGGCCTTTGTCGATTTCCTGCACCGCATGCCGTTTTACGGCACCGCCATCCTGTGTACCGACGATGCGGCGGTGCGCGACATCGTGCCGCAGGTGTCCTGCCCGGTCACCAGCTACGGGTTCAACGAAGACGCCCAGGTGCGTGCCGTGGACGTTAGGGCGGTCGGCGGCCAGATGCACTTCACGGTGCAGCGGCGCAACGGCGTGACCCTGCTGGATCTGCCGGTGGTGCTGAATCTGCCTGGCGAGCACAACGTGCTCAATGCGCTGTCGGCGATTGCGGTGGCCGTCGAACTCAATATTCCCGATGCGGCGGTGCAAAAGGCACTGGCTGAGTTCAAGGGTGTGGGCCGACGCTTCCAGCACTACGGCGAAGTACCGGCGCCCGCTGGCGGCAGCTTCACGGTGGTCGACGATTACGGTCACCATCCAGTCGAGATGGCGGCAACCCTGGCCGCCGCGCGCGGCGCCTATCCCGGCCGGCGCCTGGTGCTGGCTTTCCAGCCGCACCGCTTCACCCGCACGCGCGACTGCTTTGAAGATTTTGTCAAGGTCATTGCGCTGGCCGACAGCGTGCTGCTGTCCGAGGTTTATGCCGCCGGTGAGGCGCCGATTGTGGCGGCCGACGGTCGCTCGCTGGCGCGCGCCCTGCGTGTGGCCGGCAAGGTCGAGCCGGTGTTTGTTGACGACATTGAGGCCATGCCGCAGGCGATTGTCGACAACGCACTCGACGGCGACGTGGTGATGTGCATGGGCGCTGGCACGATTGGCGGGGTGCCCGCCAGGTTGCTGGAGTTGCTACAAAAAACGGAGCGTACTGCGCAGAAAGGACAAGGGCTGTGAGCCTGAAAGCACCAGAATTTGGCAAGGTGGCGGTGCTGCTGGGTGGCCGCTCGGCCGAACGCGAGGTCTCGCTGATGTCGGGCCGGGGCGTGCTCGAGGCCTTGTGCTCACGCGGTGTGGATGCCTACGCGTTTGATCCTGCGGAGCGTGACATCAGCGATCTCAAGCGTGAAGGCTTCCAGCGTTGCTTTATCGCGCTGCACGGCCGCTTCGGTGAGGACGGCACCGTGCAGGGTGCGCTGGAGCTGATGGGTATTGCCTATACCGGCTCCGGTGTGATGGCGTCCAGCATTTCCATCGACAAGGTCACCACCAAACGCATCTGGCTGGCTGATGGCCTGCCAACGCCGAAGTACATCTTGCTGCGTCGCGGCGCCTTTGACCGCAAGCAGGTGATGGCGGTGCCCGACGAGCTGGGCTTGCCAGTCATTGTCAAACCTGCGCGCGAAGGTTCGTCCATCGGTGTGGTCAAGGTCGAGGGGTATTCCGGCATGGCGGGCGCGGTGGAACAGGCTGCACAGTTAGACGCCGATGTGTTGTGCGAGCAATTTGTCGAAGGTGATGAGGTGACCTGCCCGGTGCTGGGCACCGGCGACAACGCGCGTGCGCTACCGGTGATCCGCATCGTCGCGCCCGAAGGCAATTACGACTACCAGAACAAGTATTTCACCGACACCACGCAATACCTGGTGCCCTGCGGATTGCCACCGGGTGAGGAAGAAGCCATCCAGGCCCTGGTGCTGCAGGCCTACCGCGTGCTGGGTTGCCGCGGCTGGGGCCGGCTCGACGTGATGATTGACGCGAGCACCCGCAAACCCTACCTGCTGGAGATCAACACCTCGCCGGGCATGACCAGCCATTCGCTGGTGCCCATGTCGGCCCGCGCCGCCGGCATCAGTTATGAAGACCTGTGCCTGGAAGTGCTGCGCACGGCCAGCCTGGACCATGATCCGCAGCCAGGAGGCACTGCATGAGCCAAACCCAGCCCGCACCGATGGACGTGAGGCTGATGAACATCGCCTCCGTGCTGCTGGGGCTGGCGTTTGTCGGCATGCTGGTGGCCCTCGGCATTGGGTGGCTGGTGCAGCAAAACCTGTTCCGGCTCGCGGCCATCAAGGTGCGCGGCGATGTGAGTCACAACAACGCGGTGACTTTGCGCGCCAACGTGGTGCCCAGGTTGCAAGGCAATTTTTTCACCACCGATCTGGCGCGGGCTCAATCGGCCTTCGAGTCGGTGCCCTGGGTGCGCAGGGCGGTCGTGCAGCGTGAGTTTCCCAACCAACTGCGCGTCGTGCTGCAGGAGCATCAGGCCGTTGCTTACTGGGGCCATGAAGGGGATACCCGTCTTGTCAACAGCTACGGTGAAGTTTTTGAAGCCAACTCCGGTGATGTGGAGTCCGAGGACCTGCCCTTGCTGACTGGCCCCCAGGGTCAGGCTGCTCTGGTTCTGGAGGGTTATCGCCGGCTGTCACAGGTATTTGAAAAAATTGATGCGCACATCGAGCAGCTCGAACTGACCAGCCGGGGTAGCTGGCGCACCCGGCTTGACGACGGGGCCACGCTGGAGCTCGGGCACGGTTCGCTCGAAGAGATTGAAAACCGCGTGGCGCGTTTTGCCGCCACGCTGACGCAGGTGGCGGGCAAATTCGGCAAGCCGCTGGAGTCCGCCGACCTGCGTTATGGCAACGGGTACGCGATCAAGCTGAGGGGTGTCACCACCACCGTGTTGGGTGACAAGGCAAACGCGAAAGAAAAAAGGTAAAGATATGGCCAAAGAATACAAAGATCTCGTCGTCGGGCTGGACATCGGGACCAGCAAGGTAATGGCGGTGGTGGCCGAAGTGTTGCCAGGCGGCGAGCTCAAGCTGGCGGGCCTGGGCATCGCCTACAGCAACGGGCTGAAGCGCGGCGTGGTCGTCAACATTGACGCCACTGTGCAGAGCATCCAGCAGGCGCTCAAGGAAGCCGAGTTGATGGCTGACTGCAAGATCGCACGGGTCTACACCGGCATCACTGGCAGCCACATTCGCGGCATCAACTCCAGCGGCATGGTGGCTGTGAAAGACAAGGAAGTCACGCAGGCCGATGTGGCCCGCGTGATCGAGACCGCCAAGGCCATCAATATCTCCACCGACCAGCGCCTGCTGCTGGTTGAGCCGCAGGAATTTGTCATTGACGGACAGGATGTGCGCGAACCGATCGGCATGAGCGGCATCCGACTCGAAGCCAAGGTCCACATCGTGACTGGCGCGCAAAGCGCCGCGGAGAACATCATCAAGTGCGTACGGCGATGTGGTCTGGAAGTGGACCAGCTGATGCTCAACCCGCTCGCCTCCAGCCTGTCGGTGCTCAGCCGCGACGAGCAGGAGCTGGGCGTGGCGCTGGTCGATATCGGCGCCGGCACCACCGACGTGGCGATTTTCACCGGTGGCGCGATTCGCCACACCGCCGTGATTCCGATTGCCGGCGATTTGATCACCAGCGACATCGCCATGGCGCTGCGCACACCGACCAAGGATGCCGAGGACATCAAGGTTGAAAGCGGTTTTGCCAAGCAGTTGCTGGCCGACCCGGACACTCAGGTCGAGGTGCCCGGGCTGGGCGACCGCGGCCCGCGCATGTTGTCGCGCCAGGCGCTGGCCGGCGTGATCGAGCCGCGCATCGAGGAAATTTTCTCGCTGGTGCAGCAGGTGATTCGCGAGTCGGGCTACGAAGAGGTTTTGTCGTCCGGCATCGTGATCACCGGTGGTAGCGCGGTGATGCCCGGCATGGTCGAGCTTGGCGAGGACATCTTTCTCAAGCCGGTGCGCCGCGGCATCCCGCGTTATTCCAGCGCGCTGGCGGACATGGTGGCCCAGCCGCGCGCTGCCACTGTGATGGGTTTGCTGGAAGAGGCTCGGCTGGCGCGCATGCGCGGCCACCGCGTGGCGCAAAAGGCAGGTAGCGTGCACAACGCATTCGGCAAGGTCAAGGACTGGCTGGTGGGGAACTTCTGATGAAAAAAAATCATGTTTTTGTCTGGCGGAGCCCGCGTTGCAAACATTCCGGGGGCGCCGATCCCCCTGCGTGAGGCTGGATCACCTGAAGACTTTCACTAAAAAATTTTGGCAACTGCAAACACACGATAGGAGGCTCACATGAGCATCGAAATGATTGAAATCGAAGAGTTCAACCAGGGCACGCAAATCAAGGTGATTGGCGTGGGTGGCGGCGGCGGCAACGCGGTCGAACACATGATTGATCGCAATGTGCAGGGCGTGGAGTTTATCTGCGCCAACACCGACGCTCAGGCCTTGGGCCGCGGCAGCGCGCACAAGCAGATCCAGCTAGGCGGCAGCGGACTGGGCGCGGGCAGCAAACCCGAGAAGGGCCGTGACGCGGCCGAGATGGCGGTGGAAGACATCCGCGAGGCGATTGCCGGCGCGCACATGCTGTTCATCACCGCCGGCATGGGCGGCGGCACCGGCACCGGCGCTGCGCCGGTGATTGCGCGTATCGCGAAAGAAATGGGCATCCTCACTGTGGGTGTGGTGACCAAGCCTTTCGAGTTCGAGGGCGGGCGCCGCATGACCAACGCCGACCTGGGCCTGGCCGAGCTGGAAGCCAATGTCGATTCGCTGATTGTGGTGCTCAACGAGAAGCTGCTGGAGGTGCTGGGCGACGACGTGACGCAGGACGAGGCCTTTGCGCATGCCAACGACGTGCTGAAAAACGCCGTTGGCGGCATTGCCGAGATCATCAATGTCCCCGGCCACGTCAACGTCGACTTCGAGGACGTGCGCACCGTGATGGGTGAGCCTGGCAAGGCCATGATGGGCACGGCCCGCGCCAACGGCCCGGACCGCGCGCGCATCGCTGCCGAACAGGCCGTCGCCTGCCCATTGCTTGAAGGCATCGACCTGTCAGGCGCCAAGGGTGTACTGGTGCTGATCAGCGCCGCCAAGGGCTCGCTCAAGCTCAATGAGTCCAAGCTGGCGATGAACACCATCCGCGCCTATGCGTCACCGGATGCGCATGTGATCTACGGCACGGCCTACGACGACGAACTCGGCGACGACATCCGCGTCACCGTGGTGGCCACCGGTCTGAGCCGCCAGGGCGCACGTCGCACGGCGCCGCCGCTGCAGGTGCTGCGTACCGGCACGGACAATATGCCGGTGCTCAACATGGCGATGGGCGGCGGGTCTGTCAACAGCGCCCATCCCGGTGGCAACAGCGTGGGTTCGGCCCAGCCCGACTACGGCAACATGACGGTGCCCAGCGTCTGGCGCACCAACCGCACGCAGGCGGCGGCCAAGGTCGATGCGCTGGCATCGGGCGGCATGGACGACTTCGAGATCCCGGCTTTTCTGCGCAAACAAGCGGATTGATATTGTCCCCACGCTTGCCGCTGCGCGTGCGACGCTGCCCCCGAGGGGGCAGCCTCGCCTTGGGGCGGCCCGGCGGCGGGGCGGATGCAAAGCTACTGCGCAACCCGATCGCGGTGCTCACCGTACCTGGGTACGGCTCCGCTCCTCAACGCAAGCTCGGGCTGCTCGCTACACTTTCCATTCGATCAATCAGTGATTCGATAGCTGAACCGTAATCACACAGGCTATGTGCGTCATTGCGCATGACCAGGTGCGTCTGGTCCGGCCTCAAACTAAAATAACGCCATGCTCGCCCAAAGAACCCTCAAATCCCTGACCAAAGCGGTGGGTGTGGGCATGCACAGCGGCCAGCGGGTCGAGTTGACCTTGCGGCCTGCGGCGCCTGACACCGGCATTGTGTTTCGGCGGGTTGATTTGCCGCAGCCGGTGGATATCCCCATTTCTGCGCAGGCGGTGACCGACACGCGCCTGGCCTCCACCATCTCCAGCGGCAGCGCCAAGGTGCACACGGTCGAGCACCTGATGTCGGCCTGTGCCGGCCTGGGCATCGACAACCTTTACATCGACATCACGGCCGAGGAAGTGCCCATCCTCGACGGCTCAGCCTCTTCATTTGTGTTCCTGCTGCAATCGGCCGGCATTGAGCTGCAGTCGGCCCCGAAGCGATTCATCCGCGTGCTCAAGCCGGTGGAGGTGCGCGAAGGGCGGGGCGCGACCGAAAAATGGGCGCGCCTGTCGCCCTACAACGGCTACAAGCTGGGCTTCGAGATCGACTTCGACCACCCGGCGGTGGACTCCACCGGCCAGCGCGTCGAGTTCGACCTGGGCACCGGCTCCTACACCCGCGACATCGCGCGCGCGCGCACCTTCGGTTTCACCAAGGACGTCGAGATGATGCGCGCCAATGGGCTGGCGCTCGGCGGCGGCCTCGATAACGCCATCGTGATGGACGACTACCGCGTGCTAAACACCGATGGCCTGCGCTACAACGACGAGTTTGTCAAACACAAGATCCTCGACGCCATGGGCGACCTGTATTTGCTCGGCAAGCCGCTGCTGGCCGCCTACAGCGCTTTCCGCTCCGGCCACGCGCTCAACAACAAGCTGTTGCGCGAGTTGCTGTCACATGCTGACGCTTATGAAGTGGTGACCTTTGAAGACGAGAAAAAGGCACCCCAGGGGTTTGCGCAACTGGCGCGGGCTTGGTAAGCCGGTAGCTGCATGGCTTTTTTCCGCATCCTCATTGTGTTGCTGCTGGTGGCTGCCGGCATATCCTTTGCACTGTTCGCAATCACCTCCAACACCCGCTACAAACGAACGGGCCTCAGGCTGCTTGGTGGCACCCTGATCGCAGCCTTTGTTTTTTTCGCCATCCTGATCGCCGACGAACTGCTCTGGGGTTAGGCGTCCAGAAAACCGTTTTCTCAGTGGTGCCGGCCGTCCTTGAACGAGGCTGTGGAGGTGCGGCCCAGCGTCGCAGCACGCGCTAGAATGGCTGCTGAGCCGCCCACATGCGCATGGGTGATCGCCAGGGCCAGCGCATCGGCGGCATCCTTGCCGGGCAGGCCAGGGAGTTTGAGCAGGCGCTTGACCATCTCCTGCACCTCCGGCTTGCCGGCCTTGCCGTAACCGGCCACCGCCTTTTTCATCTGCAGCGGCGTGTATTCAGCCACCTCGATGTTGCAGCTGACCAGCGCGGTCACACAGGCGCCGCGGGCCTGGCCCAGCATCAGCGTGGCCTGCGGGTTGACATTGACAAACACGATCTCGCAGGCCGAGCTGTCGGGGCTGTAGCGTGCCGTGATTTCACAGATGCCGTCGAACAGCACCTTGAGCCGCGCCGGCAGGTTGCCGCGGTCCAGGTGGGTGGTCTTGATGGTGCCGCTGGCGACATACGTCAGCGCGTGGCCATTCACATCGATCACGCCGAAGCCGGTGATCTGCAGGCCGGGGTCGATGCCAAGAATTCTCATCTGCTCTGCTTTTGATAGCTGCTCAGGTCCACAGGATATGGGCTAGAGGCCAAAATACCACCGAACCGAGTGGAAAAACACGGGCGCAGCAAAACACAGGGCATCAACGCGGTCCAGCAGGCCGCTGGCGCCGGTGACCGACTTGCCTTCGCTGCCCCAGTTGGTGATGCCGCGGTCGCGCTTGAGTGCTTTCATCACCAAATGGCCGAGCGAGCCGGCGACGCAGGCGATCAGCGCCATGGCCACAGCCTGCGCCGGCTTGAAGGGTGTCAGGCCCGACATCAGGCCGCCGACAAAACCGCCGACCGCCAGCCCGATCAGCCAGCTGGCCCAGTTGAAGCTCTGGCTGACCTGGGGCGCGGTCGGCTTGCGCGGCCATTTGCGGTTGGCCAGGTGCTGCACCAGCATGCCGGTTTGCACCACAAACACCAGGAAGAAGACCAGAAAAGCGTTTTTTCCGCTGTAGCCGGGAAAGTCCAGCAGCAGCAGGGCCGGCACATGGCTCATGCCATAAACGCAGACCATGATGCCCCACTGCAATTTGGCATTGCGCTCCAGGAAACGCTGCGGGTCGTTGGCCAGCGCGCTGACCACCGGAATCGCCAGGAACACATAGACCGGGATGAAAACGGTCACCAGGTCGAAGCGTTTGGTGATCACCAGCCAGAACTGCACCGGCAACACCACAAAAAACGCCAGCACCAGGCTGCGGTGGTCGCCGTGGCGGGTTGGCGAGAGCGTGATGAATTCGCGCAGCGCAAAAAAGGCCACGATGGCGAACAGCAGGGTCGCCACCGTCTCGCCCGAGGCCCAGGCCAGCCAGAACACCGTGCACATCATCCAGGAGGTGTTCAGCAGGCTGGTCAGTTCCTTGATGTCCTGGGTGCGTATCTCGTTGTCGCCGTCGTCGCGCAGCGAGATCACCAGCGCCGCGATGCTGGCAGCGATCAGCAGGCCGAACACAATCACGAACAGCAGGCCGACCTGCTGCGAGGGCGTGAGGTTGCGCAGAAAGCTGCTCATCAGGAATCCCTCAGCGCAATGACGGCCTGCCGCGCACGCGTCAGGAAACTGCCACGTTCTTCGCCGGGCTCCAGCACCAGCGGCGCGCCAAAGGTCACCGAGCACAGGATGGGCACGGGCACCACTTCACCCTTGGGCATCACCCGTTGCACGTTGTTGATCCAGGCCGGTACCAGCACCACCTGCGGAAACTTCTGCGCGAGGTTGTACAGACCGGACTTGAAGGCCTGCGGCTCTTCCTGGTTGCCGCGTGTGCCTTCCGGAAACAGGATGATGGAGTCGCCGCTTTCGAGCGCATCGATCAACGGCTCCAGCGGGTCCTGGTCGGTGGTTTTGGTGCGGTCCACATAGATGGCGTTGAACACCGCTGTGGTGATCCACTGCTTGAACGGTGTTTGGGTCCAGTAGTCCTTGGCCGCGATCGGCCGCGTGATGCTGCGCAGCTCGCTCGGCAGGGCGGCCCACATCAGCACCAGGTCGGCATGGCTCTGGTGGTTGGCGAAATAAATGCGCTGTTCGGCCTTGGGCGGACAGCCCTGCCAGCGCGCCTGCGCGCCGGTCAGCGCGCGGATCAGGCCGAGCAAAAACAGGCTCATGAGTTTTGCGGGTATGGTCATGGCACCTCCACCCCGCCCATGCGTGCCGCAATGGTGGAGGCGCGCGAAGCCAGGTAGCTGGAGCCGGGCCGGGTCTCGAAGTACTTGGGGCGCGGCAGCATCACCGCCAGCCGCGCTGCTTCGTAGGCGCTGAGTTTGGAGGCCGACTTGCGGAAATAATGTTGCGCCGCAGCTTCGGCGCCGAACACACCTTCGCCCCATTCGACATTGTTGAGGTAGATCTCCAGGATGCGCTGCTTGTTGAGCAGGGCTTCGAGCATCAAGGTGAGCACCAGTTCCTGCCCCTTGCGCATCAGCGTGCGCTCGCCCGACAAAAACAGGTTTTTGGCGAGTTGCTGCGTGATGGTGGAGCCACCGACAATTTTCGGTGGCTGGGCCGCCGCCTTGCCGCTGCCGGCCGGCGCGGCCTTGCTGCCGAGCCGACTGGCGGCTTTTTCGGCGCGCTGCTCGGCCTGAGTGTTTTTTCCCCAGGCTTTTTCCAGCGCTTCCAGGTCCACGCCCTCGTGTTCAATAAAAGTGGCGTCCTCGGAAACGATGACTGCGCGTTTGAGGTTGTCGGACAGCTCTGAGTAGGGCACCCACTGCTGACGCCATTTCAGACTGCCGTGTTCGGTCGCCAGCCGGTAAATCTCCGAGCGCTGGAAGGCGGTGGACTGCGGGTCCAGCAGCGCCATCAGTGCGATGCGGCCAACAAAATAGAGCTGCACGGCCAGACCGGCGATCAGCACCAGCAGGACCCAGCGCAGCAGCGCTTTCATACCAGCGCCTTGCGCATTTCCTGCAGCACCTGGGCCGACGGCGGCCGCACGCCGCGCCAGAAGGCGAAGGACTCGGCGGCCTGCTCGACCAGCATGCCCAGACCGTCGCGCGGTGCCGCGCCATGGGCCCGCGCCCAGTCGGCAAAACCTTTCGCGGCCTCGCCGTACATCATGTCGTAGGCCAGCGCGCCGGGTTTGAGCACGCTGGCATGGACCGGCACCGTGCCGCCGCCCAGGCTGCTGGCGGTGGCGTTCACAATCACATCGAAATTGGCTTCCAGCCCTTGCTGTTCCTGCGCGAGCAGCTCTGTTTTTTGTAGCAAGGTACGCAGCGACGGATGCCCTGCATGGCGCGCCACCAGCTCCAGCGCTTTGGCAGGGGTGCGGTTGGTGACCACCAGCCGGCGCGGTCCGACCGCCAGCAGCGGCCCCAACACACCGGCCGCTGCGCCCCCCGCGCCCAGCAAGAGGATGTCGCGTCCGGCCAGGCTCACACCTGCGTTGCGCTGGATGTCGTTGACCAGGCCGATGCCGTCGGTGTTGTCGGCTTCGATCTGCCCGCCGTCCCCGAACTTCAGCGTGTTGGCGGCCTGCGCCAGCGTCGCGCGTTCGCTGGCGGTGCCAGCCAGGCGGAAAGCCTCGAACTTGAAAGGCACGGTGACATTGCAGCCGCGGCCGCCGTTGGCAATCCACTGCTGCAGCGTCGCGGTGAAACCGTCGAGTGGTGCGAGCTGTTTGCTGTAGTCCATGGCCTGGCCAGTGAGTTCGGCAAAACGCGCGTGGATGGCCGGCGACTTGCTGTGTGCAACCGGGTTGCCGAGGACGCAGTAGTGATCCATGGTGCCGGTTCAGCGTTCGGTCAATTTGGTTTCAAGCGTTTCGTCGCGCGTGAACTTGAAGCGCGAGACCACCACAATCTGGTCGGCCTTGCGGCGCATGGCTTCGTTAAAAGCGCCGAAAGGCCCGGTGCTGCGCGCGATGCTCTGGGCACGCCGGTCCAGCGTCAGGCTGCCGGAGGTTTCGGCCACCTCGGTGGACAAGACACGGCCATCAAAATTGATGGTCAGCACCATGGTCAGCTCGCCGTACAGTTTCTTGCCGGCCGCTTCCGGAAAGTTAACCGTGCCTTTTTCCTCGATCTTGCGGCGCAACGTGTCGTAGTAGACCGCATACACCTCTTCGCGCGTGGCTGGGCTGATGTAGCGCTTTTTTGGCCGCGCGTTTTCTTCGTTGATGCGCCGCTCGATCTCGGCCAGGATATTGATCAGTTGCTTGCGTTTTTCTTCCTGGTCGGCCCTGGCAGCGTCCCTGGAAGGCAGCTTGGGATCAGGCGGAGGCATCAATGCCAGTTGTTTTTTGATCTGCGCCAGCAGCATGGTCTGCTGCTCCTGCATGGCCTCGACCTTGTGCTGCGCGTCCTCGGCGGCGTCCCCTAGCGTGGTCAGTGCCGAAGGCGGCAGCGGGCTGGTGGCGCGGCCCCTGTCGGTGTCGCCGCCGCCGGCCAGCGAGGCCTGGGCAATCGCCTTGGCCACGTCCGGCCGTTCTTTCGATTTGGCGTTGACCAGGATCACTTCCAGCGGCGTGTCCTGGAACACGCGGTTGAAACGTTCCGGATCGACAAAACGCACAGTCAGCAGCACTGCATGCAGGGCGACTGAAAAGCCCAGGGCAATGTGCAGGGTGCTGGGTGATTTCACAGGAGAGGATTATCGCGGCTAAGCGGCGCCGGCAACAGGGCTTTGATCAGCCGGCGCTTCGTTCAGATCGACGGCAATCGAGATCGGTCCGGCGGCGATCTCCGATTCGTTGTCTTCCTCGTCCACCTGCCTGGCAGCAAGCTCATCGACGACCACGTCCAGGCGCTCGACCACCGTGGCACTGACATCCAGCGTGATCTCGTCGATCTCGCCCAGGCGGATGCGCAGCTTCGCGCCGCGCGGCAGGCCCTGCGCGCCCAGGGCCGGCAGCACCAGCGGCAGGTCGTCGGCGCGCACCAGGTTGTCCTTGAAGGCGGTGGCGGTCAATTCGGTGATGCCGTTTTGCTGCAGGTACTTCAGGGTCCAGTAACGCTCGATGCCGGCCTGAAAGCCGTTGTAGGCGCTGTACGCGCCGTCAAAGCCGGAGATGATGGAAAACAATTCTGCGTCTTTCGGCTTGAACGGTGCGGCCAGCGCAGCGGTGCGGCCGTGTTTGACGCAGGCGATGATCTGCCACTGATTGACCAGGTCGGTGTAGCGGCGCAGCGGCGAGGTCGCCCAGGCGTAACTCTTGACACCGATGCCGGCATGCGGCAAGGCCTTGGTGCCCATGCGCACCTTCACGCCGGGCGCCAGGCTGGCCTGGCTGCGGTAGATGCCGGGCACGCCGTGTTCGGCCAGCCACTCGCCCCAAGTGCTGTTGGCCAGAATCATGGCTTCGGCGACGATCAGGTCCAGCGGCGCGCCGCGCTTGCGGATGCTGATGCTGACCGCCTCGTTGCCTTCGGGCTCCTGGCCGGTCGAGTTGTCGAGGCTGAAGTTGTAGTCGGGCCGGTTGAAGTTTTCCGGCTTGCCGCGAACGATCTCACGCTGGGCTTTCAGGTGCCGCGCCAGGCGGTGCAAAAAGGACAGCTCGATGCCCCAGCGCACGTCGGCCGGTGACGCGCCGGGTTGCGCCGCCGCTTCGAAAAATGCCTCGTTGAAGACCTCATCGAGTTTGTCGTGGCGCAGGTTGGCCGCAATCGGCACCAGTTCCAGCCGCGTCGCCGTGCCGCTGATGGCCAGCGTGGCTTCGTCCAGCGTCACATACAGCGACAGCGCCGGACAGTTGCGCCCTTCCTGCAGGGTGTAGCTTTGCACCACCGCGTCGGGCAGCATGGTCAGCTTGTAGCCCGGCATGTAGACGGTGGACAGGCGGGCGCGGCCGAGCAGGTCGATGGGGCTGCCCGGCAACACGGCCAGGCCGGGCGCCGCGATGTGGATGCCCAGCGTGACGGTGCCACTTCCTCCCTGGCTTACCAGGCCCTGCACCGACAACGCATCGTCGATCTCGGTGGTGCTGGAGTCGTCGATGGAAAATGCCTGCACTGCGGCCAGCGGCAGCGCGTTCTTGACGGGCGGCGCTTGCACGGCAGGGAAGGCCGTGCCCTTGGGGAAGTTTTCGAACAGGAAACGTTTCCAGTGGAACTGATAAGGCGAGGCGATCGCGCCGGCCTGCTGCAGCAGATCAAGCGGCGCCTTGTGCGCGGCGCGCGAGGCCTCGACCACGGCCTTGTATTCGGGGCTGTTCTTGTCGGGCTTGAACAGGATTTTGTAAAGCTGCTCGCGCACCGGCGCCGGGCAACTGCCTTGGGCGAGCTCTTCGGCCCAGGCAGTGATCTGCGCAATCACCTGCTTTTTCTTCTCGATGGCCACCAGCGCCTGCTGCAGGATCTCGGCCGGCGCCTTGCGAAAACGTCCCTTGCCGGCACGCCTGAAATAATGCGGCGCCTCGAACAGCCGGAACAGGGCGGCGGCCTGCTGCTCGGTGGACGCGGGTTTGGATGGGTCGGCGCTGAAGTAGTCGCGCGCCAGCTCGGCGAAGCTGAACTCCTCCTCGCTGGCGAACTCCCAGGCCAGGTCCAGATCGATCTCTTCGCTGATTTTTTGCCCGGCGGCGATCAGCTCGGCGGGAGCGGGTTTTTCAAACTTTAGCAGCGTATTGGCAGCCTTGAGCTTGACCCGTTTGCCCGAGTCCAGCTCCACCTGCAGCGAACTGTCCGTCTCGGACAAAATACGGCCGGCCAGAAACTTGCCGGCTTCTTCAAACAATACAAACAAAACGACATCCTTTGGTTACTGCACCTGCTTGTGTTTTCCAATGACACGCCAGTGAATTGGGCTGCTCTCACCTAGGAGCCCGTCGGACCTGGGAATCGTCGGCTGCAAATCGACCGCAGCGGCCCCTTTTTCGCCAGCTTCTTGCCCCATAGAGTGACTATGCGGCGGCGAATCCGGCAAAAAACGAGCTCGCTGGGGCCGATTTTCGCTATCGACGACCCAAGCCCGACAGGCTGCTAGTGGCGGGAAATTACTTCACGGTGATCCTCATTTCGTCCGACGCCTTGACGCCTTTGTTGTCGCTGACGGTGAGGGTGAGGGTGACCACCGTGCCGCTGCGGGCGCGGGTCGAGACGGCGACGGTGGGGGTGGCGGTGGTGGCGCCGGCGACGATGCTGACCACGGTGCGGTTGGAACTCACCCAGGCGTAGCTGGCGATCGTGCCATCCGGATCAAACGAGGCCGTGCCGTTGAGCACGGCGCGCGCACCTCGGGCCAGGGCGAGATCGGGGCCGGCATTGGCCACCGGCGGCAGGTTGACCGCGGGCTGGGTAACGGCCGCGGCGAGGGCGGCTTGCAGATTCAGGCGGCCGCCGCTCACGCTCTTGCCGGCCAGGGCTGCGACCGGGTTGGCGGCGCCGAGGAGGATGTCCTTGACCTGGCTGCTGCTCAGGTTCGCATTGGCGGCCAGCAGCAGCGAGGCTGCGCCCGCGACATGCGGCGTGGCCATCGAGGTGCCGGAGTAGGAGGCATAGCCGTTGCCTGGAACGCTGCTCAGGATCGCTTCGCCGGGCGCGCCCAGATCGACGCTCAGCGCGCCGTAGTTGGAGAAGTAGGCGAGGTCGTCGTTGTGGGTGGTGGCCGCCACCGTGATGATGTTGGCGTGCGGCAGGGCGGCCGGGTAACTCGGCACGGTGTCGAGGTCCTGGCTGGCATTGCCCGCCGCCACGGCCATCACGATGTTGGCGTTCAGCGCGGCGGTGAAGGCGTCGGCCAGGGATTGCGAGTAGGAGGCGCCGCCCCAACTGTGATTCATCACCTTCGCGCCCTGGTCGATGGCGTAGTAGATGGCTTCCACGGCGTCGGAGGTGTAGCCGTAGCCCTGCGCGTCGAGGAATTTCAGCGGCAGGATGCGCGCCAGCCGGTTCACGCCCACCACGCCCTGGCCGTTGTCGCCGACGGCGGCGATAGTCCCGCTGACGTGGCTGCCATGCGAGTTGTCGTCGTAGGGGTTGTTGTTATCGGCGACAAAGTTCCAGCCGCGGGTGTCGTCGACATAGCCGTTGCGGTCATCGTCCACGCCGTTAGCGGCGATCTCGCCCGGATTGCTCCAGACGTTGGCGGCCAGGTCGGCATGGTTGTAGTCCACCCCGGTGTCCACCACCGCCACCAGCACCGCGCCGCCTTTCAAGGTATCCCAGGCCTCGGGTGCGTCGAGGTCGGCATCCGGTATGCCGCCGGTCTGGCCGATGTTGTGCATGCCCCAGAGTTCGCCAAAGCGGCTGTCGTTGGGAATGGCCGCGGCGGAGACCACCTGGTCGGGTTCCACCCATTCCACGCCGGGCAGGCGGGAAAGGCGATCCATCATCGTTGCCAGGCTGGCATCGTCGGCGAAATGCATCACCCGCCAGCGTTTGGCGATGGCGGTCTCGGGTTTGCCGCCGGCGCGCAGGTGGCGAATCGCGTGGACGCCCAGCTTGCCGGCCTGGCCGTGCGCCGCGTCGGCATCGGCCTCGGATTTGAATTTGACCAGCAGACGCCCTGGCACGCTGGCCGGTACGGGCGCCACGCCCTCCACGGCTTGGGCGTTTGTGGCGAACAACAGGGATACGGCCGCCGCGAGCAACGCGGTGTTCTTTGTGCTGGGTTTACGCATGATTGGACTCCTGTGAATGACACGTTAATTTACTTCAATTGGTTGATCGGCAAGTTACGTAGGTTGGGCAAAGCGCAGCGTGCCCAACAACCGGTCGCAATGTTGGGCACGCTGCGCTTTGCCCAACCTACGCATCGACCTACGCATCGACCTACGTAGCTCCCACGGCGCTCAACGCCGGCCGCAGCGTTCCATCGGCGCCTCCAGAATGACGTCCACTTCTGCCTGGGTGGCGACCTGGGCCGCGTAGGGCTGGCCGGTCATCGCCTCCAGGCTGCGGGCGAACGCACGCAGGTGATTGCGCGAAGCGCACAGCAGCTTGTCGTAGGTGGCGTCGATGTCGCCGTGGGTGGTACGTTGGCTGGCGGTGACCAGATCGCGGATGTCCGTTTCCTCGATGATGCCGCCCACTTGCAAGGCATCCAGCGCGCTCAGCCGGCCCTTGTTCATGAGCATGAGGTAAGGGGTTTGCAGATTCGGATTGGTGAATTCGCCGACCAGATTGCCTGCCGCCGGATCGGCCAGCCGGTAGGTGCGCAACAACTTGAGCATCGCGTCCATGTGACGCTGCTCGGAGGCGGCGATGTTGGCGAACGGCGCCAGGCCCCAGGCTTCGTTGAGCGTCAGATAGACGTCCCGCGCCATCTTCTCTTCCTCGCGCATGAACAGCAGATCGGTGGTTTCCTGCGGAGAGAGCGTGGCGGGCGCCGATCTTTCGGGGATCGGGTTATTGCTGGCGTGCAGCGGCGTGCTGACTAGAACGACCAATGCGAGCGTCATTGCGGAAACGGATAACCTGAACATGTTTGACCCCTTTACGTTGAAAAAAAGATTGCGGGCGAACGCCCTTCAGCGGCCTCGTCCAGGCCGTTCGATGCGTTCAATGCGGCCAAGGCGTTCGATGCGCTCGACCCGTTCGATGCGTTGGATGTGCTCGGGTCGCTCGATGCGGCCGGGGCGGTCTCCCAAGTCCAGCCCCTGGCGCGCCTCATAGCCGCGGCCGTAACGGGAGGCGGGCGGGCCGCCGGTCTCGCCATCCGCCCATGTCTCGCCGCTGGGCGCGGCATGGGCGGCGGCGTAGAAACCGGCGACGAACAGGCAGGGGGTGAGTTGAAGGATTCGACTGAATCGAGTGCTCATGGCTTTTTGGCTTCGTCATTCATGGCATGAAGTATCCCGTGCCGCTTTTGCCAAGGTTTTACCCGGCCGCCACAGGTTGTTTCAGGTTGTTTCGCGGCATTCGGCGTTGACGTGGTTGCCGGTAACATGGCGTCTCCCCGCGTTCCTCTGCGGGAGGGAGTCGAGAAGTGGGCGAAGAAGAGAAGCAACGCATTCTGATGGTGGACGACGACGCGGCGCTGCGCGAGCTGGTCGCGGAGTACCTCGGCGCCAGCGGTTTCCAGGTGGAAGGCGTCGGCGACGGCGCCGCTTTTCGCGCCAGCCTGGCCCGGCGCGCCGCCGATCTGGTGGTGCTCGATCTGATGCTGCCGGGCGAGGACGGCTTGAGCCTGCTCAAATGGCTGCGCGCCGACGGCGGCCCGCCGGTGATCATCGTTTCGGCGCGCGGCGAGGAGGTGGACCGGGTGGTCGGCCTGGAAGTCGGCGCCGACGACTATCTGGCGAAGCCGTTCGGCCCACGCGAACTGCTCGCCCGGGTGCGCGCGGTGCTGCGCCGCAGCGGCGCAAATAGCCCCGCAGACACGGCGAAGGAGGCCGGCGCGGCGGCCGGAGTCGCCACATTCGGCCCCTTCCGGCTCGACCTCACCACCCATGTTCTGGTGTGCGAGGGCCGCGAAATCGGCCTGACTTCGGGCGAATTCAACCTGTTGCGGATCTTTCTCGAACATTCCAACCGGGTGCTGAGCCGCGACCACCTGATTACCCTGGTCAAGGGCTACGAACGCGCGCCGTTCGACCGCAGTGTGGACGTGCGGGTCACCCGTCTGCGCCGCAAAATCGAGCCGAATCCGGAAGCGCCGATTTACCTGCGCACCATCTGGGGCGAGGGCTACCTGTTCTCGCCGCGCGGCGAAGGCGCCGGTTGAAACCGCGCCACTCCCTGTTTCGCCGCACCGCGCTGATCGTGGCAGCGGGCCTGCTGGTGTTCCAGCTCGCTTCCGGTGCGGCCATCTTCTTCAATCTCATGCAGCCGCTGGCGCAGCGCTCGGCCGATGACCTGGCCGCTCTGCTGGTGCTGTCCGCGCGCACCTGGGTGGAACTGCCGCCGGCCACGCGAGCGGACTTCCAGGCGGAACTGCGACTGAGCCACGGCCTGGAACTGCGCCAGGCGGGCGCCCCGCTGGGCGACGAGATTTCGCATCACCCCTACCTCAACTTCCTGCGCACGGCGCTCACCGTCCGCCTCGGCCCCGGCTCCCCGCCGCGCGTAACGGAAACAGCGGATGGACGCTTTCACGCCGACATCCCCATGGCCCGCCGTGTGCTGCGCTTCAGCTTCGCCAAGGACTTGCTCACCCCGCGTCCGTCCCACGCGCTGGCCTGGAGCATCGCCGCCGGCCTGCTGGTCACGCTGATCACGGCCTGGCTGCTGGCGCGTCGGATCACCGCGCCGGTGGCCCGGCTGGCGGCGGCCGCACGCCAGATCGGCAGTGGCGAGCATCCGCCGCAACTGCCGGAATCGGGCGAACAGGAGCTGGCCGACCTGGCGCGGGTGTTCAACCAGACCGCCGCCCAGCTTGCAGCGCGGCGCGAGAACCAGAGCACGCTGCTGGCCGGCGTCTCGCACGACCTGCGCAGCCCGCTCGGCCGCCTCAAGATGGCCCTGGGCATGCTCGCCGAGGAACGCGATTCGCCGCTGCTGGCGCGCATGGAGCGCGATGTCGCCGAGATGGAAAGCCTGATTGGCGCGCAACTGGAACTCGCCCGCGCGCAGGAATGCGAGGCAGCGGAAGACAGCGACATCGACGCCCTGCTGGGTGAATTGCTGGAAGCGGCGGAAGCCCGTTCGCCCGGACAAACCCATTTACGCGCCGATGCGCCGCCTTGTCGGGCGCGCATCGCCCCGCTGGCGTTGCGCCGCATCGTCACCAATCTATTGGAAAACGCCCTGCGCTACGCCGGGCCGGGGCGGCTGCAACTGGTGCGGCGGCGCGGCGCGGGCGGCCTGCTGATCGGTGTGCGCGATGCCGGGCCGGGCATTCCCGTCGAGCTGCGCGAGGCGGTGTTCCGCCCCTTCTTCCGCCTCGACCCTTCACGCAACCGCGCCACCGGCGGCAGCGGACTGGGCCTGGCCATCGCCCGCCAACTGGCCGAAACCCAGGGTTGGAAAATCGCCATCAAGCCGCGCCTGAGCGGCGGCGCTAGCGTCTGGCTGGCGATCCCGTTGCTCGGATCGGATCAAGTTCCGCCAGTTCTTCTGCGCTGAAGTGACGTAGGTTGGGCAAAGCGAAGCGTGCCCAACGAACCGGCGCGATGTTGGGCACGCTTCGCTTTGCACCCGCAAGGGGCACGCCTGATTCGTAAGCCGCTAAAGCGACAACGACTCCGCTGCCCAACCTACGGCTGCCATGCCGCGAAATCACCTAGTGGGTGGGTGTGAAAGCCCGATAAGCACGGAATCAAGTTCCGCCAGTTCTTCAGCGCTGAAACCGGCCGCCAGGCGTGCCGCTTCGTTGAATGGCCGTCGCGGTCGGGGGATGCCGGGGGTGGCGAGCAGGGTTTGAAAGGCGGCTTCGGGTTGGAGCCCGCGCTGGGCGCACAAATAACGAAACCAGCGGTCGCCGGCGGCGACATGGCCGATTTCGTCGCGCAGGATGATGTCCAGAATGTCTGCGCCGGCCGCATCGCCGAAGCCGCGCAGTTTGCGCTGGATGTCCGGCGTCACGTCGAGTCCGCGCGCCTCCAGCAATCGCGGCACCAGCGCCATGCGCGCGAGCGGATCGTGCGCAGTTTTCTCGGCCATTTCCCACAGGCCGGCATGCGCCGGCAGGTCTCCGTAGTCCTTGCCCAGGCTGCGCAGATGATCGCGCAGCAGGCGGAAGTGATAGGCCTCTTCCGCCGCGACGCGCAGCCAGTCGCCATAAAAATCACGCGGCAAGTCGCTGAAACGTTGCACCGCATCCAGCGCCAGATTGATGGCGTTGAATTCGATGTGGGCGAGGGCGTGGATCAGCGCGGCATGGTTCTCCGGGCCGTTCAACTGCCGCCGCGGCATGCTGGCCGGCGGCGCGAGGTGCGGGCGCTCGGGTATGCCGGCGGTGTCGAGCGGGGCGTCGGATGATGCTTCGACGGAGAGTGCATCGGCTTGCCAGCTCGCCCAAAGTTGGGCGGCGCCGGCCAGCTTGGTTTCGATGTCGCGTTCGGCCAGCACGCGGCGGGCGGCGTTTTGAACATTCATCCTGGAAACCTCAGTTGACGGATAAATTCATTACGATTCAATGTGTTGTGAGATGTCTGTGGGTGCGAATTCATTCGCACCGAAGTCGTTGATTGCGTGCTTATCGGATTAACACACCCACCCACTAGATGTAGTGGCGCGTGATTTCGCGGCATGGCGCCGTAGGTTGGGCAAAGCGAAGCGTGCCCAACAGCGCGCCGGTTCGTTGGGCACGCTTCGCTTTGCCCAACCTGTCACTACCGGTAGTGGGTGGGTGTGTTAACCCGATAAGCACGGTTGAT
>NZ_JAUYEY010000068.1 GCF_030689685.1 Polaromonas sp. | reverse complement strand
GGCGTCGAAGCGAAAAGTGGCCCCGGCGAGGACAGTTTTTGCCGGGTTTGCAGCGCCATAGCCGTAGCTATGGGGCAAAAAGCCGGTGAAAAATGGACCGTCGCGGCCGCTTTGCAGCCGACGTTCCTTCTGCCGCCCAGGCTCCTGGCTTTGATGTCTGTGCCTGCATGAATGCGGCTTGCGCTGTGGCTTTGCTGGTGGGATAAACTGGTCTTCGTCTCCGGAGTGTCAGCCTTCCTCTGATTGCCACCACCGTTTTTTCACCTGTTTTGGGGGCCCGCCATGGACAACACCAGCAAAGACAAATTGATCACCGATATGAAGGTCGTCCTCGCCGATGTGGAGGATTTGCTCAAGGCCGCCACCGCCGCCACCGGCGAGACGGCCGCCGCCCTGCGTGAAAAGGCCGCAGGCAAACTCAAGCTCGCGACCGAAAAACTCACGGGCCTGCAGGAAGCGGTGCTGCTCAGGGGCAAAGAAGCCGCCAAGGTCACGGACGAGTATGTCCACGCCAATCCCTGGAAGGCCGTCGGCATCGCCGCTGCTGCCGGGTTTTTGATCGGTCTGCTGATCAACCGCAAATAGTCTCGGCAAGCACCGGGACCCTGCCGCATGAACCCACCCGAAACCAGCCCGCCGCCGCGCCTGCTGGCTTCACTGCGCCAGCTCGCGCTGACCGCCCTGGCCATAGCGCATACCCGCCTGGCACTGGCGGGTGTCGAGCTGGAAGAGGAGTTGCAGCGGCTGGTCGGCCTGTTGTTGAGCCTGCTGGGCTTGCTGGTGTTTGGCCTGGTCGGGGTGCTGACAGTTACCTTCACGGTGGTGTTGGCCGTCGATGCGGCCCAGCGTGTGACAGTGCTGGCTTGTTTTGCAGCGGCCTACCTGGGCCTGGCTGGCTGGTTCGTGTGGCGCGTCCAGCGCATGCTGGCCACGCGGCCGCCTTTCCTGCAGGCCACGCTGGCCGAAATGGAGCGGGACCGCGAGGCGCTGCAGGCTGCGTCGACCGGCGACATGCCGCGTGGCAAAGATGCCCATGAGTGATGCCGCCAGGCAGAGGGCCATGAGAAAGCAGTTGCTGCTGCTGCGCTCAGCGGCCGAGCGTGCTGAACTGGTCCACACCCTCAACGCAGTGAGGCAGTCGGCGACCGTGTTCGGCAAGGCGGCGCCAGGTCTGGTCATGGGTCGGGGCTTGCCACTGGCCCTCGGGCTACTCAAACGCGCTCCGCTGCTCAGCCCCTTGCTCTCGCTGGCCCTCGCGGGTGCGCGCAGGCCGGTGCTGCGTTACGGGGCGTTGGCTGCAGGCGCGGCCTTTGTGGCGTGGAAAGGCTGGCAGTGGCTGGCCGAGCAGCGTGCGCAGGCCAATGCCAGTACCGAAACGTCGGCCGTTGGCGATAGCGCTGCCCTGCAGCCCGATCCGGATGCTCCTGAATAGATAGCTGTTCATGCCCGTGGGATATGGGCTAGAGGTCAATTTGACCAATAAATCAGCCCCATTACGTGTTTGTCTCTATATCTCCAGGTTGTCGATCAGGCGCGTGCTGCCCAGCCTGGCCGCGCCCAGAACAACCAGCGGCGTTGCGGCATCGTTGCCGTGGGGTGGCAGCAGGTCGGCGCGGCGGCGCACTGTCAGGTAGTCGGGCGTCCAGCCGCGCGCGGCCAGGGCTTGCATCGTTTCTTCTTCCAGCGTTTCCCGTTTTGCCATGCCTTGCGTTGTCACAGCCTGGCCCAGCGCCTGCAGCGCGCGTGACAACGCCACCGCTTCGCTGCGCTCCTGCGCAGAGAGGTAGCCATTGCGCGAGGACAGCGCCAGGCCGTCGGCCGCACGCAGGGTTTCGCCGGGCACGATTGTTATCGGCAGCGCGAACTGCCGCACCATGCGCCGCACGATCATCACCTGCTGGTAGTCCTTCTTGCCGAACATCGCGATACCCGCCGCTTTGCCAGCGAACACGCACGAAAACAGCTTCATCACCACGGTGCTGACACCGGTGAAAAATCCGGGCCGGAAGTGGCCTTCGAGGATGTCGGCGAGTTCGGTCGGCGGGTGCACCTTGTAGGTTTGCGGTTCGGGGTAGAGGTCGGCCTCGCGCGGGGCAAACAGCACATCGCAGCCGGCGGCGCGCAGCCGGTCGCAGTCGGCCTCCCAGGTGCGCGGGTAGCTGTCGAAGTCCTCGTGCGGCGCGAATTGCAGGCGGTTCACAAAAATGCTGGCCACGGTCACATCGCCCAGCGGTTTGGCCTGGTCCACCAGCGCGATATGGCCGTCATGCAGGTTGCCCATGGTGGCCACAAAAGCGGGACGCTGGAAAGGCGCCAACTCGGCGCGCAGGTCGGTGATGGCGTGGACGATTTTCATGCGGTGCGAACAGAAGTCTGGTCGTAATGGCCGAAGCCGGAGGAGCGAATATACAGGCTCACCATGCGTGGACAGCATCGACTGGAAAACGCTGCTGTTTCACAGCCTGCACATAGGCCCGCATCGCGCCTTGTATGCTGGGTGCGTCTGCCATGAAGTTGTGCACGAACTTAGGCATCTTGCCCAGGTTCATGCCCAGCATGTCGTGCAAGACCAGCACCTGGCCAGCGGTGCCGACACCGGCGCCTATGCCAATCGTCGCGCAGTGCGTGAGCTCCTGGGTCAGCGCGGCCGACAGCGCCGCCGGCACCATTTCCAGCACCAGCATGGCTGCGCCGGCGTCCTGAAGCGCGTGGGCTTGCACCTTGAGTGTGGCGGCGGCTTCATCGCTGCGGCCTTGCACGCGGTAGCCGCCCAGTGCATGCACGGTTTGCGGCGTCAGACCCAGGTGGGCGCAGACCGGAATGCCGCGTTCCACCAGGAAGCGCACAGTCTCGGTGGTCCAGCCGCCGCCTTCGAGCTTGACCATATGGGCACCGGCCTGCATCAGCACGACGGCGCTGCGCAGGGCCTGCTCTTTGGACTCGTGGTAGCTGCCGAAGGGCAGGTCGCCGATCAGCCAGGCGGTGGCCTGGGCGCGCCGCAGCCCACGTGCCACACATTCGGTGTGATGCCGCATGGCTTCGAGCGTCACGCCCACCGTGCTGCTCAAACCCTGGCACACCATGCCCAGCGAGTCGCCGACCAGGATGCACTCGACGCCGGCTGCGTCGGCCACCGCCGCAAAGGTCGCGTCGTAGGCGGTCAGCATGGTGATTTTGTCGCCCTGACCATGCATCTCGCGCAGGCGCGGCAGGCTGATGGGTTTGCGCGAGGCCGCCGCCGGCGCGGCGGACAGCGTGCCGTAGGGGCTGGCCGAGGGTTGTGTCATGGCTGTACGGCGGGTGCTGAACGCGTCATGCCGAGTCGCGCCAGCAGCGCCACATCGGCGGCGGTGTCCGGGTTGCCGGTGGTCAGCAGCTTGTCGCCGTAAAAGATGGAGTTGGCGCCGGCCAGGAAACACAGGGCTTGCACCGCGTCGCCCATTTGCTGGCGGCCTGCCGACAGGCGCACGCGCGCCTTCGGCATGGTGATGCGCGCGACCGCAATTGTGCGCACGAATTCAAACGGGTCCAGATCGGCCTGATCCGCCAGCGGGGTACCTTCCACCTTCACCAGGTTGTTGATCGGCACCGACTCGGGGTAAGGCGTCAGATTCGCCAGCTCGGCGACCAGGCCGGCGCGCTGGCGCCGTGTTTCGCCCATGCCGACGATGCCGCCGCAACAGACCTTGACGCCAGCGCTGCGCACGCGCGCCAGGGTGTCGAGGCGGTCCTGGTAGTCGCGCGTGGTGATGATGTCGCCATAGAAGTCGGGCGCGCTGTCGAGGTTGTGGTTGTAGTAGTCAAGACCGGCACTTTGCAGGGTTTGCGCGTGGCCGTCTTCCAGCATGCCCAGCGTGGCGCAGGTTTCCAGTCCGAGGGCCTTGACGGTGCGCACCAGCTCGGCGACTTTTTCAATGTCGCGGTCTTTCGGCGCGCGCCAGGCCGCGCCCATGCAAAAACGCGTGGCACCGGCGTCCTTGGCACGCTGCGCGGCCAGCCGCACTTCATGCGGCTCCATCAGCTTGGTCGCCTCGACACCGGTGTCAAAGCGGGCGGCTTGCGGGCAGTAGCTGCAGTCTTCCGGGCAGCCGCCGGTTTTGACCGACAGCAGGGTGGCAAACTCAACCCGGTTGGGGTCGAAATTTTCACGGTGCACGGTCTGCGCTCGGTGCATCAGTTCCGGGAAAGGCAGGTTGAAAAGCGCTTCGATCGCGTCGGTGCTCCAGCCGGTCGCAGCGCTGGCGGTTACGGCCTGGCGCGGGCGGTGCAGGGTGACGGGTTGTTCAAAAACGCTGGACATGGTTTTGTTCCTTGAAGCGATACACATTTCGTATCAATTTTTTGTCGGGATGGCGCGGCAATTTCAATGGAGTTTCGACAGATTTTGAAGTCTAGCCGAAGGCTACTGCCGGCTGGCCTGCGGCGGCCAGCTCGCTCAGGGCCTGGATCAACAGGTCAATATCGGCTTCGGTGTGGGCCGCCGACAGGGCGATGCGCAGGCGCGCCGTGCCTTCGGGCACCGTCGGCGGACGAATGGCGGGCACCCACAGGCCGCGCTCGCGCAGGCCCTCCATAACCGCCAGCGCTTCGTCGTTGCGGCCAATCAGCAGCGGCTGGATGGGTGTCCGGGATGGCCCGAGTCGCCAGCTGCTGCCTCGCAGGCCCGTGGCCAAGCCCTGGCGCAGACGCTTGATGAGTTGCCGCAGGTGTTCGCGCCGCCACTCGTCATGTTCGATCAGCTGCAGGCTGGCACGCAGGGCGCTGGCCAGCAGCGCGGGTGCGGCCGTGGCATAAATATAGCTGCGGGTTTTTTGCAGCAACCATTCAACAATGGCATCGCTGCCGGCCACAAAAGCACCTGCGACGCCGGCCGCCTTGCCCAGGGTGGTCATGTAGAGCACGCGTGGTGACGCGCGCGCGCCGGTCAGTGAAAAGTGGGACAGGCAGCCGCGCCCCTGTGGCCCCAGTACGCCAAAGCCATGCGCATCGTCCAGCAGCAGCAGCGCATCATGGCGCTCGCACAGCGCCAGCAGGGCCGGTACGTCGGCCAGGTCGCCATCCATGCTGAACACCGTGTCGCTGATGACCAGTTTGCGCTGCGCCGGGCTTTGCGCCAGCGCCGCCTCCAGCGCAGCCAGGTCGGCATGGGCGTAGCGGTGAATCTGCGCGCGCGACAGGCGCGCACCGTCAATCAGGCAGGCATGGTTGAGTGTGTCTGAAAAAATCGCATCACCGCTACCCACCAGCGCCGGAATGATGCCGATGTTGGTGGCGTAACCAGCGTAAAAATAAAGCGCACGCGGCAGGCCGACGAAACTGGCCAGCGCATGCTCCAGTGCGTCGTTCGCCGCGCTGTGGCCGCTGACCAGCGGTGAGGCCGTTGCGCCCACGCCGAAGCTGCGCGCGCCCATGCAGGCCGCTTCGATCAGCGCCGGGTGATTGGCCAGGCCCAGGTAGTCGTTGCTGCAAAACGCCAGCATGCTCTGCCCGTCGACCCGCAGTCGGGCGCCGCTTTCTGGCAGCACCACACGCCGCCGGCGCCGCAGGTGAGTACGGTCCAGCTCGGCAATGCGCGCCGGAAATTCATCGAGCCAGGAAGTTGTCAGGGAAGGGTCTATTGCCATGCCGGGGGGAGGCCAAGGGTCAGTGTTCGGGCATCAGGCGTGCTCTGGTGCGCAATGTTTGCCAGCAGCGGCGCACCGAGCCGTTGTTGCAAAAAATCGATGTTGTCGTCCTGCGCCAGCATGGCGGGGTCAATATGGTTGGCTACCCAGCCGGCCAGCGCCAGGCCGCGCGCGCGGATCGCCTCCAGCGTCAGCAGCGTGTGGTTCAGGCAGCCTAGTCGCAGGCCCACCACCAGCACGACCGGCAGGCCGAGTTGCTGCGCCAGGTCAGCGCCGGTTTCCGTGGCTGAGAGCGGCACCAGAAAACCGCCCGCGCCTTCGACCACCACGGCGTCGGCAAGCTGCGCCAGCTGGCGATGGCAGGCCACGATGTGGGCGATGTCAATGCGAAGGCCGGCGCGCGCAGCGGCGATATGCGGCGACACCGGGTCAGGCAGCAGCACCGGGTTGTCCAGCGCCGGCGGCACGCCGCAGGTGGAGGCGGCGCGCAGCGCCAGCACATCGTCATTGGCTTCGACGCCTTGGATCAGGGTGGTGCCCGCCGCCACGGGTTTCATGCCGACGACACGGGCGTGGTGCCGCGCCAGCGCATGTATCAGCGCCGCGCTGACCAGGGTCTTGCCGACCCCGGTATCGGTACCGGTCACAAAGCAGGAGATGGCGCGGCGCTCAGCCATGGCAGCTTGCCTCTTCGGCCAGCGTGGCCTGCAGTGCGGCCAGCGCACCCTGCGCCAGGTGCTCAGCGCTTTCTTCGTCCATCACATACGGTGGCATGGCGTAAATGGTGTTGCCGATGGGTCGCAGCAGCACGCCGTGCGCCATCGCGTGCTGGTGGTAGCGCTGCGCAAAGTCTGGCAGGACGGTGTCCACGTCCCAGGCCCAGATCATGCCCAGCCGACGCGCATGCCGGATGCGCGCATGGCCCGTCAAGGGCGCGAAAGCCGCATCCAGTGTCTGGGCGAGCACGGCGTTGTTTGCCAGCACATCGTTTTGAGAGAACAGCGCCAAGGTCGCCAGCGCGGCGCGGCAGGCCAGCGGGTTGCCGGTGTACGAGTGGGAATGCAGAAAGCCGCGCGCCACCTCGTCGTCGTAAAAGGCCTCGTACACCGTGTCGGTGGTGAGTACCGCGGACAAGGGCAGGGTGCCACCGGTCAACCCTTTGGAGAGGCAAATGAAGTCGGGCCGGATGCCGGCCTGCTGGTGCGCGAACATCGTGCCGGTGCGGCCGAAACCGGTGGCGATTTCGTCGACGACCAGATGCACCTCGTAGTGATCGCACAGCGCGCGAACCCGGCGCAGGTAGCCAGCATCGTGCATGGCCATGCCGGCCGCGCATTGCACCAGGGGCTCGACGATCAGGGCAGCGGTTTCTTGATGGTGCTCGGCCAGCCAGGCTTGCAGCGCGTCGGCGGCGCGCTGCGCCACATCGGCAGCGCTTTCACCGAGCAGTGCCGCCCGTGCGTCGGGGCTGGGCACGGTGGCCGCCAGCCGCACCAGCGGTGCGTAGGCTTCCCGGAAAATGGCGATATCGGTGACGGCCAATGCGCCCACGGTTTCGCCGTGGTAGCCACCGGCCAGGCCCACAAAGCGGCACTTGCCGGGCCGTCCTGTGTTGCGCCAGTAGTGCGCGCTCATCTTCAGCGCGATTTCGGTGGCCGAGGCGCCGTCGCTGCCGTAAAAGGCATGGCCCAGACCCGTCAGCGCGGCCAGCTGTTCGGACAGCTCCACCACCGGCTGGTGCGTGAAACCGGCCAGCATCACGTGATCGAGCCGGCCCAACTGGTCAACCAGAGCCGCCCTGATATGCGGATGGTTGTGGCCAAACAGATTGACCCACCAGGAGCTAATGCCGTCGAGGTAGCGATTGCCTTCAAAGTCATACAGCCACACACCCTCGGCGCGCGACACCGGCACCAGAGGCACGGCCTGCGACGCGTGTTGCTTCATCTGCGTGCACGGGTGCCACACGTGCCGCAGGCTGCGCTGGCTCATCGACTGGTTGTCCATGGATGCTTCGGAATGGTTGGTGGGTAGGCTCAACGGACCTGCACCGCAATGGTGGAGTGTTCTTCCTTGATGCGGTTGGCGTCATCGACAAACACCAGCCTGGGCTGGAAGCCGGCCACCTGGTCCGCCTGCAACTGGCCAAAGGCCGCAATGATGATCAGGTCGCCAACCGCAGCGTGGCGGGCCGCCGAGCCATTGACCGAGATGGTGCCGCTGCCGCGCTGCGCGCGTATGGCGTAGGTGACGAAGCGTGCGCCGTTGTTGATGTTCCATATATGAATTTGTTCAAATTCGGCGATGCCGGAGGCGTCCAGCAAGTCGTCGTCGATGGCGCAGGAGCCTTCGTAATGCAACTCGCATTGGGTGACGGTGGCGCGGTGGATTTTTCCGGCTAAAAGAGTACGTTGCATGGGGCCTTCCGTCGTCAAACAGTGGGTGAAAGGGTGGATTTTGGCAGAAGGGGCGCGGCGGACGGTGGCCGGCTCTTGCCGCGCTGCACGGCTTGTTGCAACTGCGTGATTGCCGTTTCCGGCGAAGCGGCTGCGGTGATGGCACTGATCACCGCCACACCGGCCACACCACACTGTGCCGCCTGCTCGGTTCGTGCCACGTCCATGCCGGCAATGCCCACCACGGGGGTTGGCAGCAGCTTGCACCAATATGCCAGGTTGTCATTGCCTTGGGGGATCCAGGGCATGGCCTTGGCCTGCGTGGGATGAATAGGGCCGCAGGCGATGTAGCTGGGCTGCAGTGCCCAGGCGCGGCAAACTTCCCAGTAAGCGTGGGTGCTGATGCCCAGCCGCAGGCCGGCCTTGGCAATTGCGGCCAGATCGGCGATGTGCAGATCTTCCTGCCCCAGGTGCACGCCGTAAGCGCCTTCTTCAATGGCGATGTGCCAGTGGTCGTTGATGAAAAGTTGCGCGCCGGCCGCAACGGCCGCGGCGATGCTCTGGCGCACTTGCTGCCGGACATGCTCGCGCTGCTCCGGCCGCTCTGCATCCTTGATGCGCAACTGCACCGTGTGCACCCCGGCTGCGACGACCCGTTCGACCCAGGCGGCACTGTCCACCACCGCATACAGGCCCAGGTCCGCGTTACTGAGCGCGGCAAAGCCGCTGACGGTTGTTGAGACCGGCAAGTTGAAGTGCGGCAGGTTGCCGCTGTGCTGTGCGAAGTCGGCGCGTGGCTGCAGCGGGTCTGCTGCAGCGCCGTGGCGCAGTGCATCGGCCCTTGCCATCTTGGCCAGGATGATGGCCTCTATCGCAACAAAACCGCGTGCCAGCGCTGCGGCCGCGCTGGTGGCGAAGACGGTGCCCGTGTCGGTGCTGGGCGGCGCGGCAAGCCCTGGCAGATCAAGCCAGCCGCTGGCATGCGGGGTGTCGGCATAGTCGGCGTCATCGCCGCCGGTGATCACGACGGCCTGGCAAGCCCATGCCCGCAAAGCTTTGGCAGCCTGCTCGACAGTGTCACGGGTGGCCAGCGGGGCCATGCCCAGCAGGGCGGCGGCCTCGCTGCGGTTGACGCAGAGCAGGGCGGGGTCTGGCAGCAGTCGCTCCTTGCACGTCTGCCGCAGCCGTTCCAGCTCTTTCGCATGGCCGGGCATGGTCCAGACCTGCGCGGTGTTGGCTGGGTCGGTCATAGGATGAACGGCCGTCCGGTGACCGGGGTCGAGGCGACCGCCATGTCCTGCTGGGCCATGATGCCGGCCTCCCAAGCCAGTCGCCCGGACTCGATGCCAAGCTTGAAAGCGCGTGCCATCTGCACCGGGTCGCGCGCGTGGGCTACGGCCGAGTTCAGCAGCACCGCATCAAAACCCAGCTCCATCGCCTGCACCGCGTCGGCCGGCGAGCCGATGCCGGCGTCCACGATCAGCGGCACGCCGGGCAGGCGCGCGCGCAGGGTGCGCAGCGCATGCGGGTTGCGCAGGCCCTGGCCCGAGCCAATCGGTGCGCCCCAGGGCATCAGGATGCGGCAACCGGCGTCCAGCAGCCGCTGGCAGCTGACCAGGTCGTCGGTGCAGTAGGGAAACACTTCAAAGCCATCACGCGCCAGCTCGGTCGCGGCGGTGACCAGTTCAAACGGATCCGGCTGCAGCGTGTGTTCATCACCCACCACTTCGAGCTTGATCCAGTGCGTACCGAACAGCTCGCGCGCCATCTGCGACATGGTCACGGCTTCGCGCGCGCTGCGGCAGCCGGCGGTGTTGGGCAGCAGGCGGGCGCCGCTGCTGCGGATCATGGCGTAAAAGTCATTTTGCGTGCTGGCGCCGCCGGCCGCCATCTGGCGCTTGAGCCCGACGGTGACAACCTCGGCGCCCGAGGCCGCAATCGCCTCCTGCAAAATCTGCGGCGAGGGGTAGCTGGCGGTGCCGAGGAAAAATCGGCTGTTCAGCGTCACGTCTGCAATCTGAAAACCCATGTCAGCCTCCTGTGATGGCCTGGAAAGTGAAAATCGCGTCACCGTCGGCCAGCACGGTTTGCGCGCGCGCATCGCGTGCGACGAACTCGCCATTGATGGCGCTCGCGAAAGACTGAGCGGGCTGGCCACTGCCCGCCAGCGCTTCGGCCAAGCTGCTGTCCGCCGGGACTTGCCGCAGCTCGCCGTTGAGAGTGATGTTGATCAGTGTCATGTCAGATTTTTCAGGGTTTGTTCGACCAGCGCCGGCGCGATCAGCCAGCCGTGGCGAAACAGTCCGTTGATGCGTACCAGACCGGGGGCCTGTTCCACGCGCGGCAGATTGTCAGGCAGCGCGGGGCGCAGATTGGTTTCAGAATGAATCACGCGCGCCTCGGCCAATTCAGGAATGATGCTGTGCGCGGCGGCCAGCAGCTCAACCGTGCTGCGCAACGAGACTGGCGAGCGGTCTTCGCTTTCGATCTCGCTGGCGCCGACCACGATATGCCCGCCTTCGCGCGGCACCAGGTAGACGCGGTGGCGCGGGTGCAGCAGGCGCACCGGGCGCTGCAGCACCACACCGGGCGCATGCAGCCAGAGGATCTCACCACGCACGCCCCGCACCTGCGGCGTGAACCCATCGTCTTGCCCGTTGACCGCCGGTTTAGGCCGTGCGCCGGTGCCGCGTACATCGAACACACAGTCGAACTTTCGCAGCGTTTGCGTCGTGTGAATTTCACCGGCCTGCAGGCGGGTGACGGTGATACCCCAGTGAAAACGTGTGCCTGCTGCATCTGCTGCATGGGCCAGCGCTGTCATGGCCTGTACGCTGTGAATCTGTCCCTCGTGGGGCAGCAACCAGGCGTGCACCGCGCCGTGGAGCGCCGGCTCCAGCTCGCCCAGGGCAACTGCGTCCAGCATTTGCGGCGCATGGCCGGCAGGTGCCTTGTGTTTCAGCAGGTCCACCACGCGCCGCGCTGCACCTTCATCGCCGCGATGCGCCAGCAGCAGACTGCCGCGCCGGTGCAACTCGACCGGCATGCCGAGGGAGGCCACGATGGCGGGCCAGAGTTCCAGCGAACGCAGGCCCAGCGCAAAGACGTTTTCATCAGCCGACTCCAGCTCGGCAGTCGGGCTGAGCATGCCGGCTGCGGTCCAGCCTGCGGCATAGGGCGTTTGCTGTGAGGCAGGCGGCAGCGGGCCAGGTGCGGGGTCAAATACCTCCACCGAATGGCCGCCTTTGGCCAACTCGAAGGCCAGCAGCCGCCCGAGCAAACCTGCGCCTGCGATACCAATATGCATGGATGTGTCTGCCTTTGTCAGCGTTGCTTCAGAGTTTCTGGATCGGGATGTAAATTTCGCTGCCGCCTTCGCGGAACTCGGCCGATTTTGCCTGCATTCCCTGATCCAGCGCCGCGTTTTCCGCAATACCTTGTTGTGCCGCAAACTCGCGCACTTCCTGGCTGATTTTCATCGAGCAGAATTTTGGCCCGCACATCGAGCAGAAGTGCGCTACCTTGCTGACTTCCTTGGGCAAAGTCTCGTCGTGGAATTCGCGCGCCGTGTCCGGGTCCAGCGACAGGTTGAACTGGTCGTGCCAGCGAAACTCGAAGCGCGCCTTGGACAGCGCCTCGTCGCGCGCGCGTGAGGTCGGGTGCCCCTTGGCCACGTCGGCCGCATGCGCGGCAATTTTGTAGGCAATGATGCCCTGCTTGACGTCGTTGCGGTCCGGCAGGCCCAGGTGCTCCTTGGGCGTGACGTAACACAGCATGGCGGTGCCAAACCAGCCGATCATGGCCGCGCCAATGGCGCTGGAGATGTGGTCGTAGCCCGGGGAAATGTCGATGGTCAGCGGGCCCAGTGTGTAGAAGGGCGCCTCATGGCAGTGCTTGAGCTGCTCTTCCATGTTGGCCTGGATCATGTGCATGGGCACGTGGCCAGGGCCTTCGATCATGGTCTGCACGTCGTGCTTCCAGGCGATTTTTGTCAGCTCGCCCAGCGTGCGCAGTTCGGCAAACTGCGCTTCGTCGTTGGCATCGGCTCCCGAGCCCGGGCGCAGGCCATCGCCCAGCGAGAAGCTCACGTCGTAGGCCTTCATGATCTCGCAAATGTCTTCAAAGTGCGTGTATAAAAAGTTCTCTTTGTGATGCGACATACACCACTTGGCCAGGATGGAGCCGCCGCGCGAGACGATGCCGGTGCGGCGTTTGGCTGTCATCGGGATGAAAGGCAGGCGCACCCCGGCGTGGATGGTGAAGTAGTCCACGCCCTGCTCGGCCTGCTCGATCAGCGTGTCGCGGTAAATCTCCCAGGTCAGGTCTTCAGCAACACCGCCGACTTTTTCCAGCGCCTGGTAAATCGGCACCGTGCCGATCGGCACCGGCGAGTTGCGGATGATCCAGTCGCGCGTGGTGTGGATGTTTTTACCGGTCGACAAGTCCATCACGTTGTCTGCGCCCCAGCGAATCGCCCAGACCAGTTTCTCCACTTCTTCTTCAATGCTGGAGGTGACGGCCGAGTTGCCGATGTTGGCATTGATCTTGACCAGGAAGTTGCGGCCAATGATCATGGGCTCGACTTCGGGGTGGTTGATGTTGGCCGGAATGATGGCCCGGCCGCGCGCCACTTCGTCGCGCACAAACTCCGGCGTCACAAACTCGGGCAACTGCGCGCCCATCGGGTTGCCGCGCAGGCGCTGGGCGCGCTCGGCGTCGCCCAGGTATTCGGCCATCCATTCGCGCTTGGAGTTTTCGCGCAGCGCGATGTATTCCATCTCGGGGGTGATGATGCCGCGCCGCGCGTAGTGCATCTGGCTGACGTTGAGCCCGGCCCTGGCACGGCGCGGCGTGCGCTGCAGGCCAGCGGCCTGGGCGCGCAGGGCGGCGATGCGCTGGGCTTCGGGGTCAGACGGGTCGGTGCGGTCTTCACGCCGGGTGCCGTCATCGACGGCTTGTGCGGCGCGGCCTGTGTAAATTTCTGTGTCGCCACGCGCCTCAATCCACGGCGTGCGCGGAGCTTGCAGCCCACGGCGCACGTCGATGTCTGCCGTGGGGTCGGTGTAGGGGCCGGAGGTGTCGTACAGCGTGGCGGATTCGCCATTGCTCAAGGCGACCTCTCGCATGGGCACGCGGATGTTGGCATGAACCTGACCGGGCACGTAAATCTTGCGCGACGCGGGAAACGGCTCGCGCGTCAGGGAAAGCAACTGGGCAAATTTGTCTGGGGCGTTCATCGGGGCATCCTTGTGGTTGTGCAGGTACACAAAATGCTCCGAAGGTGTGGCCAGAACCAGCGCAGTGGTTGTGGACAGTGACTGAAAGCCCTGGGGCCGTTTCAGTCAGCTCTTCTTACGTCGGTACGAACCGATTCAAGTTCACGGGTTTGGATTGACCATCTCAGCTACCCGACCAACATGGTCGGGCAGCACCCCGGAGCAATTGCATTCTAATGCACCCGGCGGCACCGCCAACTCCCCCGCTGCTATTCCCCCGCTGCTATTGCCACTGATTGACGACGGCTTTGAGTTGACGATCAGGGCTGATGCTGCGCTTATACAGCGGACTGCAAGGGGTACCGGCCAGCTTCAGCGAAAGCGTCATTCCATTTCTAAATCATCCGTGCACTTTGTCGGCTTCGCTAGCCGTACGTCTGTACTGTCGCCCTCTTCGCCTTCGCGTTCATGAATGATGTAGAAACGGAATCAGCAGGTCGTGTGCCCCAAGATATTCGCGGTAGCCCTCGGCCAGATACGCAAACTGGTTCATCACACCCACCACGCTTCCCGCTTTACTATCCCCTGAGCATGAAGCTGTACACGGGGTCTTGTATATAGCTGTGAGTCATCAATGGTGATGAACTCCTTACGGTGAGACAGCACCTCTCCCAGTTTCACACGCGGCCACGGCTTGCTCATGCGCCCCCCTTGCCGCTGCCTTTGGCACTCTTCCTGCTGCGCACCGACTTGCTGGCCTTGCGTTCTTCCAGCAGGCGCGTGGTGTGGGTCAGCTCCTCGGCGATCACTTTTTCGCTGGGCAGCACGGTTTGGTATTCGGCAGCCAGCACCTTGTTGGACAAACCTTCCAGCGCGTAGTGCGCTTCGGCGCTGCCCTTTTGGCTGCACAGGATCAAACCCACTGGCGGGTTTTCGCCCTCGCGCATCCAGTTGGCCTTGGCGTAGTTCAGGTACAGGTGCATCTGCCCGGCATCGGCATAGCTGAACTTGCCGACCTTCAGGTCAACGATGACCAGACAGCGCAAGCGCCGGTGAAAGAACACCAGGTCAACACGGAACCATGTGTCGTCAAGGCGCAGGCGCTTTTGCCGCCCGATGAAGGCAAAGTCGTCGCCGAGTTCGAGCAGAAAATCTTGCAGCCGGTGGATCAGCGCTTCTTCCAGTTCGGCTTCGGAGTATTCGTCCTTGAGGTTCAGAAACTCCAGCACGTAGGGGTCTTTAATCGCTTCGTCCGGCGTGATCGCGTCTTCCGGTTGGGCGGCCGCGCCTTTGGTGAGCATGGCGGCCTTGTTGCGTGACAACGCGGTGCGTTCGTAAAACTGGCTGCCGATCTGGCGGTCCAGCTAGCGCACGCTCCAGCCGCCGCGCAAGGCTTCGGTTTCGTAGAAGCGCCGGGCATGGCTGCTCTTGACAGACAACAGGCGCACGTAGGCCGACCACGGGAGGGGAAAGCGGCTGGCGATGGCGGCAAGGCTTGCGGGGGCTTCGCTCACGCTCTGCGATAGTGCAGGCGCTGCCTGCAATTTTTGCGATTTTCCAGACAGTGTCGGGAGTTTTGAGGATTCTCCAGACGGTGTCTGGAGAATTGTTTCAGGCGGCCAGTTCAAGAAGAACGAGCGAATCTGCCACAAGTTTTGTCGGCTGAACCCACGTCCAAACTGGCCGCTGAGGTCATCAGCCAGCCGTTCAATCAACTGCTCACCGTATTCGGCCCTGCGTTTGCCTTTTTGTTCCGCCTCAACGATGCGGCGACCAATCTCCCAATAGCTGGCGGTCATCAGTGCATTGACACTGCGGGCAGCTTGGGCTCGCGCTGCTTGCAACAGGTCAACGATGCCGATGTGAACGGCTTCATAGCCAGCGGGCAGCGTGGCCTTTTCACGCACTGCGGGGGCACGCAAGCGCAGCGAGGTTGCGGCCGCAATTGGCTTGGTGTTGGACTTCTTGTTCATAGCGGCTCCTTCAAAAGCGCCTGCACCCGTTCCATGATCTCAATGATCTGCCGCTCTTTGGCAAGAATGCTTTCTACCAATTGCCCCGGTGGCAGGTGGGTGATGTCTTGTTTGGCGGTGGGGTTCTTGCGGTCGGGGTTGCAGCCGTTCGCCAGAATTTCAGCGGCAGGTACTTTCCACGCCTGTGCGTTTTCTTTGCGGTCGCTCCACCAAGCCACCAGCGGAGCGAATTCTTCAAACTGCAAAGGCTGGGTCTTGGTGTAGTTCTTGCGGCCTTCGGGCAAGGGCTGCTCGTAAAACCAAACGTCTTTGGTGGGGCCGTTGCGGTCAAAGAACAGCAGGTTGCTGGGGATGTTGGTGTACGGTGCAAACACGCCGTTGGGCAGGCGCACGATGGTGTGCAGGTTGAACTCGGTCAATAGTTCTTGCTTGATGCGGCCGCAGATGCCTTCAGCAAACAAGGTGCCGTTGGGGACGACGACGGCCGCGCGCCCGCCCTCACCCCCTGCCCCTCTCCCAGAGGGCGAGGGGAGTCCAGGCCGCCGTAGCTTGCGCATGATGAGTTGCAGGAACAGCAGCGCGGTTTCAGCCGTCTGCTTGTCGTCCGGAAAGTTGCCCAATATTCCGCGTTCTTCTTCCCCGTCAAACGGTGGGTTGGACAAAATCCCGTCCACCCGCTCACGGTCGCCAATCTCCTTAAGCGGAAAACGCAGCGCGTTGCCGGGGTCGATGTCGGGTGACTCCAAACCGTGCAGCAGCAGGTTCATGTTCACCAGCAGATAAGGCAATGGCTTGGCTTCGACCACGGCCAGCGTCAGGTCGCGGCGATAACGGAGGAGGTAGTCGGCACGCTTGCCTTCGCGTCGTTTTGCGCTACGGCCAGTGAGCACGATGCGGCCATCGGTAAAGCTGCGTTGCTCAGCAATCTCGAAAGGGGCGTCACCCCAGCCCGCAGCCTGAATGGCGGGCGTAACGAACTCGCGGCACGTATCGGCTTCGCTGAACTCGAGCGGGTTGGGCCGGCTGTTGACGGTCATTGTTGTGCCTCAGAGAAGGGAGCAAGCCCGTCCGAAGAGAATTTCATGCGAAAGTGACGATCATAATTTGAGCGGAGTTTTGTGCATTTTTACATCCATGCAGATGGACGGGCAAGCGGCGGCCAGACAAACTGTGGCGCCTCTGTCGTCGCCATGCCGGTAGTGTGCTAACCCGTGTGCTTGCCGCGAAGCCGCTATGCTTGCCGGCTTGCAAGCCCTCCCTCATTTCCCCGGAACCGATGAATGAATGCCGTATTTGATTTTTCTGCTGCCAGCGTAGCTGCGCTGGCCCTGGCCGATGCCAGCCGTGCACTGGATGAAGACATCGGCACGGGTGACCTCACCGCTGGCCTGGTTGACCCTGAAGCGCGCAGCCACGCCCGGATACTTGCGCGCGAGGCGGCCGTGATTTGCGGCCGGCCCTGGGTGGAAGCAGCCATGTTGCGGCTGGACCCGCAGGCCCGCCTGGTCTGGCATGTGGCTGATGGCCAGCGCTGTAGTGCCAACCAGGGCATTGTCGAGATCACCGGACAGTCGCGCGCGCTGCTCAGTGCCGAGCGCACCTTGCTCAATTTTCTGCAGTTGCTCAGTGCCGTTGCCTCGCAAACTGCGGCCTATGTGCAGGCGGTGCAAGCCGTGCCGGGCAACCGCGCCAAAATTATCGACACCCGCAAAACCCTGCCCGGCCTGCGGCTGGCGCAAAAGTACGCGGTGCGCTGCGGCGGCGGCAGCAACCACCGCATCGGTCTCTACGACGCCGTGCTGATCAAGGAAAATCACATTGCGGCCGCCAGCGGCATTGCAGCGGTTTTGCAGCGCGCCGCCCAGGTGGCAAGCCAGGCGGTTTTTGTCGAGATCGAAGTCGAAACCTTGGCCCAGTTGCAGGAGGCGCTCGATGCCGGTGCAAAAATGATTCTGCTGGACAACATGGACCTGGCCCAGCTGCGTGAAGCGGTGCGCATCACGGCGGGCCGAGCGATTCTGGAAGTCTCGGGCGGCGTCGGGCTGGACACGGTGGCCGGCATTGCCGCCACCGGGGTGGACCGCATCTCGATTGGCGCCCTGACCAAAGACATCAAAGCGGTTGATTTTTCCATGCGTTTTCAGCAACTGTGACATCAGCGATGAGTAAGGTGCAAACCCCTGTTCATTCCCTGGTCCGGATCGACTTTGAACAGCCGGCCTGCCCAACCCGCCACGCCTGGGCGCGGGTGCCGGTGGAGCCGCCGCCCGGCGAGCGTGCGGCGCTCAAGGACCAGATCCGCCGCCTGCTCAAAGAGCGCAACGCGGTCATGGTGTCGCATTACTACGTGCACCCGGACTTGCAGGACCTCGCCGAGGAAACCGGCGGGCTGGTCAGTGATTCGCTGGAGATGGCGCGTTTCGGCCGGGATCATGCAGCGACCACGCTGGTGGTTTCGGGCGTGCGTTTCATGGGCGAAACCGCGAAGATTCTCTCGCCCGGCAAACGCGTGCTGATGCCCGACCTCGATGCGACCTGCTCGCTGGACCTGGGTTGCCCCGTCGACGAATTCAGCGCGTTTTGCGACGCTCACCCGGATCGCACCGTGGTGGTCTACGCCAATACCAGCGCCGCCGTGAAGGCGCGTGCCGACTGGCTGGTGACCTCCAGCTGCGCACTGGACATTGTGCGGGCGCTGAAAGACCAGGGCCAGAAAATCCTGTGGGCGCCGGACAAACACCTGGGCAGCTATATCCAGGTTGAGACCGGCGCCGACATGCTGATGTGGAGCGGCAGCTGCATCGTGCACGATGAGTTCAAAGCCTTTGAACTCGGGGCGCTGATGAAGGACCACCCGAGAGCAAAAGTGCTGGTGCATCCCGAATCGCCGGCCGACGTGATCGCACTGGCCGACGCGGTGGGTTCGACTTCGGGCATTCTGAAAGCAGCGCGCGAGATGGATGCGCAGCAATTCATAGTGGCCACCGACAACGGCATGATGCACAAGCTGCGCACACTCAACCCCGGCAAGATTTTTATTGAAGCGCCCACTGCTGGCGAAAGCGCCACTTGCAAGAGCTGCGCGCATTGCCCGTGGATGGCGATGAACGGCTTGGCGGGCCTGGCGCAGGCGTTGCAAACCATGAGCCCCGAAGTGCAGGTGGACCCGGCGCTGGGTCTGCGCGCGCGACTGCCGATTGACCGGATGTTGGCGTTTACTGCGGCTTTAAAGGCTGGTCAGTCTGTGGGGGGAATGATTTCCGGCATTGGCGCAGCTTAGACTCGAGACGCCTGAACAAACGCTGCAACGTCGTCCCGGCGAACCGACGTTGGCACCAGCACCGTGGGCAAAGCCACCGCATCGGTCTGCGGATAGTCCCGGCTGAAATGCAGGCCCCGGCTCTCATGGCGCGATTGCGCTGAACGCACGATCAATTCGGCCACCTGCACCAGGTTGCGCAGCTCCAGCAGATCCCGTGTGACCCGGAAGTTGGCATAAAACTCGCCGATTTCCGACTGCAGCAGCGCGATGCGGTGCGCCGCGCGCTCCAGGCGCTTGTTGGTGCGGACTATGCCCACGTAGTTCCACATCAGGCGGCGCAGCTCGTCCCAGTTGTGGGCGATCACCACCTGTTCGTCGGCATCGGTCACCTGGCTCTCGTCCCAGTCGGGTAGCGAAGTTTGTGGTAACTACTGTCGCTTGAACAGCGCTGTTTCCCGTTTCACTCCTTCCCGCCTTTGGGGGAAGGCTGGGATGGGGGCTGCGAGCGATGCGAAAGACAGCAGATTTTTATAGACCGCTGGCCCTCACCCCAACCCTCTCCCAAAGGGCGAGGGAGCAATAAAGGCGTATCGCCCGCACTGAGCTGAGTAGTTTGTGCGTCATTTTGGCCTGCAGCCCTTATGTGGCGGGCGTAAGCAGCTCCTGATTTGATAGCGCCTGCATCGCCTTGCGCCAGCACGGCGGCAATGCCGCCCTGGACCCAGCCGCTAGCGCCGTCGGCCAGCGTGCCTTTGGCGAGGCATGGTCTGTGCTCACCTCACCGGCCAGGCTGTTGCACCAGAAGCGGGACGGTGGGTACCGCAGCAAGTACTACAGGTGCCGGTCGCCTTGCTGCGTCATCAAGGTCATAGGATCCGAAAACATCTTGTGCTGCGCGCGTTTCAGGCAGGATGTACACGATGCCATTGGTGCCGGTGAAGGCCGGGCTGACCAGCGTTTCGTAAAACTTTACCGGTACATTGACGCAGCCGTAGGAGATGCGGTTGTCCCGGGGTGTTGCGCTGTTCAGGCGTTGCGCACGCTGTTCGCTGGGTTTGCCCTTGACGACCCGGTGCAGCGAGAGGGCTGTACTGTAATCAATCCAGAGGAATTCCTGACCATGCACGTCCCGGTCCAGAGACGCGACGAAACGTCCTGCGGCTGTCGTGCGCTCCTCGGGGAGGATAGCGGACATTTTGCGGTCACCGATGCCGGGCGCAGAGTCGTCCCCACGCGCCAGGCCGAGCAGCGCAGGCGCTGCGCCTTGCAATTGGCCACCAGCATCAAACATCATAACCCTGGCGCGCACCTTGTCGATGATCATGAAGGGCATGCCCTGGTTGTCGGCGGAGGCAACCACCCAGTTGGCGACGTGTAGTGCCTGGGGAGAAGCTTTCTCCTGGCCGAAGCTGGCTTGCCGGGCACGGCTGCCGGAGGCAACCGCGCTTGGGCTAGATGGTGCTGCTGAAATGGGCGGTGGATGAGTAGTCGGACTGGAATTTCCGCCGGCCCATGCCATTGGCAGTACAAAACCTGCCATCACCAACGCCAGCACCCCGCGCATGGCGCCAGGCCTGTGACCAGAGGCGGGGCGTGACGCTGACGACTGCTGCATCATCGCTACAAGGCAGGGCGCTGGCAGCATGTGTATCAGTTACGCGCTGGTTTGGGCGCATACTGCGGCGCGACATAGGGTGGAGGCGGCGGTTTGAACGGTATGACCGTGGGCGCTACCACCTCTTCTTCCTTGGTGACGAAAAAGACATCGCCAGCGTCAGACATGTAGGTTGGCATCAACCCGGACCGATACGACGCCAAAGTGAAGAGCGCCGGCATGGCTAGCTCTACATAAGGAAGTTCCGTAATACTGCCATCCGGGTTCAAGATGGAACCAGCCCTGACGGCCCCCGGGATAACCGCCGGGACGATCGCCGGCCTGATGGTTCCGGTTGTTTTCTGGACAATGGTTCCACAGCAATTGGTCGCGAGGGCGAATTGGCTGGCATTTGCGCCGCCGAGGGTATAGCCGGTAAAGGTGACTGTCTTGTTCGTTCCTGCGGTCGCATTGTCGAAATTGGCGGTGGCGCCGGAGCCGGCAATCAAGCTCACGCCGGCCGGGGCACCCTTCAGGGAGGTGAGGACCGCCGTGGTTGTACCGTCGAAGTTCTTGGTGACTTCGGGAAAAACCAGCATGCGCTGTGTCAGCGCGCTGTCAACCAGGATGAAACTTGGCAAGTAATCTGTAGGCGCCGCGTACGAGACCGGGTTGTAGTTGATGGTGACCGGTGCATTGGGCCCCGTGATGCTCGGGCGGTTGGCGCCAGTGACATTCATGTTCACGGTGCCGCCGGCAACGCCCGGTCCGGTCCCGTCCGTATCGGCGGTCAGAGTCAGGCCGAGTGGCAGGCCCAGGCTTCGCGAAGGAATGCTGGTGCCCCGGGTCAGGGTGATCTTGGCGTTGACGTTGACATCGTTGGCCGCGCACATCATGAGATTGCCGTCGGTGACCGTGATGGCCGCGCTCTGATTCACGTTGCGGCCTGCGGCCAACAAAACGCTTCCGCGCGTCGTTGAGATGGCCGCATTCACATTGATATCGCGGCCGCAACACACGACAAAGTTGCCATCAACGGCCGTTACGGCCGCATTGATGATCACGTCGCGGTCGGCGTTCAGGGTCAGGGTTGTGGGGGTTCCGCTGGCCGTCCAGCTGACCGCTTCGTTGACGAAAATATCGCCGTTGCCGGGTCCGGGTGCCGTGGTGATGGTGATGTTGTTGGTGACTAGCTGGCCTGACAGCGTGGCGCCGGAAATGTTGCCGCCGGGGCCGATGATGAAGTCCTGCGGGTCGATCAGCCATGTGCCCATCAGGCCCTGCGGCGCGGCGGTGGTGACGCGCACGTCGTCGCGGATTCTGACGTTGGCCGCCGAGGTTTCAATAAAACCGCCATTTCCGCCATTCGGTGCGCTGGCATCCAGCGTGCCGCCGACGTTCATGGTGCCGCTCTGCATGTCGCCCAGGAGCAGGATGGTGCCGTTGCGGTTTCCAATGGTCTGCGCCTGGATCACACCGGTGTTGTTGACCGTGGTTTGCAGCAGGTTGCCAGCCGCCTGGGCCGTCAGCAGCACGCGGCCGCCATCGGCGCGAATCAGACCGCCGTTTTCAACCAGCGCGTTGACAGCACCTTGAGCCACCGACATATTGAGCAGGCCGTCGCCGGCCACGTCCATGGTCACGGCATTGCCGGCGGCAAGCGCCACCGACCCCAGTCTGGCGGAAATGACGCCCTGGTTACTGACCGTTTTGCCCATCAGGGCCACGTAGCCGCCGCCGGCCGCGGTGATGTTGCCCTGGTTGACAACCGAGCCGTTGCCCGCGTCGGTGAAGGCATAGTCGCCGGCCATGAACCTGGCATCGCTAAGACTCATGGTGGACGCGACGAGCCCGCCGACATTGACCTGGGCGCCGCTGCCAAACAGGACGCCGTTCGGGTTGAGCAGAAAGACCCTGCCGTTGGCCGAGAGGTTGCCCATGATGCTGGACGGATCGGCGCCCAAGACCCGGTTCAGTGCCACCGACGTGCTGCCGGGTTGCACAAACTGCACCGTCTGGCCGGCGGCAATGCCGAAGCTTTGCCAGTTGATCACCGTGTTGGCGGTGGACTGCGTGATGGTCGTGGTGGACGCGCCGCTGGTGATGCTGGCGCCGCCGACTGCCACCACGCCGCCTGTAGGCAAGGCGTAGGCAGAGGCGCCCAAGCCGAGCATCAGGCAGGCTGACAGGGCCTTGACAGCGAAGCTCGCGGCGCTGGGCCGTCCCGTCGTGGACGAGGATTTTTTCTTGCCTGCGCCGCCTGCGTTTTCAGACACGGCGACGAAGGCGCCTGAGCTGTCGTTCCAGATGGATTGGTGAATGCGGTTCATGGGGAGTCCTTGTGTGCTGTCGGATTGGCGCGGATGCGGGCAAATGTCAGAAATACTTGATGGCCTGGATCCAGAACCGGCCTGACTTGTCGGGGGCTGAAAGCGCCGGCTCGTTGCCGAGCTTGCGGGCGTAATACGTCCTCACCAGGAAGTTGCCGGGTTCACCCCAACTCGCACCCACGCCGTAAGCGCCCAGGTTTCTGTGGTTGTTCCCGGTGAACCAGGGGTTTTTGTGAATGGTGACGCTGCCGCCGTCGACGAAACCAATCAGGTGCACCTGGCCTGGAACGCGGTCAGAAAGCTTGCCCAGCAGCAGTCTGGCTTCGAGGTTGACCAGGTAGCCCTGGTCGCCGGAGGCTTCACCTTGGGGATAGGCGCGCACACCGGTCATGCCGCCCAAGTCCATCTTCTCCGAGGAATCGAGGTTTTTCGAGGCGACCTGCCCGCTGATGGACCCATAAAGCGACACGAGGTCGGTGACGCGCTGCAGCCGCGTGGCGGTGAAGGCGAGCTTGTTGTAGGAACCGTTGGTGCGGGCGCTCAGCGCATCCGCAGCCAGCGCAGACGGCGTTTGTATGTCGAGGTTGCCGATCGACCAGGTCAGCGAATAAGCGCTGATCCCGCCGCCGCCCAGATTGTCGCGGTGGTTGCCATAAAGACTGGCCATCAACACGTCCGCTTTCTTGTCGGTGACTGATCGCGGGATGGTGTTGTCGATCCTGTCCTGGAAAGTCCGGGCTTCATACGTGAGCTGGCCGTACAGGTTGGTGTTGCGCGAGCGGATCAGCGGACGGATGGCGTAGATGCTGGCAATCTCTGCCGTGCCGTTGGCCTGCAGGGACTCGAATTCCTCGCCCAGCTCATACTCCAGCCGGCTGTAAGCGACGCCCACGGTGGTTTTGCCGAACGGCACCTGATAGGACGCACGACCGTAGTTGAGCCCCGAACCGGAAGTGACGGCGCGCACGCTGGCCTGGTCGCCCAGCCCCAGCGGATTGTTGAGGTTGACGGTCGCGCCGAGGCGGTATTCCCCGGTATAGCGGTTGCCGGCGTTGTCGAAGTCGATGCTGCCGCTCACGCGTTTGCCCGGCGTGAGGTCCACAATGAGGTCGGAAGTACCCGGCGTAGCGCCCGGGACCAGCGTCGATTTGACATTCACGCCCGGCGTGTCCGAGAGCAGCAACAGGCGGCTCTCCAGCGGGTCATTGGTGATGGGGTCGCCGCTGTTCAGGCCGTCAAGCAGTCGGTAGGCCTGATTGTCGGAAAGCGTGCTCTGGTTGCGCAGGATGATCTTGCCGTATTGACCTTCGCTGACTTCGATGGTGACGGTGTCGTCCGCTATTTGTTGCGCGGGCAGGTAGGCCCGGGCCACGAAATAGCCGTTCTTGGCATAGTGCGTCGTGATCTTCGACGCCATGCCGCGCAGGTCGGTGAGCGTGAGTTCGGTCCCTGGCGTGAAGCCCGTGATCGCAATGAGCTCGGCTTCGGTATAGGCCTTTGCACCGGTGACGCGCAGGCTGCGAACCAGGATTTTGGCCTCATCGGCTGCCGAGGTGGCGGGCGCGCTTCCCCGTTCGATGCGGATTTCAGGCGGTACTTTCTGTGGGGCCGGCGCTGGCGGGAGTTGCTGAATCTGACTGCCGGCGCCGGGGAGCTGCTGGGCAAAGGCGTGTTGGCTCAGTGCCAGCAGCGCAAAAGGGAGCACTCCTCTTGCGAGAACGGTGGGAAGGGGACTGCGATTTTTCTCACGGTCGCGGGGGGTGGGTGACGCGAGGCAGGAGCTGGGGAAGATCTGTCGGGGTCTTTGCGGGGTCATGATGGTTCACCTGAAGTTCAAGCCCATCATGTCTGTAACTAATGTAAAACGCTGTAGGACAATGAGCTTTCCATCGGTGGTTGAATTACTAAAATCACAATTTCGTTACTGATCAGTAATTATGATAAATGTGATAATTCATCAGATTTTACGTTCGTAATTCGCTGCGAGCATCGCATCAACCAACCGCAGGACGCGACGGACGGTCCATTGTGGGTCGCGCCGTCGGCACGCCGCAAGATCAGGCAGTTGTGTAGGCCAGGCGCACGTAGATAGGCGCATAGGCCTCGGCCTGGGTCACGTCGACCAGGCCTTCCTTGGACAGCTCCAGCAGCGCGATGAAGGTGACCACCAGTACCGGCATGCCGCGGGTGGGGTCAAACAGCGCTTCAAACTCGACAAACTTCTGCCCTTGCAGCTTGCGCAGCACGATGCTCATGTGTTCGCGCACCGAGAGTTCTTCTCTGGAGATCACATGGTGCTGCACCAGCCGCGCGCGGCGGGCGATGCCCTGCCAGGCTTCCTGCAGATCGACCACGGTGACATCCGGGAAACGCGGCTGCAGCGCCTGCTCCACGTAGACCTGGGCGCGCAGAAAGTCGCGGCCGTACTGCGGAATCTCATTGAGCTTGTGCGCGGCCAGCTTGATCTGCTCGTACTCCAGCAGGCGGCGCACCAGCTCGGCGCGCGGGTCTTCCGCTTCCTGGCCACTGGCCACTTTTTTCGGCGGCAGCAGCATGCGCGACTTGATTTCAATCAGCATCGCCGCCATCAACAGGTATTCAGCGGCCAGCTCCAGGTTGGTGCTGCGGATCTCGTCCACATACACCAGGTACTGGCGCGTCACCGCCGCCATCGGGATGTCGAGAATGTTGAAGTTCTGCTTGCGAATCAGGTAGAGCAGCAAATCCAGCGGGCCTTCGAAGGCTTCCAGGAAGACCTGCAGCGCGTCCGGCGGGATGTACAAATCCTGCGGCATCGCAAACAGCGGCTCGCCATACAGTTTGGCCAGCGCCACCTGGTCGATCACGCCTGGCATCCCAGGCAGCGCCAGTACGCCGGCGGGCTGGCCCGGCTCGGACGGGGAGGGTGGCAGTTCGGTGATGCTGGTCATGGCGGACGCGGCTGGGGCTCAGTCGCTATGAAAAAAATAGCTATCGACGCCCGCCCAGCATGGGCTGGAGGCCTTTTTGACCATTAATTCCAGCCTACTTGCTGTTCGGGTGGCCGCTGGTGCCGTAGACATAGGGCTGCTGCGGAACGGCGGCGTCCAGGTAGTCGGCCTGCTCGGAGAGGTCCAGCTTCTTGTCCCACCAGATGGCGCGCCCCTGGCGCTGCTCGGCCTCCAGCGTGGGCTTGTTGGCCTTGAGTTCTTCGATGAAGTTGGTGACTTCCGAGGTGTAGTGCGGCCGGGCGAAGATGGACATGGGATTAAACTGCCTGAAGCTGAAGTTGGCTGATTTTACCGGGGACCGCCATGCACCTGTCTTTCTTTGCTTTCCGGGGGAAAGCGGCGCTGGCAGCCCCGCTTATCACAAGGTGGCTCCTCATCATGGGACTGTTGTCGGCCCTGCTGGGCCTGGTGGGCTGCGACCCCCAGCGCATTGCGGAACTCGAGGAGGGCGTGGCCACCGAGGCCGATGTCCGCACGAAGTTCGGCGAGCCCGAAAAGATCTGGAGCGCCGCCGACCTGGCTGGCAACCCGTTTCCCGGCGCGGCGGCCCAGCCCGGCGCCCGCACGCTGGAGTACAACCGCCAACCCCAGGGCCAGGTCAACTACATGATCACCATCGCCGCCGACGGAAAGATGAGCGCCCTGCGTCAAGTGCTCACGCCGCAGAACTTTGCGCTGGTGCTGCCCGGCATGCCCATGGAGCAGGTGCGCAAAATGCTCGGCAAGCCGATGAAAATCACGCCGATGGCCCTCAAGCGCGAGACCCATTACGAGTGGCGCTATAGCGACGGGCCGAACACGCCGCGGATTTTTCGGGTCGAGTTTGACAGCGACCTGAGGGTGTTACGGACTGGTTCGGTGCCCGACGAAAGCCAGCCGGGCGTCAACGGCAATGTGACCTGACGCCTGTTAAAAAAACGAGCCAAATAGCCCTCCAGCCCTTTACAGACAAGGGAAAGTAGCTATGCTATTGATAGCGTTTCAGGCTTCCTCGATTTTGGCCAGAAAGCCTGAGCGCTCCATCACGTGGCGCGGCTGGGCGTTCAGGCCGGAGATCACCAGCTTGCCCTCACGCAGCACGATGGCCTTGTGCAACTGCCCCAGCACATCGAGTCCCGACGCATCCAGCGACTGCAGCGACTGCGCATCTAGGCGCACCAGCAGGCCGCGCGGCGCACTTTCGACCGCCGACAGGATGGGGTCGATCTTGGCGACCGCGCCGAAAAACAGCGAGCCGTAGAGCTGGAAGCAAATGGAGTCGTCGCTGCGCGCTGTCTCCACCACCTGGAACAGGCTGCTCATGCGCCGAACAAACAGCACGCAGGCCAGCAACAGCCCGACCTGCAGCGCCACCGTGAGGTCGAACACCACCGTGAGAAAAAAAGTGCCCAACATCAGCAGGCGGTAATGGCTGCTGTACTGGCGCATCAGCGCAAACTCGTGCCATTCGCCCATGTTCCAGGCCACGTAGAGCAGCATGCCGGCCAGCACCGCCAGCGGCACATGCATCGCCAGCGGCGCGGCCACCAGCACAATCACCACCAGCATCAGCGCATGCACCAGCCCCGCGACGGGTGAGCTGGCGCCGGAGCGCACATTGGTCACGGTGCGGGCAATCGTGCCGGTGGCTGGCATGCCGCCGAAAAAAGGCACGACAAAATTCGCCACGCCCTGGGCCATCAGCTCCTGGTTGGGGTCGTGTTTGGGCAGGCCCGAAAGCTGGTCGGCCACACGCGCGCACAGCAGCGACTCCACCGCGCCCAGCATGGCAATCGTCAGCGTCGGCGCGAACAGCAGGCGCACCGTGTCCCACGAAAAGTCCGGCAGCGCAAACGGCGGCAGGGCGCGCGGAATGCCGCCGAAACGCGAGCCTATGGTCTCGACCGGCAGGTTCAGAAAAAAGGCAAACGTCGTTAGCGTCACCAGCGCCACAATCGGGCCCGGCACACGCGAGGCGGCGCGGGTGGCGCGCAGTAGCTGCACCCCTTCGACCGCCTGCACCACTTTGACCAGGCGCGCCGCCAGGCCCTTGCCGGCCGCATCGCGTGGCGCGAACAGCTTGGGCCACAGGATTAATCCCAGAAAACACACCAGGCCCAGGCCCAGCGCATAGGCGTTGAAGGAGCCGATGTGCAGGCTGATGGCCTTGATTTGCGAGAAAAAATCCGCTGGCATTCTGGCGATCTCCAGGCCCAGCAACTCCTTGAGCTGCGACAGCGCGATCAGCACGGCGATGCCGTTAGTGAACCCGACCACGATGCTGACCGGCACATAACGCACCAGCGTGCCCATCTTGAGCAGGCCCAGCAAAAACAGGATGACGCCGGCGCAGGCGGTAGAGATCAGCAGGTTGGGCAGGCCGTAGCGCTCGACAATGCCGTAGACAATCACGATGAAGGCGCCGGCCGGTCCGCCGATCTGCACCGCCGAGCCGCCCAGCAGGGAGATCAGCCCGCCCGCGATGATCGCCGTCCAGATGCCGGCCTGTGGCGACAGGCCCGAGGCAATGGCAAAAGCCATGGCCAGCGGCAGTGCCACAATGCCGACCGTCAGGCCTGCGCCCAGGTCCTTGCCGAAGCGCTCACGCGTGTAGCCTTTCAGGGCGGAGAAGATGCGGGGACGAAAAGGGGCGAGGTAAGCGGGTAAATTCATCAAAAAATCCAGATCACCGACCACGGCCATCCTCTACCTGTGGGATGGTCAGGCCACAAGCCTCTTGTTAAAGTGCAGTGTGGTTTGGATGCACAAGCTAAATTCCAAAACACCTTGAGTGGTTATCTTAAGGCTGCTCTCTGCTCTCTGATTGCTCTCCGATTTAATGCTACTTCTTATCCGCCGTGTGACCTTGCTTTTGAGTAGCTTGCGAGCAAGCCCCGCCTTGTGGGGCCAATGGCGCGCTCTGCCGGGTATTTTTCTGCTTGCGCTGGCGAGTGGCTCGCTGGCCTCGGCACATCGTGAACTGGAGTCCGGCGAGCCATGGTTTGGCCAGCACGGTGAGGCCCAGGTCCTGATTGATGTGTCTGGCGAGCAGACGCCCGATCAGGTGCAACAGCGTTTCGAGCGCGGCGAAGCCTCGCCGACCCAGGTGGACCGCATCATGCCGACGGGTGGCGTGTCGTCCATGTGGTACCAGCTCGCCTTGCCCGCCGTGAATGTGCCCACCTTGCGGGTGCTGGCCTTGCCGCACCCCGGCATGAATCGGGTGAATTTTTACCGACCGCTGGCCGCAGGCGGCTGGCGCGTTGAACAATCGGGGGATTCAATTGCGGTGGCCGACTGGCCGCTGCGCTACCTGCACCCGGCTTTTGAGTTTGTGCAGCAGCCCGACGAGATGCGCCCCACCTACCTGCGGGTGCAGCACAGTCACCCCATCAATGTGCGCTGGACGCTCTGGAGCATGCGCGACTTCCAGGAGTCCAGCAAACGCTGGCATTTGCTGCTGGGTGCCTACATGGGGCTAGTGGGGCTGGTGATCTTGCTTTGCGTCGTCAACGCCTATACCTGGCGCGACTCGATTCATTCTTATTACGCCGCTTATGTCGCTGTCATCGCCGTCGGGCAGATGTCCTTGACCGGTCTGGCCGGCGAGTATTTTTGGCCGCGTAACCCGTGGTGGAACGATGTTGCATCGAATGTGCTGCCGATGGCCGGTGCTGCGCTGGGCCACCTTTTCATGCGCCAACTGGTGCTTGACCGTGGTGCCCGCTGGGCCACCCGCCTCATGCTTGCCATGGCGGCCACTGGTGTCGGCTTGGCGCTGGGTTTTCTATTGCTGGGGCGCGATCCATTTTTTGCCATCAGCGGCCCCTACTACCTGGCCAGTTTTGCCGTCTACCTGGGTGCGGCGCTGTGGTACGCCTGGCGCATTCCGCGCGTGGGCCTGTGGGTGCTGGCGGGAATGCTGGCCCTGCTGGCCGGGGCGGTGTTTCCCATTTTGCGAAACATGCAGCTGCTGCCTATTTCCTTTCTGACGCAATACGGCGCGCAGTTGGGCGCCGCTGTCGAGATTCCCCTGCTGCTGGTCGCCCTGTATCTGCGCAGCCGGGAGCAGCGTCAAACCATGGCTCGCGTGGGCGCCATGGCCACGGCCGACCCGCTCACGGGGGCGGCCAACCACCAGGTCATGCTGCAGCGCCTGGCGCATTTGCTGGAGCACCAGCAGCGCGACCCCGGCGCCGGCGTGGTGATACGTGTGCGTATCGGCAATATCCATGACATCCGGGCCGAATACGGCTTGCAGGTGGCGCAGATGGCGCTGGTCCATGCGGGCGCCTGCATCAGCCAGGTGGTCAGGGAAGGCGACACCGTGGCGCGACACCGCGACGGCGATTTTGTGCTGATTTTGCAGGGCCGGATGGAGCGGGACGATATCTCGAGCATAGGCCAGCGGCTGATTGCGCGCGGCTTGGCCCCAAGCGATGTGTTACCCCCGGGGGCTGTGCTACAGCTCAAGCTGGGCATTGCCGCTGCACCTTTTCAGGCGCAGGATGTGGCAGCTTTGCTGCAGGCGCTGGAAGCTGTGGTCACCGAGCTGGCGGCGCGACCGGGCAAAGCGTTGCGTTTCGTGGCCTGAGGAGGGCTATTGCAAATGGGCTCAGCCCTGAGGCGGCTTGACCTCAAAGTGCACGCCCGGAAGACCCTGGTAATCGGCATCCTGTGTCCAGAAGGTGGCATCGAATTCGCGGGCAATGCTGTACATCACTGCGTCAGCCATGGCCAAACCATGCCTTTGCGCTACTTCGGATGCGGATACGGCCCGGGCGTCGGTCAGGTCAACGACGGTGCCTCGGCGCATCAAGCCCAGACATGCATCGCGCCGTGATGCGTCGGTGGCGCGACTGAGAAAACGATGAACTTCAAAAATCGATAGAGACGGCACGATCAACTGATGGGTCCGCTCTATCGCTGGGGCAAAGTTGTCAGCGCGAACGGAGTCTACCAAGTACTCAATCCAACCAGAAGAGTCAACGACGTTCATCAAAATCGATCAGGCTCTTTGGGAATCGTCGTATCAATATTCCCGAGGTGGCGCAAGATTCCGCGATACGCGCTCACGGGCAACTCCGCCTCCAGCCGGGTCTGTTTTCCGTCGTAAATGAATTTCACTTTGGAGCCCTCGATCAGGCCAAGTTTGGTGCGCAACGCGGCGGGCACCGTAATTTGCCCTTTGCTGGTCATGGTTGCTTCGAGTTCGAGAATGGCGGACATGACGCTCTCCTTTGTTGCAAGGATGTAAGTTTACACCAAAAGTAAGGAGAAATAAAATTCCTTACTTTCGTCTTACGGGGGCAGTCAAGCCACCCGCATCCCTGGTGTCGCACCAAGCGAAGGCTCCAGCACATAGATGCCCGGTTGGGTTTTCCCGTCGGCATGGCTGGCGGCCAGCACCATGCCTTCGCTGACGCCAAACTTCATCTTGCGCGGTGCCAGGTTGGCGACCATGACTGTGTGCTTGCCGATCAGGTCGGCCGGTTTGTAGGCTGAGGCAATGCCGCTGAAGACGTTGCGCATGGTTCCTTCGCCCACATCCAGTGTCAGGCGCAGCAGCTTGGTTGAACCCTCGACGGCTTCGCAATTCACGATGAGCGCGATGCGCAGGTCGATTTTGGCGAAGTCGTCAATCGTGATGGTGGGGGCGATGGCCTCGCCCCCCGGTTCGCTCCCTCTCCCTCCGGGAGTGGGTTGGGGTGAGGGCTCTGCGGTAGGCGGCTCAAACAATGCATCAAGTTGTTGGATGTCGACGCGTTGCATCAGGTGCTGGTAAGTTCCGATTCGGTGACCCCACGGCAACTTTTCGTCGATTGATGCCCAAGTCTGGACTGGTAAATTGAGAATTTCTTCGACTTTTCCCGCCAATGCTGGCAGTACCGGCTTGAGATAAATAGTAATTAGCTTGAATGCGTTGAGCGTTGATACACAAATTGCATTCAAATCCGCAAGTCGATCTTCTTTGGCCAATATCCAAGGCTTTTTTGAATCAAAGTTTTGATTCACCACATCGCAAAGCTCCATGATCCGCCGGAGGACTTTGCCGAATTCTCGTCGCTCGTAATCCTGCGCAATATTCTCTGCATTGGATCTAATTGTCGTAAGCATGATTTCGTCCGGCAAGCCTCGAAATGCCTCGAATGCATAAGCAAATTCTTTTTCGAAATCAGAATTCGGTCCGGCAAGTGCAACGGTCATCTTTGTCGAACTCTTGGCAAATTGGGCGTCCGTTTGAGGAAGGATTTGCCCAGAAAAATGTTTCGTGACAAATCCCGCAGCACGTGAAGCAATATTCACATACTTGCCGATCAAGTCGCTGTTCACCCGCGCCATGAAATCATCAGCGTTGAAGTCAATGTCTTCATTGCGTGCATTGAGCTTGGCTGCCAGGTAGTAGCGCAGCCATTCCGGGTTCATGCCCAGGCTCAGGTACTTCAGCGGGTCCAGCCCCGTGCCGCGGCTTTTGCTCATTTTTTCGCCGTTGTTGACGGTCAAAAAGCCGTGTACAAATACGTTGTCGGGCGTCTTGCGGCCGCTGAAATGCAGCATCGCCGGCCAGAACAGGGTGTGGAAGGTGACGATGTCCTTGCCGATGAAGTGGTACTGCTCCAGCCCGGGGCTGGCCATGTAATCGTCATAACTTTCACCACGCTTTTCGAGCAGGTTCTTCAGCGAAGCCAGATAGCCGACAGGTGCGTCCAGCCACACATAAAAATACTTGCCTGGTGCGTCGGGGATCTCGATGCCAAAGTAAGGCGCATCCCGGCTGATGTCCCAGTCGCCCAGGCCTTCGCTTTTGCTGCCGTCAGGGTTGGTGCGAACGCTGAACCATTCCTTGACCTTGTTGGCCACCTCGGGCTGCAGCCGAGGCTTGCCGGACTCATCTGGGTCCTGCGTCCATTTTTCAAGAAAGTCCACACAGCGCGGGTCGGACAGTTTGAAGAAAAAGTGCTCTGAACTCTTGAGCACGGGCGTTGCGCCCGACAAGGCCGAATACGGATTGATCAGATCCGTGGGCGCATACACCGCGCCGCAGTTTTCGCAGTTGTCGCCGTACTGGTCTTTGGTGCCGCACTTAGGGCAGGTGCCCAAGATGTACCGATCCGGCAAAAACATGTTTTTTTCAGCATCAAAAAACTGCTCAATGCTTTTGGTCTCAATCAGCGAGCCGTGCGGGTTGTCACGCAAATCGCGGTAGATCTGCCGTGCCAGTTCGTGGTTTTCCGGCGCATCGGTCGAGTGCCAGTTGTCAAAGCTGATGTGAAAGCCATCCAGGTAGGGCTTGCGGCCGGCGGCGATGTCGGCCACAAACTGCTGTGGGGTTTTGCCGGCTTTTTCGGCGGCGATCATGATGGGCGCGCCGTGCGCGTCGTCTGCACAGACGAAGTTCACCGCCACGGGGGACCCGTCGTCATTCACCTGCATGCGTTGAAACCGCACCCAGATGTCGGCCTGGATGTACTCCATGATGTGCCCGATGTGGAAATTGCCGTTGGCGTACGGCAGGGCGGTGGTGACGAAAAGTTTTCTTTTTTCTTGAGTCATAGTCGGTCAATCAATTCGCGGGCGGTCAATACGGGGTAGTCTTTTTTGCAGGCTAAAACATCTTTATCGCCTGAGATGATGAGATCGGCGTGCCCTTGGTCGTAAAGCGCAAAAAGATAATCGTCTCGGGGATCGCGACAAACGGCCGGCAACGGCGCGAGAAGCGCTTTCCAGTGACAGGACTCGCGCATTTCATGGAGCAATTTCTCGACGGGTTCGACGCCTTGGGCTATTCTTGAAATCAGATAGGGGCGTGTGAGCGCAGCCCTCAATTCGGAAAGCTGAATCTCGCAACATACCCAGTCAAAGTGTCCCGCACGCCATGCGCCCAGTACGGCACCGGGTACGGAGCTTGGCTTGAGTACGCTTGAGAAAATCAAGTTGCTGTCAATCACCAGCCTCATTTTTTGGCGCTTGGGAGCGAAGACGCTGAAGAGGTGGTCTTTGCTTGCTGGCCTATTTCATCGCGCGCTTCTTCCAATGCTTGGGCGGCTAGTTTTTCAACTTCTTCCTCACTCAAGTCCTCGAACCCTTTGGCAATTTGTGCCCAAGCGCGCTCAAACTCGCCATCATTCTGGCGACGCATTCGCTCAAACGTGGCCATGTCAACCAAGGCCGCGACTGGCTTGCCCGCTTTGGTGATGACGATGTTGTCGTGGCGGTACTGCACGCCGTTGAGCAATTCGCCCAAAGTTTGGCGTACGGTCATGGCGGTGGCTTCACGCAGCATGGTGCAACTCCTGTGTGGTATTTACTGTATCAATTCATGCAATTATATCAATCGATATAATTGCATCAATTCACAAAGCCGATAGACGGCTCCGGTAGACTGTCCGCTTGCTACGCTTAAGTCCCAGATCGCCTCCGAGTTTCCCCTCATACCGACCTTCTCATGCCCACAAACGAAAATATTTTGACTGCGCTTCAGCTGGTTTTAGACCCCAACACGGGCCAGGACTTTGTCAGCACCAAAGCCCTGAAAAACCTGCATATCGCTGGCGACGACGTCTCGTTTGACGTGGAGCTCGGTTACCCGGCCAAAAGCCAGCTCGCGGGCATCCGCAAGCTGCTGATTGCAGCGGTCAAAGGTGTGGCCGGTGTGGGCAATGTATCGGTCAACGTGAGCTTCAAGATCGCCAGCCACAGCGTGCAGCGCGGCGTGCAGTTGCTGCCCAACGTGAAAAACATTGTGGCTGTGGCTTCCGGCAAGGGCGGCGTGGGCAAAAGCACCACCGCCGTGAATCTGGCTCTGGCGCTGGCGGCCGAGGGCGCCAGTGTGGGCCTGCTGGATGCCGACATTTACGGCCCCAGCCAGCCGATGATGATGGGCATTGAAGGCCGGCCTGAAAGTGTGGATGGCAAAAACATGGAGCCGATGGAGAACTACGGCATTCAGGTGATGTCGATTGGTTTTCTGGTGGCGCAGGACGAGGCCATGATCTGGCGCGGCCCGATGGCGACACAGGCGCTGGAGCAGTTGCTGCGCCAGACCAACTGGCGCGATCTGGACTACCTGATCGTGGACATGCCGCCCGGCACCGGCGACATCCAGCTGACGCTGAGCCAGCGTGTGCCCATGACCGGCGCGGTGATTGTCACCACGCCGCAGGACATTGCGCTGCTCGATGCGAAAAAGGGCATCAAGATGTTCGAAAAAGTGGGTGTGCCGATTCTGGGCATTGTCGAAAACATGGCTGTCCATGTGTGCAGCAACTGCGGCCATACCGAACATATCTTTGGTGAAGACGGCGGCAAGAAGATGGCGGCCGACTACAACATGCCTTACCTGGGCGCGCTGCCGCTGGACATGCAGATCCGCCTGCAGGCCGACAACGGCCGGCCCACCGTGGTGGCTGACCCTGATGGTGAGGTGGCCGGTATTTACAAGGCGGTAGCGCGCCAGGTGGCCATCACCATTGCGGCCAAGGCGAAAGATTTTTCCGCCAAATTCCCGACCATCAAGATATCGAAAGACACCTGAGCTGATGACCACTTCCGGCTTCCTCCTGCAGTCACCCCCAGAGGAAGGGGTGCAGCGGCCCTGCGTGGAGGTCGCGGTGCTGATGCGCCGTGAGCGCATCGACAACCGGTGGCAACCATGGCGCTGGTCGCTTGCCGACATCGTGCCCCAGGAAGACGGATTCGGTGCGCAGCCGCGCCTGTTGCTCAAGGACGCGAACGAAGAGCGCTGGCTGCACCCCGGCTTCAAGGTCGAGCTTTTCACCGACGACGCAGAAGGTTATTACCTCAATGTGTCCACCTCCCAGCCCTGTTTTTGGGTGGTTTGGCGCATGGAGGAGGAAGCTGCGCTGGCCGATGAGCCGGTTGCCGTGCCGCAGATCGTGACGCTCAGCTATCACGATGCCGGACGCTGGCTGGACGCGCAGGAAACGGTGGAGCAGGTGGCCGCGCCGCGCGATGTGGTGGAGTGGGTGCAGGCTTTTGTGGATGCCCATTACGTGCTGGAGGCCAAACGCCGGCAACGCCCACAAAGCTTCAAGTCACTGCAGGACCGGTTTGGCAATCCGGCGCGTGTGAGCACCGACAAGACGTTTGGAGGCGGTGGTCATGGCTGAAGAGTCCCCCGGATTTCTGGGCCGTTGGGCCCGCCGCAAGACGGACGTCGTGCAGGGCAAACCGATGGCCGAACCCGTGCCGCCTGTGCCCGTTCCGGTCGTGGTTCCACCAGCAGTTTCGTCACAGGGCGGGGTGGCGTCAGCGTCAGCGTCGGCGCCAGTGACCGAAGCCGCCAGCGAGCCCGAAAAAATTCTGTCGCTCGACGATGTGAAGCTGTTGAACAAGGACTCGGACTTCAAACCTTTCATGGCCGGCAATGTCGGCGCTGAAGTGCGCAACGCGGCAATGAAGAAACTGTTTGCCGACCCGCATTTCAACATCATGGACGGCCTCGATATCTACATCGACGACTATTCGAAGCCCGATCCCATTCCCGAGTCCATGCTGCGGCAGATGACCAGCTCGAAGTTTCTCAAGCTGTTCGACGCTAAAGAGGAAGACGCTGACGCACCGAAAACCCCTGCGGCAGCCTTACCGCGGGAAAATGCGAATCATCCCGCAGATAAAACCGTGGCACAGTCCCATGAAAGTTCAGACATAAGCCGTCCGGACCTGCCCCACACCGAACATCCCAGCCAACCTGAGCCATTGCCTGGCTCCGGCGCCAGCCAAGAAGACCATGCCCACACTGATTTGCGACTGCAACCAGACCATGCCGCTCCAGCCCCAGACGCTGGGCGCGGCACTTAATGAAACCCTGACCCTCCATTCGGCGCTGTGCAGGCGCGAGGCGGGTGCCTTCCAGAAAGCGATTCAGTCGGGTGATGATGTCATCGTCGCCTGCACCCAGGAAAAACGTCTGTTCGCCGAAGTGGGGCGGCAAACGGCTGGCGCCAGTTCGGTAGTTAAGTTCGTCAACATCCGCGAAACGGGTGGCTGGGGCAGGGACGCTGCGCGCGCCATGCCCAAGATTGCCGCCTTGCTGGCGGCGGCACATCTTCCGGACGCCGAGCCCGTGGCCACGGTGACCTACAAAAGCGCAGGCCGTCTGCTCATCGTTGGCGCGCTGGACCAGGCCGAACAGGTCGCGGCGCTGGTCGCCGACACGCTGGACGTGACCATTTTTGCGCGCGGTGTTTCCCCCCAGCCGCTGGCCGGCTTGCCCGGCCAGGAGCGCAAGTACCCGGTCATCAGCGGCGACAAACTCACGCTTTCCGGCTGGCTCGGTGCCTTTGAAGCCAGGTGGGACAAAAGCAACCCGATTGACCTGGACTTGTGCACCCGCTGCAATGCCTGCGTGGCCGTGTGTCCCGAAGGTGCGATAGACCTCAGCTACCAGATCGACAGCAACAAGTGCACCTCGCACCGCGATTGCGTGGCCGTCTGCAAGGTGGCCGGTGCCATTGACTTTGGCCGCGAGGCCCAGCCGCTCAGCGAGGCCTTTGACCTGGTGCTGGACTTGGGTGAAAAACCGCTGGTGGTGCTGCATGCGCCGCCGCAAGGCTACTTTGCCCTGGATGGGGCGCAGGGCCTGGCTTCTCCTGGCCTGCTGGCGACGGTGGTCAAGCTGCGCGACATGGTGGGCGAGTTCGAAAAACCCAAATTTTTCGCCTACAAACAGACACTGTGTGCCCACAGCCGGAACGAAACCATTGGCTGCAATGCCTGCGTGGATATCTGTTCAGCGGGCGCTGTCAGCAGCCAGATATCCGCCGCCGGGCCGCCCCAAGGCGGGGTGCGCCCCCTCGGGGGGCAGCGCAGCGTGGGGGCCGCAGATTTTCGTCAGCAAATTTTTGTCAACCCCAACCTGTGTATAGGTTGCGGCGCCTGCACCACGGTTTGCCCCACCGGTGCGTTGACCTATGCCTACCCGCGCGCCAGCGAGCAGGGCGTGCGTCTCAAGACCTTGCTGGCCACCTATGCCAAAGCCGGTGGCCGACAGGCTGTGGTGTTGTTTCACAGCCAGGGCAGCGGTCAGCAAGCTGTCGAAGCGCTGGGCCGCGCCGCGCAGTTGCACAAAAACCTGCAAGGCATGCCTGCCAACGTCATTCCCCAGGCCTTGTGGCACACCGCGAGTGTGGGGCTGGACCTCTGGCTGAGCGCGATTGCATTTGGGGCGTCCCAGGTGGCCGTGCTGGTGACCGACGAAGAGGCGCCCGCCTACCTGGCGGGACTGACTGAGCAAATGGCGGTGGCCCAGGCCGTGCTCCATGGCATGGGCTACAGCGGCCTGCACTTTCACTTGCTGCAAGGCCCTGGTGCGCCAGACGCCGGGGCGCTGGCCGCGCTTGATGCCAGCCTGAAAAAGCTGGCCGGTCACCAGCCGGTGGTCCCGGCAGCGGCAGCCCGGTTTGCGGTGGCGCAGGAAAAACGCAGCACGCTGGACATGGCGCTGGACCACCTGATGACGCAGGCGCCAACGTCTTTGCCTGAGCTGATAGAACTTCCGGCGAAGGGCTCACCTTTTGGCAGCCTGCTCGTCGACAAGCAGGCCTGCACGCTGTGCCTGAGTTGTGTCAGTGCCTGCCCGTCCAGTGCCCTGCAGGACAACCCGGAGCGGCCCCAGCTCAAGTTCATCGAGAAAAATTGCGTGCAGTGTGGCCTGTGCGCCACGACCTGTCCGGAAGATGCCATCACCCTGCAACCGCGCTTGCTGCTCACACCGCAAAGAAAGGAGGCGCGCGTGCTCAACGAGAGCCAGCCTTATCAGTGCATACGCTGCAGCAAACCCTTCGGCACCCTGAAAGCGATTGAATCCATGCTTGGCAAACTTGCGGGCCACGCTATGTTCCAGGGCGCGGCGGCAGAGCGGCTGAAGATGTGCAGCGACTGCCGCGTCATTGATATTTATTCGGCCGACAACGAAGTCAAGATCACTGATATCCGATAACCCCCGTATTACCCATGACCCAGCCAGCCCAACTCCTGTCGTCAAGCCTTGACGAAGAAACCGCCCGCGCCGAAGTTTATGGCCTGCTGGCTGCGCTGTATTACGCGCCGCCGTCGGCAGAGCTGCTTGACAATCTCCGGGTGGCTGTGACCGAGGCACCTGCCGCTGGTGCCCTGCTTGAAGCCCCGTGGGGTGAGCTTGTAAAAGTCGCGCGCAATTTGTCCCATGAGGCCATCGCCAGAGAATACGATGGGCTGTTCGGCGGGGTGGGCAAGCCTGAGGTCTACTTGTTCGGCTCCCACTACCTCAGTGGTTTCCTCAATGAAAAACCGCTGGCAGCCCTGCGCACCGATCTCGATGCGCTGGGTCTGGCGCGCGACGACGCCATGTCCGAAACCGAAGACCACCTGGCCTATCTGTGCGAGGTCATGCGTTACCTGATTGCAGGGGAGGATGTGGAAGTTGCCAACCTGACGCGCCAGCGTGAGTTTTTTGCGCGGCATCTCCAGCCCTGGGTCAGCCTGTTGTGCGACGCGGTTGCCGCCCACCCGAAGTCAGATTTTTACCGCAGCGTGGCGGGATTTACGCAGGTATTTGTCAGCGTTGAAACGCAAGGTTTTGACATGCTGGTTTGAAGACGGCGACCTAATTTTTCTCAAAATGAAACAGTTTTGTCCGATAGGTGTTGTTAGGGTAAAAACTAAGCTTACTTATCTTCCCCTATCGTTTTCCCTTAAGAGTACGCTTGATTGAGGTGCTGTCATTGCCGTGTAAGTGGGAGTGACGTAAAGTAGGCATGCAAATCATTTCATAGCAAGCTTCCTTGGAGACAAACATGCAGGACAGCCAGCCAAAACCCTCGCGCCGGGGTTTCTTTTTCGGCGCCGCCGCCACGGGCGCGGCCGCAGCAGCGGTGGTCGCCCTCCCCCGCATGCAGGTTCCGGAAGCTTCAGCTCCAGAGTCCAGGCCAGCCCCTGAAAAAGGCGGCGGTTACAGCCTGTCGGAACACGTCAAGCACTACTACCGCACCACTCGCATCTAGTTTCAAGCCCATCCCGGTTTCATTCTTACGGAGAGCTTCATGCTGCTCACGAAAAAAATTCACAGTATTTCCGGCGGCCAGGTGCATCGCGACGGCTCGGCACGTTTTGTGCAAAGCCTCGCGCGCGGCCTGTCCAATGCGCTGCCCACCATGGACCGCCGCGCCTTCCTGCGTCGCTCTGGCATGGGGGTCGGCGTTGGCCTGGCCGCCACGCAGTTGACTCTCGTCAAAAAAGCCAAAGCCGCAACACCTGGCGCTGGTGACGGCACCGGGAAGATCGAGGTCAAACGCACGATCTGCACGCATTGCTCGGTCGGCTGTGCGGTGGATGCAGTCGTCGAGAACGGCGTCTGGGTGCGGCAAGAGCCGGTGTTTGACTCGCCGATCAACCTCGGCGCGCATTGTGCCAAGGGAGCGGCGCTGCGCGAGCACGGCCACGGCGAGTACCGCCTGCGTTATCCGATGAAGCTGGTGAATGGTAAATACGAACGTATCAGCTGGGACGTTGCGCTCAGTGAGATCACCGCCCGCATGCAGGAGCTGCGCAAGACCAGCGGCCCGGACTCGGTGTACTGGGTCGGCTCGTCCAAGCACAACAATGAGCAGGCGTATTTGATGCGCAAGTTCGTCAGCTTCTGGGGAAGCAACAACTGCGACCACCAGGCGCGCATCTGCCATTCCACGACGGTGGCCGGGGTTGCCAACACCTGGGGCTACGGCGCCATGACCAATTCGTACAACGACATGCAAAACAGCAAGTGCGCGTTGTACATTGGCTCCAACGCGGCTGAGGCGCACCCGGTCAGCCTGCTGCACATGCTGCATGCGAAAGAGACCGGTTGCAAGATGGTGGTGGTGGACCCGCGCTTCACGCGCACCGCCGCCCGGGCCGATGAATACATCCGCATCCGCTCCGGCTCGGACATTCCTTTCCTGTTTGGCATGCTGTATCACATCTTCAAGAACGGCTGGGAAGACACCAAGTACATCAACGACCGTGTTTATGGCATGGAAAAGGTCAAGGAAGATGTGCTGGCCAAATGGACGCCAGACAAGGTCGAGGAAGCCTGCGGTGTGCCCGAAGCCAAGGTCTATATGGCCGCCGAAATGATGGCCAAAAACCGGCCTTCGACGATTGTCTGGTGCATGGGCCAGACCCAGCACACCATCGGCAACGCCATGGTGCGTGCATCGTGCATCCTGCAACTGGCGCTGGGCAACGTCGGCGTTTCTGGTGGCGGCACCAATATTTTCCGTGGTCATGACAACGTGCAGGGCGCGACCGACGTCGGCCCCAACCCTGATTCATTGCCTGGCTATTACGGCCTGCTTGAAGGTTCGTGGAAACACTTCGCCAAAACCTGGGGCGTGGACTTTGACTGGATCAAGGGCCGCTACGCCTCACCGGCCATGATGGGCAAACCCGGCATCACGGTATCACGCTGGATTGACGGCGTATTGGAGAAAAACGAGTTCATCGACCAGGACTCCAACCTGCGTGGTGTGGTGTTCTGGGGCCATGCGCCCAACTCGCAGACCCGCGGTCTGGAGATGAAGCGCGCGATGGACAAGCTGGACTTGCTGGTGGTGATCGATCCCTATCCTTCGGCTACGGCGGCGATGGCGGCCATGCCCGGCAAGGCCGAAGACCTCAATGCCAACCGCGCGGTGTACCTGCTGCCGGCTGCCACCCAATTTGAAACCAGTGGCTCGGTGACGGCTTCCAACCGGTCCATCCAGTGGCGTGAAAAAGTGATTGAGCCGCTGTGGGAAAGCCGCAGCGACCACATGATCATGCATCAGCTGGCCGAGAAGCTGGGCTTTGCCAAAGAGCTGTCCAAGAACTACAAGATGCAGAAGGTCAAGGGCATGGACGAGCCCGTGCCCGAAGACATTCTGCGTGAGATCAACAAGTGTGTCTGGACCATTGGCTACACCGGCCAGAGTCCGGAGCGCCTGAAGGCGCACATGCGCAATATGCACCTGTTCGATGTCAAAACGCTCAGATCCAAAGGCGGCAAGGACAAGGAAACCGGTTACGACACCACAGGCGACTATTTCGGCCTGCCATGGCCGTGTTACGGCACGCCGGAGATGAAACACCCCGGTTCGCCCAATCTGTACGACACCTCCAAACATGTGATGGACGGTGGAGGCAACTTCCGCGCCAACTTTGGCGTGGAGCGCGAGGGCAAGAACCTGCTGGCGGAAGACGGCTCGCACTCCAAGGGTGCCGACATCCAGACCGGCTATCCAGAGCTTGACCACTTGCTGCTTAAAAAGCTTGGTTGGTGGGATGAGTTGACCGAGCCAGAAAAAGCGGCTGCAGAAGGCAAGAACTGGAAGACCGACTCGTCGGGCGGCATGATCCGCGTATTCATGAAGGGCCACGGCTGCCATCCTTTCGGCAACGCCAAGGCGCGGGCCGTGGTCTGGAACTTTCCCGACGCGATTCCGCAGCACCGCGAGCCTTTGTATGGCAACCGGGCTGACCTGATGGTCAAGTACCCGACACACGATGACAAGAAAGCTTTCTGGCGCCTGCCGACGTTGTACAAGACGATCCAGCAGAAAAACCTGGCAGACAAGGTACACGAGAAGTACCCGCTGATCATGACTTCTGGGCGCCTGGTCGAATACGAGGGTGGCGGCGAGGAAACCCGCTCCAACCCCTGGCTGGCCGAGCTGCAGCAGGAGATGTTCATCGAGATCAATCCCAAAGTGGCGGCCGACAAAGGCATTCGCAATGGTGAGCGTGCCTGGGTCAGTACACCGACCGGCGCACGCATCAACGTGCAGGCCATGGTGACCGAGCGTGTAGGCCCGGACACCGTCTTCCTGCCATTCCACTTCTCGGGCCGCTGGCAGGGTGCCGACATGCTGGCCTATTACCCCAATGGTGCTGCACCCATCGTGCGGGGCGAAGCCGTCAACACGGCAACGACCTACGGTTATGACAGCGTGACGATGATGCAGGAAAGTAAAACGACGGTTTGTAATGTCGAACGTGCGTGAACAAGGGCTGCTGTCATCCCGGACTCGATCCGGGATCCAAGCTGGCACAAAGCAGATGGGCGGGTCAGCGAGGCATGGATTGCGGGTCAAGCCCGCAATGACAAAAGAAATTAAGGAGACATCATGGCAAGAATGAAATTTGTCTGTGACGCCGAGCGCTGCATTGAATGCAACGGCTGCGTCACTGCCTGCAAAAACGAAAACGAAGTCCCGTGGGGTGTCAACCGCCGCCGCGTGGTGACACTGAATGACGGCGTGCCGGGCGAAAAATCCATCTCGGTGGCCTGCATGCATTGCAGCGATGCACCCTGCATGGCGGTGTGCCCGGTCAACTGCTTTTACCGCACCGACGAAGGTGTGGTGCTGCATGACAAGGACGTCTGCATAGGCTGCGGTTATTGCTCGTATGCCTGCCCGTTTGGTGCGCCGCAGTTCCCGTCGCAGGGCACTTTCGGTGTGCGCGGCAAGATGGACAAGTGCACTTTCTGCGCTGGCGGCCCCGAGGTCAACGGCAGCCAGGCCGAGTTCGAAAAGTATGGTCGCAACCGGCTGGCAGAGGGCAAACTACCGGCCTGCGCCGAGCAGTGTTCGACCAAGGCCCTGATCGCAGGCGACGGCGATGTCGTCGCCGACATCTTCCGCAACCGGGTCGTGCAGCGCGGCAAAGGCGCCGAGGTCTGGGGCTGGGGCACAGCCTACGGCTCCAAACAGGCCGGTCAACCACCCGCCAACGGAGGCAAATCATGATGCGTCTAGCCTTCATCGCTGCCGCCGCACTGGTCTTGTCCGCCTGCGGCGACAAGCCGCAAACCGCTGCTGGGGTCAAGAGTGATGCACCTGCCTTTCAAAGCGTGACCGGCCCGGGCAATGCCTACAACGCGCCCGGCTGGAAGGCCGGCGACAAGGCCGCGTGGGAGCAACAGCTCAAAACACGTACCCAGGCCGGGCAAAACGAATACAACCGCGTGAAATAACCGGGAGTTCTCATGCAAGGCCCCCTGCGATTTTTGCGAGTTCTGGCAGCACTGCTGTTGACAGCCTTCGGTCTGGCCGCTGGCGTTTCAGCGCAGACGGCTGCGGCACCGGTTGCGCCTGCTGCCGTTGCGACGCCTTCTGGCGGTATAAAAAGCGCCAATATCTTTGAAGTCAAGCCCGATGCTGACGCCGATCCGAATTACGCCAACCAGACCAACGCTGAGCGGGCAAAAGTTCAGCCTGGCAACAATGCACCCATCTGGCGCCAGGTGGGCACAGGTGTTAACGGCTTCACCAGCTTGCCCAAAAGCGAGGCGCCGGAAGCCGGCAACCTGATCCAGCCTTTTGTGCAATACCCTGGCTCCCGCCTGACCAACGCGGGCGAAGCCTGGCGCCAGGTGCGCAACAACTGGCTGATTCCCTACGGCGGTGCCTTTCTGCTGATAGTGATTGGTGCCATTGCCCTGTTTTATTTTGGCAAGGGCAGCATCAAGCTGCATGGTGCCGAGACCGGTCGCAAGATCGAGCGCTTCACGCCGTTTGAGCGATCAGCACATTGGGCCAATGCCATCGCGTTTTGCATTCTGGCCATCTCTGGCGTCGTCCTGGCGTTTGGCAAGTTCTTTTTGCTGCCGGTGATGGGCCTCACGCTGTTTGGCTGGCTCGCCTATGTGCTCAAAATCATGCACAACTTTGCCGGCCCGCTGTTTGCTGTGGCGCTGGTGATTGTGTTTTTTACTTTTCTACGAGACAACATGCCCAGCCGCGGCGACCTGGTCTGGCTTCTCAAAGGCGGCGGTCTTCTGTCGGGCAAGCATGTCCCGTCGCACCGATTCAACGCCGGTGAAAAGGTGATGTTTTGGGGCGGCGTGTTTTTTCTGGGCATCATCGTTGTGGTCTCGGGCTTCGTGCTCAACAAGCTGCTTCCGGGTCTCGTCTATGAGCGCGGCACTATGCAGATTGCGCACATGGTTCACGCCGTGGCCTCGGTACTGATGACGGCCCTGTTCGTCGGGCATATCTACCTTGGCACCATTGGCCTGGAAGGTTCCTACCAGAGCATGAAAACGGGTTCTGTGGATGAGACCTGGGCCAAAGAGCACCACGAATACTGGTATGACGATATAAAAGCCGGCAAAATCCCGGTTCAGCGCAGCGAGCCTGTGCCGCCCAGCCAGACCGCGCAAGCCTGATCAGACCGACAGCGAGGACCTTATGAAAAAACTTCTTATTGCAACTTTGTTCGCTGGTGTCTCCGTTGCGGCACTGGCCAAACTTCCCCCCTTGAGCGATGAGGCCAAGGCCAAAGCTGCCGAGGCTGCGGCCAAGGCCGCGTGGGCTGGCAAGGTGGACGGCTACCTGTTGTGCAAATCGCTGGACAAGGTGGCGGCCAGCTATTACAAAACCGCCAAAGCTGCTGGCAAGGAAACCAAACCGCCCACACCAACCCCCCCTTGTGCCGACCCAGGCGCATTTGCGTACAAAGCGCCTGAAGCGGTCAAACCGATTGAAGCCGCAGGCGCGCATTCCCCGGCTGGTACTGCCGTGAGCCCTCCCAGCACCAAGCAGCCTGATGCGGTGATTAATCCAGCCCAAAAATCCTGATATTTTTTTGCGCTGACCCAGGCCGACCCGCAAGGTGTCGGCCTTTTCTTTTTGCTGTAGTCTTCAGAGATGCCGCTGTCTTCATTGCCCCACCTCACACGCGCGCAGGCGCCGCTGACCTGCGAGATTGATGCCGTCAATGAATACGGTGAATTGCAGAGAGTCGCCATTCCTGCTGAGCGCGCGCTGACGGTTTATGTCGACAAGCGTGAGTTGGTGACGCTGATGACCCTGGGTGCGCATCCTGAATTGCTGGTGCTCGGTTACCTGCGCAACCAGCGCCTCGTCAGGCAGGTGGGCGACATCGAGTCCATCACGGTCGACTGGGACGTGGGCGCGGCCGCCGTCAAGACCCGCTGCGGCATCGAAGACATTGAGGAAAAAACCGCCAAACGGGTGGTCACGACGGGCTGCGGGCAGGGCAGTGTGTTTGGCGGCCTGATGGACGAGGTGGACCAGATTGTGTTGTCTGCCGATGCCCGCATCACGCAAGGCCAGCTGTATGAGCTGGTCAACACCATACGGCTCAAGGAGACCACCTACAAATCTGCAGGTTCGGTGCACGCATGTGCGCTTTTTTCGTGCGGCCAGGGTGCGCCCGAAATGCTGCTGTTTGTAGAAGACGTGGGCCGCCACAACGCCATCGACACCATCGCTGGCTGGATGGCGATGAATATGGCCCCCACGCTCGCCCCCAGCGATTCCGGTCTGGTCTTCTACACCACCGGCCGCCTGACCAGCGAGATGGTCATCAAGTCGGCGCAGATGGGCGTGCCGATTGTGGTCTCGCGCAGCGGCATCACGCAGATGGGCCACCAGGTCGCGCAGGCGGTCGGGCTGTGCGCGGTTGGCCGCGCCACCAACAAGCGTTTTGTTTGTTATTCCAGCACGCAGCGGCTCAAGCTTGAGCCTGCACTGGCGGGCCCCAGGCCGCGTGCGGCGGCATCAGAGCTCTGACAAGAGCGACAAGTCCAGCCGTGGTTCAGGGCTGTGAACTTTGCGGTATGGTCTGTCCATGAACCCCCTTTTTCTTCAACTCGGCTGGCGCACCCTGCTGCGTGACCTGCGTGCCGGCGAGCTGCGCCTGCTGATCGTGGCCGTCACCCTTGCGGTGGCAGCGCTGACCGCCGTCGGTTTTTTTGCCGACCGGCTCAAGGGCGGCCTGCAGCGCGATGCGCGCCAGTTGCTGGGCGGCGATGCCGTGCTGCGCAGCGACGGCGTGACCCCCGAAGCTTTTGTCGCCAAGGCGCGCAGCCTGGGCCTTCAGGCGATTTCGACGGTGACCTTCCCGACCATGGGCCGCGCCTTGGACGCCGACGGCGGCGCCAGCAAGCTGGTGGCCTTCAAAGCCGTGCCTGAAGGCTACCCCTTGCGCGGCAATGTAACTGTGGCCGACAGTGTCGATGCCGCCGGCGCCGCCACGCGCGAGATTCCCGCGTCCGGCACCGCCTGGGCCGATGCGTCGCTGCTTGATGCGCTGGGCCTGCGCGTCGGCCAGACCCTGCTGATGGGCGATGCCAGCTTCAAGCTCACGCGCGTGATCGTGCAGGAGCCTGATCGTGGTGCGGGCTTCATCAACTTCTCGCCACGGGTCATGGTCAACAGCGCCGACCTGGCCGCTACCAACCTGATTCAGCCGGCCAGCCGCACCCACTACCGGTTTGCCGTGGCTGGCAGCGATGCGGCGGTGAATGCTTATGTGCAGTGGGCCACGCAAGAAATTAAAAAAACTGACGTGCGCGGAGTACGCCTGGAGTCGCTTGAAAGCGGCAGCCCCGAGATGCGCCAGACGCTGGACCGTGCCGAAAAATTTCTTAATCTGGTGGCCTTGCTGGCGGCGCTGCTCAGTGCCGTGGCGGTTGCCATCGTGGCGCGCGGCTTTGCCGCCAAACACCTCGACGACTGCGCCATGCTGCGTGTGCTGGGCCAGCCGCAACGCACCATCGCGCTGGCCTACACCTTCGAGTTTGTGCTGGCCGGCATGATGGCCAGCGCGCTCGGCGTGCTGATTGGCTTCGGCGTGCATTACGGTTTTGTATTGCTGCTGGCCGGCCTGGTCGAAACCGTGCTGCCGGCCGCCACCTTCTGGCCGGTGGCTTTTGGCATGGGCATGGGCCTGACCTTGCTGCTGGCCTTCGGTTTGCCGCCGGTGCTGCAACTGGCGCAGGTGCCCCCGCTGCGCGTGATCCGCCGCGATGTCGGTAACCTGCGACCTGCATCGCTGGCGGTGTTGCTGGTTGGCATGCTGGGTTTTTCGGCCTTGCTGGTGGCCGCCAGCAGCGACCTGAAACTCGGCCTGATCGCGGTGGGCGGGTTTGCTGGCGCCGTTCTGGTGTTTGCAGCCAGCAGCTATCTGGCGGTGCGGCTGCTGCGGGCCAGCGTCAATGAGACAACCGCGCCGCGCTGGCTGGTGCTGGCCACGCGCCAGCTCTCGGCGCGTCCCGCCTATGCGGTGGTGCAGGTCAGCGCGCTGGCGGTTGGCTTGCTGGCGCTGATGCTGCTGGTGCTGCTGCGCACCGACCTGATCAGCAGTTGGCGCAATGCCACGCCGCCCGATGCGCCGAATCGTTTTGTCATCAACGTGCAGCCGGAGCAGGGCGAGGCTTTCCAGAAGGCCTTGCGTGACGGCGGCGTGAGCAAGTTCGACTGGTACCCGATGATTCGCGGCCGCCTGGTGGAGGTCAACGGCAAGGCCATCACGCCTGACGACTTCACAGATGATCGCGCCAAACGCCTGGTGGACCGCGAGTTCAACCTGTCCAACAGCAGCGACATGCCTTCGCACAACCAGGTGGTGGCGGGGCGCTGGACAGCCGATGAACAAGACGCCATCAGCGTGGAGGACGGGATCGCCCAGACGCTGGGCCTCAAGCTCGGCGATGCCTTGAGCTTTGACATTGGCGGGCAGATCAAGGTCACGAAGATCAGCAGCCTGCGCGAAGTCGATTGGGGCTCGATGCGTGTCAACTTTTTTGCGATGTACCCGGTGGCGCAACTTGCCGACGTGCCGGTGTCTTACATCAGCGCCTTCCGCGCGCCCGAGCGGGTGGCGGCGGTTGCTGGCCAGCCCACACCGCGCAGCTTTGACAACGAGCTGGTCAAGGCTTTCCCCAACATCACCAATGTCGACATGAGCAGCACGATTGCCCAGGTGCAGCGCGTGCTCGACCAGGTGATTCGCGCGGTCGAATTTTTGTTCGGCTTCACGCTGGCTGCTGGTTTGGTGGTGCTGTTTGCGGCTATCACGGCAACGCGTGAGGAGCGCGCGCACGAGTTTGCCATCATGCGTGCCGTCGGTGCGCGCGCCTCGCTGCTGCGCCAGGTGCAGCGCGCCGAGCTCGCCGGTGTTGGTCTGCTGGCCGGCTTTCTGGCGTCCATCGTGGCGCTGGCGGTGGGCTGGGGGCTGGCGCGTTTTGTGTTTAACTTCAACTGGACCGGTTCCTGGACGGTGCCGCTTCTGGGCAGCCTGGCTGGCGCGGCGCTGGCGCTGGCGGCGGGGTGGTGGGGCTTGCGTTCGGTGCTCAACACCCCAGTGGTCGAGACGCTGCGCAAGGCCCAGTGAACGGGGCATCATAAGAATTCAATTTGAACAAGGAGATCAATGAGATCAATGAGGTCAAGGAGGTCAAGGAGGTCAAGGAGGAATTCAATCAATCAATAGTGATGTCTCTTCCCCCTCCTGAACTCCTTGATCTTTTTGTAAATACTCCCCTTTCCCCATGCACATCGAAGAAAAACCACCCGGTACGCCGCCGTTTGAAACGCCTTTCGCATGGATAGGCGGCGAAGAAAAAGTCAAAACCCTGGTCGAGCGTTTTTACGACCTGATGGACATCGAGCCCGCCTACACCGCATTGCGCGCCGCACATGGCAGCGAGCTGGTCAGGGCGCGCCAGCACCTGTTCTGGTTTTTGTGCGGCTGGCTGGGTGGGCCCCAGCACTACACCGAGCGTTTTGGCCACCCCAAGCTGCGCCTGCGCCACATGCCTTTTGTCATCGGTATTCTGGAGCGCGACCAATGGCTGGCCTGTATGGACCAGGCCATGGGTGAGAGCGGTGTGGATGAAGCGCTGCGCGCCCGGCTGCGCGAGTCTTTTTTCCAGACCGCCGACTGGATGAGGAACGCCCCCGGATGAGGCTGCCAGATTCGCCGTGGCGAACCTCGGCGCAACCGCAGCATGGCATACATACAATTTCATACTTGTTGTGGCATACTTTGACTATCAGGCAACAAAGGTACACCATGCAAACCATTGACGTGACGCTGGCCGAGCGTGGCCAGATCGTTATTCCCAAGGAGGCGCGCGATGCGCTGGGCCTCAAGCCCGGGGCGCGCTTGCAGCTGCGTGTTGAAGACGGTCGCTTGCTGATTGAAAAGCGGGTGCAGCTCGATTTGAGCCGCTGGATCGGCAAGGCAGCAGATGACGGTCTGTCCACCAATCAGGCGCTCGCCGAGCTGCGTGGCCGACCGGTACCGTGGCAGGCTGACCTTGCTGGGCAGCCCAAGCTCGCGGCTCCCAAGCGTGCAGCGCCAAAGCGAGCCGCGAGCGTCAAAGCCTCGCGCGCATGAAAACAGCCGTTGATTCCTGTGTGTTGTTCGACATTGTCAAAGGCGCGCGCGGTGCCGCAGCGGCGCAAACCGCGCTGGAGGCGGCGCTTGCGCACGGCAGCCTTTGTGTGTGCGCGGTGGTGGTGGCTGAGTTGGGCCGGTACTTTGCCACCGAGCAAAACCTGCGTGAGTTCCTGGTCGATTGCCAGATTGATCACGATCCCCTCAACCTGGATGCAGCGCTCGAGGCCGCGCGCATCATGCGCGGCTACGCGAAAAATAAAGGACCGCGCGAACGCGCCGCTCCCGACTTTTTAATCGGTGCCCACGCCATCAAGCAGGCTGACGCACTGCTGACCACCGATGCGGGCTTCTTCCGTCACTACTTCACGGGGCTGACCGTCGTCACGCCCAAGTCTTGAAAAGTGATCACCCTGCGCAATGCGCTGGAGGGCGTCGCCGCTCAATTGCTACAGATTAAATAGCGGCTTACGCCCGACTGGTATGGGCTGGAGGCACTTTTTGCTTGCAAATAGCGAGTAAAAACAGATTTCAACCGGTAGTTAAGCCAGTTTTATAGATGAAATTGGCCTCTCGCCCATATCCAGCGCGCATGACCAGCTACTAAATCAATAGCAGTTTGGCAGCCATCAGCTCTGCGCCAGCAGCACCACCAGCGCCCCCGCACCGCCTTCGGCCGGCCGCGCCTGCACAAAGGCGATGACCTCGGCTTTCTGGATCAGCCAGCTTTGTACCCGGCCTTTGAGCACCGGGGTTTTGCCCGGTGAGCCCAGGCCCTTGCCGTGTACCACGCGCACGCAGCGCAGGCCCGCCTTGTGCGCCTCGCGGATGAACACCGACAGCGCATCGCGTGCGTCCTCGCGGCGCAGGCCGTGCAGGTCGAGCTGACGCTGTATGCTCCAGCCGCCGCGGCGCAGCTTGCGCACCACGTCCGGCCCCATGCCGGGCCGGCGAAAACTCAGGGCCTCGTCGGTGTCGAGCAGGGTTTCGGCATCAAAACCGTCGGAGAGGGCTTCGCGCATCACCGCCAGTTCGTCGCGTTGCTGCTGCACCGGAATCGGCGCGGCTTGTACCTGCGGAAGTCTGGCGCGCTGGCCCGGCAGGTGTTTGGCAGGCAGGGCCCTGACGTGACCGACGGCGCGCGAAAACAATTCTTTTTCGGCCTTCGCCTTGGCTGCGGCGGCCGCGCGTGCCGCTTTGAGCTCGGCTTCCTGCCGCGCTCGCGTTTCAATTTCGAGCTTGACGGCCTTGAGCCCTTTCAGGTCCTTGATGGCGGGTGTTTTGACGGGCATGGGTTTCAGAGCAATCCGAGCTCGGCCATGGACACGGCCTGTGTGCGGGTCACGACAAAATGATCGAGCACCCGCACATCGACCAGGCCCAAGGCGGCCTTGAGCGTCTGCGTCAGCGCCTCATCGGCGCGCGACGGCCTGGCTTCACCGCTCGGGTGGTTATGCGCCAGCACCACACTGCCGGCCTGCAGCGCCAGTGCGCGCACCACCACTTCACGCGGGTACACCGAGGTTTGCGTCAGCGTGCCGCGAAACAGCTCTTCCAGCGCAATCAGGCGGTGCTGGCTGTCGAGGAATAGCACGGCAAAAATTTCATGCGGCCGGCTGCCTAGCTGCAACTGCAGATAGTCGCGCACCGCCTGCGGGGTGCTGAACAGTGGTTTGTCCTGCAACTGCTGCGTCAGCGCGCGGCGGGCCAGCTCCAGCACCGCCACCAGCTCGGCGCGTTTGGCGGGGCCCAGGCCTTTGATTTTTTTCAACGCTTCATGGCCGGTGTGCAGCAAGCCGGCGACACCGCCAAAGGTATCGACCAGCTCTTGGCCCATCTGTAGGGCATTTTTACCGGGGATACCGCTGCGCAGCAGCAGGGCCAGCAACTCGGCGTCGCTGAGCGCGCCGGGGCCGCGTGCCAGCAGCTTTTCGCGCGGTCGGGCGTCTTCAGGCAGGTCTTTGAGAAGCATGGGTAAGCATAGCCGGACCGGCAGCAAGCCGGTAAACCTGGAAACCGCAGTTGACCGCTCATTCCATTTCTACTTCATAAATGAAGTAATCAAGGAGCTCACAATCCAATCCCAAGAGACAATGGTGCGCACAGTTTCAGGGTTTTGCTCCAAAGTTCTGAGTCCCAGTGCAAGCTGCTCCTCCAGCGCGTCAAGGCT
>NZ_JAUYEY010000061.1 GCF_030689685.1 Polaromonas sp. | reverse complement strand
TGGGCGGCAGAAGGCGTCGAAGCGAAAAGTGGCCCCGGCGAGGACAGTTTTTGCCGGGTTTGCAGCGCCATAGCCGTAGCTATGGGGCAAAAAGCCGGTGAAAAATGGACCGTCGCGGCCGCTTTGCAGCCGACGTTCCTTCTGCCGCCCAGACTCCTAGGCACCGACCACTCCATTGTCTTTACAACCGCCGGGTTGAGCCGCCCTTTATCGCGTCGTCGCCTCCCCATGCTTTTTGCAATCATTTTTTTCTTCCCGGTTTCACTGCCGTGGCAGCTTTTCTGGCCACCGCCTGCTTGGCCGTCGCCTTTTTGGCTGTGGCTTTCACAGCCGCTACTTTTTTGACAGCAGGTTTTTTCGCGGCAAGCTTGCCTGGCACCGCTTTGCTGGCAGAGACTTTTTGAAGCACCGCTTTTTTGCCTGCCGTCTTTTTGGCAACCACCGGCTGGATGGGCAGCACCGCATCAACTGGCTGGGCCATCTCCAGACCAAACACATCGTCCAGAAAGGCATCATCAAGTACTTTGGCAGATTCTGGCGCTGTGCGTTTTGCTGCAAGGCCGCTGCCTGCCGCCTGAACCAGCTCTTTGGCATCAACGTTGCACAAGGTAAACAACAGCTCGGGCTGATGGTCGAGCCGGGCGCCTACGCCGTACAGCACGGCCGCCACATGTTTGCACATGTTGGCCCAGTCGGGGCAGCTACAGCTGAAACTGAGGGCCTTGGCGCTTGGCATCAGCCCCGTGCCGGGCTGGCACAAACGCTGCATCACCGACGTTGACAGCTTGCCCTGCAAAATCTCCACCAGCGATGCAATCGATCCGGAGCAGTCTTTGCAAATGGACTTCCATTGCGCTGGCGCTACCGGGTTGACTGTGACCTCGACTTTGTACAACGAAGAACCCATCACCAGTGCATTGACCTTGCCGGCACTGATCTGCAGGTCAATCACCGAGCCATTGCGCACATAAGTGCGGCCGCGTGGCAAGCGGTTGTCGTAGTCGCTGTGGGCCTCGAGGTTGTCGCACCAGTTTTTGCCCCACACGGTTTTGGCCAGCGCACCACGGTAGGCGGCAATCGGGCTGTACAGCTTGCCAGCCTTTTTGGCTTTGGTTGCGGCTTTTTCGGCCTGTTTTTGCCGGGCGCCCACAGAGACATAGGGTTTCCAGCCGTAATAACTCATATGTTGTCCTTCTTCGCGTTATCAGTTGTCCTGTGCCGTGTGGATGTCCAGCCTGACGAGCTTGAGTAGTTCGGCATCGCTCATCTCGGTCAGCTGCAGTTCGGCGCCGCCTTCGAGCACATCCTGCACCAGCTGTTTTTTGCTTTCAATCAGCTGGTCGATGCGGTCTTCCACTGTGCCCTGGCAGACAAACTTGTGTACCAGCACATTGTGTTTTTGTCCGATGCGAAAGGCGCGGTCGGTGGCCTGGTTTTCAACCGCCGGGTTCCACCAGCGGTCAAAGTGAATGACGTGCGACGCCGCAGTCAGGTTCAGCCCGGCCCCGCCGGCCTTGATGGACAGCACAAAAAACGGCGTGAGCTCGTCGTCCTGAAAACGTTTGACCAGCGCCTGCCGTTTGGCCACGGGTGTGCCACCATGTAAAACCAGGCCTTCGCGGCCAAAAATACTGCCCAGAAAGACGGCCAGTGGTTCGGTGGTTTCCCTGAACTGGGTAAACACCAGCACTTTTTCCTGCTTGGCGGCAATCACTTCCACCAGCTCCCGCAGGCGGGCAAATTTGCCGCTGTCAGCTTCGGCCCAGGCACCGTCACCCAGCCACTGCGACGGGTGGTTGCAGATCTGCTTGAAGCGCATCAGGTACGACAACACCAGGCCTTTGCGCTGCATGCCATCGGTGTCTTCTAGCGCAGCGGCCAGTTCCTTGACAGCGCGCTGGTACAAAGCGGCCTGCGCCGGGCTCAGGTGGCAAAAGGCTTTGAGTTCGGTTTTGTCGGGCAGGTCGGCAATCACACGCTTGTCGGTCTTCATGCGGCGCAGGATGTAAGGCTGCACCAGGCTGCGCAGCGGGCCAAAGTGTTCTGCCTGCGCCAGCCGTTTGGTGAACTGGGTAAACACCTTGCTGCTGCCCAGCAAACCGGGGTGGGTAAAGTCAAAAATTGACCACAGGTCAGACAATCGGTTTTCCACCGGGGTGCCGGTCAGCGCAATACGTGAGGCAGCCTGCAGTTTTTTAACCTGCCGGGTTTGCTGGGCGCTTGGGTTTTTAATGGCCTGCGCCTCATCAACCACCACCAGCCGCCACTGCACGGCTTGCAGCGCAGGCAGGCGCGCCAGGCTGCCGTAGCTGGTCACGACCAGATCATGCGCGGCCAAATGGCTGGCATCGAGCGCTTTCAAATCAGCCATCGGCATGGCCGAAGGGTGCGCTACCAGCAGGCGCAGACTGGGTGCAAAACGCGCCGCCTCGCCCGCCCAATTGGCCAGCAAGGATGCGGGCACGACCAGCAGGCTGGGCTGATGTCTGTTTTTGGCCATTGCTGCCTCTTCTTTCAGCACCAACAGCAAAGACAACACCTGAATCGTTTTGCCCAGCCCCATGTCGTCTGCCAGGCAGGCGCCCAGGCCAAGCTGGGTCAGCAAATACAACCAGCGCACACCGGCTTCCTGGTAAGGACGCAGTGTGGCTTTCAGCGCCGTGCCGGGGCTGACGCGGGCCAGGCCCTCGGGCTGGCGCAGGCCTTGCAGCGTCTGGGCCAGCCAGGGGCCAGCCACCAGCTCTGACCAGTCGGCATCGTCAGATGCATCCGCCGGGCCAGTGCCGTCCAGCGATGCGCCCGCTACCAGCCGTAAGGCTTCGGCAAAGGGCAGACCGTTGGCTGCGGCTTTTTCAATCGCCTCAAAACGCTGCAGCAGCCGCTCCAGCGACTTTTTACTCACTTCAACCCAGCGGCCACGCAGCAGTTGCAAACCATCACCACCCTTGAGCAACGCCTTGATGTCGGCGGCGCTCAAGGTTTCACCATCGAGCGACACCTCCATGCTGAAGTCCAGCAATGCGCCAGCGCCCAGCAATGACGGCGGGCGCGCACCCACGCTGCCTTTGACGCTGGGGCGGCTGGGCCTGCCCGCCTTCCACACGCCAGGCGTTCGCACCACGATACCGGCGGCTTCAAGCTGGCCTACGTCGCGTAAAAAGGCAAAAGCCTGCTCGGGGCTCCAGCGCAGCGGATGATAAATGCCGCCTTCTTTCACCATCTCATCGAGCCACGCGCAGTGCGTTGCGGCGCGCTGCACCGGCACCAGCAAAGACAGCAACTGCGCCTGCTGCCCAGCGCCAGCAAACTCGGCCAACGCGCGCGACAGCGGCTGGTGCTGCGCCTTGCCTGCTGCAGACACGCGCGCGGTGTAGGTCGCCAAAAAAGCAAACGGGTAGTCCGGGTCTTTGCGGTTTTCAGCCAGGTTGAAATGCACCCGGCCCACCATGTTCCAGATCGGGTTGCGGGTTTTTAAAAACTCCTGCAGCGGTAATCCTGAAGCGGCCAGCTCCGCAGCAAGGGCAGCATCCATGCCCTGCCAAAGCGCAGCAAGCACCTGAGCCGTCAGGTATTCGGCACCCTGCATGGGCGGTGCGTCGGCTACCCTTGCCTCCAGACGTTCGGCTGTAGGCACGGTCACCGTGAAAGGCTTTGTAGCGCCTGCCACCTCGGGTAGGGCACAAAGCGCCGTCACATAGCTGGCCGCAAAGTCACGCCACCAGCCCCATACTGGCGGCAACACTTGGCCAACACCGGCAGTGCCCAACTGCAACAGCCCGTGCCCGGCACCGCGTCCAAAAGCCTGGGCCAGTTCGACCGCATTCTTTTCAGCCAGCACAGGTGCGTAGGCACCAGGCAGCGCCAGCAGGTGCCCGCGCGGGCTGAGCTGCAAGGCCAGAGACTGGTTTTCTGCCGGGTCGCCCATCAATGGCTAGCGGGACTTGGCCTGCATTTTCCCGGCGCACTGCTCACACACCATGCCCGCCAGGCGTTGCAGCGCCTGCCAGCCATCGGCCGGCCAGTCGGGTTGCTTGAGCCCCTTGACGATGCCGTCCACCTTGTGTGCGGCGTGCAGGAGGTTGGCCAGCGTGGTGTCGCCGATCTGGGGCAACACGCGTTCGAACAGTTTTTCCTTGATGCCCCAGACGCGGTTTTCGCGCAACGCCATCGGCATGGGCCGGCCGGCGCTTATCGCATCTTTCACCCGTTTCATGCTGCGGATGTCTTCGCTAAGCGCCCAATGCACCAGCACCTCGGACTCACCCTCTGACTGCAGGCCGTCGAGCATGCGCTGCACGCGCAGCGCCTGGCCGCCCAACACCGCTTCGGACAGCTTGAACACGTCGTACCGCGCCACATTGAGCACCGCGTTTTCGACCTGGTCGAAGCTGAGCACGGCCGAGGCCGCGTCGGCGTCAGTCGGGTAAAGCAGGCCCAGCTTCTGGATCTCCTGGTGCGCGGCCAGCAGGTTGCCCTCGACGCGGTCGGCAAAAAACTGCAGGGTGCGCTGCCCCTCCTCGCCGGCGGCGACCCGCTGGCCCTGGGCCTGCAGGCGCTGCGCAATCCAGGCCGGCAGGCTGCGCCGATCTATCGGGTCGAATTTCACCGTGGTACCGAAACTCTCCAACGCGCCGAACCATGCGCCCTTGGTCGTCATGCTGTCCAGACGGGGCAGCAGCACCAGGGTCAGCGTGCTGTCGTCGCCCTGCGAGCGCTCTGCAATCTGCTGCAGCGCGACCGAGCCGTCCTTGCCGGGCTTGCCGCTGGGGATGCGAATCTCGATGATTTGTTTGTCGGCGAACAGGCTCAGCGAGCCGCCGCTGGCCAGCACCTCGCTCCAGTCGAAGTGCGCGCCGGCCACGGTGTGCACCGTGCGCTCGGTGTAGCCCTGAAGGCGGGCATGGGCGCGCAGCGCATCGGCAAACTCCTGCACCAGCAGCGGCTCGTCGCCGTACAGCATGTACAGTGGCTTCAGGCCGCGCTGCAAATGCTGCTGGAGCTGGGTGGGCGCGAGCTGCATGGTGGGAAGCTCAGGCGACGAGGGGGGCAGCCAGGCTCACAGCTCTTTCACCGCTGCAAGCCGCCGCAGCACCTGCTGCACGATGTCGCTTTGCATGTCACGGTACAGCAGGGCTTCCTCGGTTTCCTTGGCCAGCACCGCAGATTCATTGAATGTGATGTCGCGCTGGAGCAGGATCTGCGTCGGCGGAATCAGGATCTTGCCCGCCAGCGTGCGCAGCCGGAAAGTAAACCGGGTGCGCAACTGGAACTCGCGCACCTGGCCGGCCGCGTTGACACCCACCACGACTTTCTCTCGCTGGTCGGCCACCACGTCGAAGACCACGTCGGCCTGCTCGATCAGGCGCGGATCACGGATCACCTTCACCGTGCCGCTGGCTTCGAGGTTGCGGTTGAGTTCGGTGCCCAAGGTCGAGCCTTCTGCCACCGTGTTGAACAAGGTCTTGAAGGCATAGTTAGGCGCCTGGCGCAGCGCAAAACCGCAGGCGCTAAGCCCCGCAGCCGCCGTAGCGGCCAGCAGAAAAACGCGACGTTGCATGGTGTTTTCCTTCAGATGACGATGTTGACCAGGCGGCCTGGCACCACGATAACCTTTTTTGCAGGCGCGCCGGCAGCCTGTTTGACAAATGCTTCGGACGCCAGCGCGGCCGCCTCAATCATGGCCTTGTCGGCGCCAGCGGGCACGGTGATCGAACCGCGCAACTTGCCGTTGATCTGCAGCACCAGCTCGATTTCGTCCTGCACCAGCGCGGCGGCATCGACTTCCGGCCAGGGGGCATCGAGCAGGCCGCCGTACTGCGCGGCGTACCCAAGCTTTTCCCACAACGCATGCGAGAGATGGGGGGCAACCGGGTACAGCGAGCGCAACAAAATGCCGTAGCCCTCTCCGATTACTGCGGAGCGGTGATGGCTGTCATAGAGACTTGTATTGCCGCCCGATACGAACGCCCCCGACAAAGGAACGGCTTCTAGCTCGTTCAATAACTTCATGCACCCTGACACCACAGTGTTGTACTGCATGCGTTCATAGTCAAAAGATATCTGTTTGAGATTTAAAAAAATCTTTCGACGAACATCTTTGTAAGCAGTGCTCAGTTTGGAGGTGTCTGTGGGAGCCAGTAGTTGAGCCTTGATGAACGCGTCGTGTCGAATAGAAAAATCCCAAACCCGGCGCAGGAAGCGGTAGGAGCCTTCCACCCCCGCGTCATTCCACTCCAGCGTGGCTTCGGGCGGCGAGGTGAACATGGTGTACAGGCGCGCCGTGTCGGCGCCGTACTTCTCGATCAGGTCCTGCGGGTCGACGCCGTTGTTCTTGCTTTTGCTCATGGTGCCCACGCCTTCGTAGTTCACCAGCGAGCCGTCCTTGCGCAGCTTGGCGACGGTGACCTTGCCGTGTTCGTCGTGCACATCGTCCACGTCCGCCGGCCAGTAGTACTCGACACCGCCCTTGTCACCCTTGCGCGAGTAGATGTGGTTGAGCACCATGCCCTGAGTCAGCAGCTTGGTGAAAGGTTCATCGACCTTGACCAGGCCCAGGTCGCGCATGACCTTGGTCCAGAAACGCGCATACAGCAGGTGCAGGATCGCGTGTTCGATGCCGCCGATGTACTGGTCCATCGGCATCCAGTAGTTGGCGCCCTCCGCGACCATTTTTTCGTCGTTGGTCGGATCGCAGTAACGCATGAAGTACCACGAACTGTCGACGAAGGTGTCCATGGTGTCAGTCTCGCGCCGCGCCGCTTTGCCGCAGACTGGACACACCACGCCGGCGTGGAAACCAACATGCTTGTGCAGCGGGTTGCCGGAGCCGTCGGGCACGCAGTCCTGCGGCAACACCACCGGCAAATCTTTCTCGGGCACCGGCACCGCGCCGTGTTCTTCGCAGTGGATGATGGGAATCGGCGTGCCCCAGTAACGCTGACGGCTCACGCCCCAGTCGCGCAGGCGCCAGGTGGTTTTTTTCTCGCCCAGGCCCTTGGCGGCCAGGTCGGCCGCCACCGCATCGACGGCCGGCTTGAAGGCCAGGCCGTTGTACTTGCCGGAGTTGATGGCAATGCCATGCTGCTTGTCGGTGTACCAGTCTTGCCACGCTGTGCTTGAGAAGGCTCTTGCCTCCCTCTCCCCCTGGGAGAGGGCTGGGATGAGGGCTGCCCCGCCGTCCGACGCTCCCACACCCCAGCCCACACCCACAGGGAGAGGGAGCGAGACCACCTGTTTGATCGGCAAATCGTATTTCTGCGCGAACTCGAAATCACGCTCGTCGTGCGCGGGCACCCCCATGACCGCGCCGTCGCCGTAACTCATGAGCACATAGTTGCCGACCCAGACTTCAACTTGTTCGCCAGTCAGCGGGTGCGTGACAGACAGGCCGGTGGGCTGGCCCTTTTTCTCCTGCGTGGCGAGTTCGGCTTCGGTGGTGCCGCCGGACTTGCAGTCCTCGATAAAGGCTGCGAGTTCCGGATTCGACGACGCCGCGTGAATCGCCAGCGGATGTTCGGCCGCCACGGCGCAAAAGGTCACACCCATGATGGTGTCGGCGCGCGTGGTGAAGACATACATCTTCCCGTCGGCTATCAGTTTGCCGTCCGCGCCCTTGATCTCATGCGGAAATGCAAAACGCACACCTTCGCTTTTGCCTATCCAGTTCTCCTGCATCAGCTTGACGCGTTCAGGCCAGCCCGGCAGCTTGTGGCTGACGCTGCCGAGCAGCTCCTCGGCGTAGTCCGTGATCTTCAGGTAGTAGCCCGGAATCTCGCGCTTTTCGACCACCGCGCCGGTGCGCCAGCCCTTGCCGTCGATCACCTGCTCGTTGGCCAGCACGGTCTGGTCCACCGGGTCCCAGTTGACAACCTGGGTCTTGCGGTAGGCAATACCCTTGTCCAGCATCTTCAAAAACAGCCACTGGTTCCACTTGTAATAGCTCGGGTCGCAGGTGGCAAGCTCGCGGCTCCAGTCGATGGCCAGCCCCATCGCCTGCATCTGCTTTTTCATGTAGGCGATGTTGTCGTAGGTCCATTTCGCCGGGGGCACACCGTTTTTCATCGCGGCGTTTTCGGCCGGCAGACCAAAGGCGTCCCAGCCCATGGGCATGAGCACGTTGTAGCCCTTCATGCGCAAATAACGCGTGAGCATGTCGTTGATGGTGTAGTTGCGCACATGGCCCATGTGCAGTTTGCCGCTGGGGTAAGGCAACATCGAGCAGGCGTAGTACTTCTTTTTGCTGCTGTCTTCAGTGACGCGGTAGGCCTCGGACTCGGTCCATTGGGTCTGCGCACTGCGCTCAACATTGAGGTGGTCGTATTTGTCTTGCATGGCGCGCGAAAAAGAGAAAAGAAGGGAGTCAGCCCATGGCTGCCGCTTGCAGGGATTTTAGGCGCTGGCCGGGCGGGGCCGAAGCAGGCCTTCAGGGCCGGGCGGCAGGGGCTGGCTCGGCGGTAGCATCGGCCACAAAGCCGATGCGGTTCAGGCCGGCTTTCTGGGCGATGCCCATGACCTCAACGATGCGGCCATAAGGCACGGCCTCGTCCGCCCGCAGTTGTACTTCGGTGTCCGGATTCAGCGTAGCACTTTGCCGCAGGCTTTGCGCCATCTGCTCGGCAGACACCGGCCGGTCATTGAGAAAGGCCTGGCCGCGTTTGTCAACGACCAAGGTCACAAACTGCGGCGCCTCATGGGATTGCGCAGCATCGCTTCTGGGCAGGTCGAGCCGGATTGAGCTGGCCAGCAGGGGCGCGGTGATGATGAAGATCACCACCAGCACCAGCATCACATCGACCAGAGGGGTGACGTTGATTTCGCTGAAGGGCTGGGCGCCCTGGGTGCGTTCGAGGCGGCCAAAACTCATGATGAACTGGCCCCCACGCTTGTCGCTTCGCGAGCCTCCGGCGGTGCGCTGCCCCTTTCACTCGAAAGAGGGGCTAATTTCCCCAGGGGCGGCCCGTCGGAAAATTGATGCCCCACCTCACCCGTCGCAACCATCAGTTCCCGCAAATCGTAAGCAAAGCCCTCAAGATCCGCTTCGATGCGGCTGATGTTGCGCCCGAAAATGTTATAGGCCAGCACGGCCGGGATGGCCACCGCCAGCCCTGCGGCGGTCATGATCAGCGCCTCGCCGACCGGGCCGGACACCTTGTCGATGGTGATCTGGCCGGCGGCGGCAATCCCCACCAGCGCATGGTAAATGCCCCAGACGGTGCCCAGCAGGCCGACAAAGGGCGCGGTGGAACCGACGGTGGCCAGCAGCACTTGGCCGTATTGCAAGCGATGCAGCACCGCGTGCAAGGCATCGCGAAGCAGACGGGTCAGCTGTTGCGACCGGGCGCCGGCTGCGGCCAGCGTGCCGGGGGCCTGCAGCCCGGTGGCGGCGATCAGGGGCAGCACCAGCGCTTCACGGTCGAAGGCGGCCACTTTCTGTTGGGCATCTTCCAACGCAGACGACTGCCAGAACACCGCCGTGCTGCGGGCCACATCGCCGCTGGCGCGCCTGAGCAGCCAGGCTTTCCAGACGATGACCACCCAACTGGCCACGGACATGGCCATCAGCAGCGCCGTCACAAGACCGGTCACGGCGTCGCCCTGGGTGATCAGCGCGAGCACATTCATTCAGCTCTTCACTTCAGGTTCAGCACATCGAACATGTCGAACAAACCTGTCCGATGGCCCGCGAGGAAACGCGCGGCCCGCAGACTGCCCTGGGCATAGGTGGCCCGGCTGGAGGATTTATGGGTGATTTCAATGCGTTCACCGGCACCTAGAAACAGCACGGTGTGGTCGCCGACGATGTCGCCGCCGCGGATGGTGGCAAAACCGATGGACGAAGGGTCACGCTCACCGGTCACGCCTTCGCGGGCATACACCGCGCAGTCCTTGAGATCGCGGCCCAGGGCGCCGGCAATCACCTCGCCCATCTTGAGCGCGGTGCCCGACGGTGCATCGACCTTGTGGCGGTGGTGCGCCTCGATGATCTCGATGTCATAACCGGTGTTCAGGGCTTTGGCGGCCATCTCCAGCAGCTTGAGTGTGACGTTGACGCCGACACTCATGTTGGGCGCCATGACAATGGCAATATCTTTGGCAGCAGCGGCGATCTCGGCCTTTTGCACCTCGGAGAAGCCAGTGGTACCGATGACCAGCTTCACGCCGAGTTCGCGGCACACGGCCAGGTGCGCCATCGTGCCTTCGGGCCGGGTGAAGTCGATCAGCACCTGCGCGCCGGCCAGGCCGGCAGCCAGGTCCGCAGTGATGGTGACGCCGCTGGCATGGCCCAGAAAGGCTGAGGCGTCTTTACCCAGGCCGGGGCTGGCTGTCACGTCAAGGGCGCCGGTCAACTGGCAGTCGCCGCTGGCACGTACGGCTTCGACCAGCATCTGGCCCATGCGACCACCAGCGCCGGCAACCGCAATGTGGTGGCGGGGGGCGCTGCCGGCCGGGCTCACCGCGTCGGGCTTTCCAACGGCGGGTAGCTGGCGGTCGATGGCGCCATCGGTGCCGGCGGCGTGGCGGGCGGGGTGCTTGTGCCGGCCGGCTTCTTCTTCTCAGCGGCCTTGAGCTGCTCGTCGGTCAGCTCCAGCACCGGTACCTTGCCGAGCTTGCGACGGGAGTCGAGCCTGGAAACAAATTCGGACTCACTGGGCATGGCATCGCCCTCAAAGCGCTCCAGCACATCGTTCTTGAAAAACACCGTGAGCTTGAGCGCCTGCGGCTGGACGCCCTGGCGCTTCAGCGTAAATACATAGTCCCAGCGATCCGCATGGAACACGCTGGTCAGCAAGGGCGTACCCAGCACCTCTCGCACCTGCGCCCGGAGCATGCCCGGCTTGAGCAGTTCGACCTGCTCCTTGGACACAAAATTGCCCTGGACGATCTCTATCTTGTAGGGCGTGATCCAGTTGACGGGGTTGATCTTGCTGTCGCTGAGCCCGCTGGTCATGCCCTTGATGCTGCCACAAGCGGCCAGCGCACTACACGCCAGAACGGTAAGAGCGGTTTGAATGCCGTGACGATTTTTTGCAGACATGGGGTTGGGTGTAGCGATATGATTGATCATTGTAGCGGCAGGGTGTTCGCACCCTCATGGGTGCCCGTCAGCCCGCCGGGCCAGCGCCATGCCTTCCTGCTTTGACCCGCTTTTGCCCCACTTTTCTCCGGGATACCGCCATGAGCAATATCGACGAACTCAAAAATACCGGTCTGAAAGCCACCCTGCCGCGCCTGAAGATCCTGGAGATTTTTCAAGCGGGCAAACAGCGGCACATGACAGCGGAAGATGTTTTCAGGGTGCTGCTGGAAGACCGCTCGGACATCGGGCTGGCCACGGTGTACCGGGTGCTCACGCAATTCGAGCAGGCGGGTCTGCTCAACCGCAGCAACTTCGAGTCCGGCAAGGCCGTGTATGAAATCAACGAAGGCCAGCACCACGACCACCTGGTGTGCCTGGATTGCAGCCGGGTCGAAGAGTTTTACGACGCAGAAATTGAAAAGCGGCAACATGCTGTGGCCCAGGCCAAGGGTTTTACGATTGCCGATCACTCGCTGTCCATCTACGCCAACTGCACCAAGGACAAGTGCCCGCACCGCAGCGCAAACCCGGTGCGCCACCACCACGCCTGAGTCTTCGCACAAAAAATGCCGGTAGCCCTTGATTAGTGGGCGCAAGCAGCTATGAATTCAATAGCAAAATGTGTGGGCAAGCTTGTCGCTGTCACACCGCTCCTTCGACAAGCTCAGGACGAACGGAATCAGCGAGCGACCGTGGGGGCCAGGTCAGCCGCCCCGCTCCATCGCCTGGCGGTGCCGCTCGACAAACTCCTGATACGTGTCGATGCCACGCAGTTGCAGGATGACGTTGCGCACAGCGGCCTCCACCAGCACGGCAATGTTGCGGCCCGCCACCACCTGAATTACCACCTTGCGCACCGGAATACCGAGCACGTCCTGCGTCAGCGGCTCATACGGGATGCGTTCGTACTCGCGCTCCAGGGTCTCGCGCCGCACCAGGTGCACGATCAGCTTGAGCCGCATCTTGCGGCGCACTGCGGTCTCGCCAAAAATCGCCTTGATGTCGAGCAGGCCGATGCCGCGCACTTCGAGCAGGTTTTGCAGCAACTCCGGGCATCGGCCCTCAATCGTGGTCTGGTTGATGCGGTACAAATCCACCGCGTCATCGGCCACCAGACCGTGGCCGCGCGAGATCAGCTCCAGGCCCAGCTCGCTTTTGCCCAGGCCGGACTCGCCGGTGATCATCAGGCCCACGCCCAGGATGTCCATGAACACACCGTGCATGGAGGTGCGATCAGCAAAATGTTTGGACAGGTAGGCGCGCAACACGTCAATCACAAAAGCCGCCGACTCTTTGGTCGCAAACATCGGAATCTGGGCACGCTCGCACATCGACAGCAAGGTATCGGGCGCCACCTGGCCGTCGGCAATGATCAGCACCGGCGGCTCCAGCGTGACAATGCGCGCGATGCGGCGGGCGCAGTCCTCCGGGCTGCCGTTGCTGAGGTAAGCGATTTCGCGCTCGCCAAGCAGTTGCACCCGGTAGGGGTGGATGTAGTTGAGATAACCGACCAGGTCGGCGCCGGAGCGAGCGGCACGCACCGCCACCTCATCAAAGCGCCGTTCGGACGCACCCAGGCCGGCCACCCACTCCCACTTCAGCGCGGCGCGGTGGTCCTCGAACAGGACATCGGCGCTAACGACGGTGGGCTTCATGCCTGGGTTTTCAGGGACACCTGTGTCAGGTCACGGCGCATGTTCAGGAACTGACCGCATGGCTGGACTGCCAGGAGGCGATCAGCTGGTGCAGGGCAGCCGCGTCGGTGCTGGCCTTGAGCTGCTCGCGCAGGGCGCTGTCGCTGAGAAGTTCGGCGATCTCGGACAGGATTTCCAGATGTTTCTGGGTTGCCGCTTCGGGCACCAGCAGGAAAATCAGCAAGCCGACGGCCTGTTCGTCGGGTGCATCAAAACCGATAGGTGCGTGCAACTGGAACACCGCCGCCATCGGCGCCTTCAGGCCCTTGATGCGGCCATGCGGAATCGCCACGCCGTGGCCCAGACCGGTCGAGCCGAGGCGCTCACGCGCGAACAAGCTGTCGGTGATCAGGGCGCGGTTCAAACCGTGCTGATTTTCAAACAGCAAGCCGGCTTCTTCAAAAGCGCGTTTTTTGCTGGTGGCTTCAACACTCACCAGTACTTGGGCGGAAGGCAGAATTTGCGAAAGACGGTTCATAACGATCTTTTAGTCGCCGAATTATGCACTTTCATACGCATGGATACCATCCGGCGCATAAAAAAGCCGCCTGACTGCACAGACGGCTTTTCCGTACCACTTTTAAGCCAGCCGCCGCAGCGGCTGCGCGCCCGTCAGGCTTGACGCTTGGCGGCAATGTGGTGGTGGTCCTGGGTTTTGGTCTTGTAACGCCCGACCTGGCGGTCCAGCTTGTCGGTCAGCTCATCGACCGCAGCATACAAATCAGCATGCGAACTTTCGGCAAACAGATCACGCCCTTTGACATGCACATTGCACTCTGCCCTTTGGCGCCGTTCTTTTTCCTTCATGTTATCAATCGTCAACAAAACTTTTACATCGACAACCTGATCAAAATGCCGGGTAATTCGATCCAGCTTGCTGGTCACGTAGCCGCGCAGGGCGGGGGTAACTTCAAGATGGTGGCCGCTGATCGTCAAGTTCATAAAGAGACTCCTTTTCCATGGCTGGATGAGGGTTTAAAAACACCGACTGGCCCAAGCGGCAAGGCGGCGGACGGACAACTTTCTTGGTTTCACTATGCGCCTGAAGCCGGGCAAACGCAATCCTGCGGCGCAAGAAAAAATGAAACAAGTCCAAAGGGCATCACGCCCGTGCGCGGCCCACCTCGCAAACTCGGCGACGTGATTGATTTGTATGAATTTTTTGATGTTTTTCCTGTTTTCGACAGCCGGCCAGATGCAAGAATTGGCGGTCAAGGTCGCCAGCTCCATCGCGCAAGGCCCCCCAATTTGGTCAGGATTGGGCCGGTCCCGAAGACCAGACGCTCAAGATGTGGCCCTAAAATCCTTGCCACTTTCTTCACCCTGCCTCCGAGTGCAGCGCATGAACACCTATTTGGCCCACTTTTGCCTGCATCCAGGGTTGTCCCCAGGTGACTCAGCGGACGGGGCGGCCATGCGCCATGTCACTTGAAACGATTATTTCCTACGGCCTGACACGGCCTGACGAAAACCTCAACGCGCTGGTGCTGATGGGCGGTGGTGCCCGCACCGCTTACCAAGCTGGCGTGCTGCAGGCAGTGGCCCGCATCGTGGGCCCGCAAAACGAGGCCAGGAAAGATCCGCGTTTCCCATTCAAAATCCTGGTCGGTACGTCGGCCGGCGCGCTCAATACCTGCTACCTGGCCAGCCGAGCCAGCGAGGGCCTTGCGGCGTTCGAGCAACTTGCCCGTTTTTGGACCACCTTGCGGTCAACACAGGTCTACCAACTCAAGGTGCCAGGCTGGATGCGCGCCAGCCGGATTGCAACCGCCTTGTTTCTGTCGCAACAGGCCAGGAAACAGCAGGCTTTTTTAAACAATACACCGCTGGTGGACACGCTGCACCGGGCGATTTCACTGACCCATATCGACCAAGCGCTGCAGGACAACACCCTGCTGGCACTGGCGGTGACGGCTTCCAGCTACACCAGCGGCGTGCACTGGACTTTTTGCCAGACGGCGGGCGCCGGCACCGGCTTGTGGGACCGACCCGGCCGGCGAGCTGAGTTCCAGCCCATCACGATTGAGCATCTGATGGCCTCCAGCGCCATTCCCTTCCTGTTTCCCGCCACCCCTTTGTGGGTCGACAACCGCCTCGAATTTTTTGGCGACGGCTCGATGCGCCAGAGTTCACCGCTGTCGCCGGCGCTGCACCTGGGCGCGAACAAAATCATGGTCATCGGTGTCGGTCAGCCAGAACGCGCCGGCCTGGCGGGCAACGGCAATCCGGCCATTGCAGCCAGGCCGACGCTGGGTGCGATTGCCGGGCACGCCCTGGCCAGCGTTTTTCAGGACACCTTGCAGGCCGATGTCGAGCAAGCCCAGCGCGTGAGCAAAACACTGCGCCAGATGCCGCGCGAGATCGCGGCCGTCATGCCCTACCGGCCTATCGAGGTGCTGGCGATTTCGCCCTCCCAATCGCTCGATGCGCTGGCCCAGGCACATGTCGGCGAGCTGCCCACCGCGACCTACAACGCGCTGGCTGGTCTGGGCGCGCTCGGCGCGCGGGGCAGTCCCAGCGGCGCGGCATTGGCGAGTTACCTGCTGTTTGAGCCCGGTTTCCTCAAGGCACTGATGGCGCTGGGAGAACGGGATGCCTATGCGCGCAAGGATGAATTGCTGGCATTTTTTGATGTGCTCCAGGCCTGATTCGGGCCTGCCAAAGCCGGGCTGGTGCCATAATCACGCGATCTTGAGAATGGAGAAATCCTTGGAAAGCAGCCCCAGTCGCTAGCTTTCAACGCCGCAGACTGTTGTTGCCGGGGTTGAAAGCGTTGCCACCCTTCGCAACCCCGCCGACCCACCCGGCCTGATGCCCGGTGTCGGCGCCCCAAACTGATTGGGAGCCAGTCATGCTCAATATTTTCACGCTCGCCAACGGGCGGCTGTTCCAGGAAGAAATTGAATCTCTGGAAGAGTTGTCCAAATTCCAGCCGATCTGGGTAGACCTGGAGTCGCCGACGCTTGAAGAAAAACGCTGGATCAAGCAGTACTACGGCCTGTCGATCCCGGAAGACGCGATGGACGAGGACATCGAGGAGTCCGCGCGTTTTTACGAAGAAGACAACGGCGAGTTGCACATTCGCTCTGACTTCCTGATTGCCGACGACGATGAGCCGCGCACGGTGCGGGTCGCTTTCATCCTGAACCTGGTCAACGACAACCTCAAAAGCAAGGGCGTGCTGTTCTCGATCCACGACGAGGATGTGCCGGTGTTTCGCCTGCTGCGTATGCGCGCACGCCGGGCGCCGGGACTGATCGAGGACGCTAAAGAAGTGCTGCTCAAACTGTTTGACGCCGATGCCGAGTATTCGGCCGACACGCTGGAGAACATCTACGTCGAGCTGGAAAAAGTCAGCACCAAGGTGCTGTCGGGCGATGTGACCGATGCGCTGGCCGGCGAGGTGCTGGGCGCCATCGCGCGCCACGAGGATTTGAATGGCCGTATCCGCCGCAATGTGATGGACACGCGCCGCGCCGTCAGCTTCATGATGCGCAGCAAGATGCTCAATGCCGAGCAGTTCGAGGAAGCGCGCCAGATCCTGCGCGACATCGACTCGCTGGACTCCCACACCGCCTTCCTGTTCGACAAGATCAACTTCCTGATGGACGCCACCGTCGGTTTCATCAACATCAACCAGAACAAGATCATCAAGATTTTTTCTGTGGCCAGCGTGGCCCTGCTGCCACCGACGCTGATCGCCAGCGTCTACGGCATGAACTTCAAGCTCATGCCCGAGCTGGACTGGGCACTCGGTTATCCCTATGCCCTGCTGCTGATGGCAGCCAGCGCGGTGGTGCCAATGTGGTACTTCAGAAAGCGTGGCTGGTTGAAGTAGGCCGTGCGGTCGAGCCGACATCCTGGCCGCAATAGCAGTCTTCAGGCCCCAGGCAGGGTGAAGTAGATCGTCGCACCCTCTTCAACCGCAGCCTCGGCCCAGATCTTTCCGCCGTGCCGCGTCACGATCCGCTGCACCGTCGCCAGGCCCGCGCCGAGGCCGGGGAAGTCCGACGAGACATGCATGCGCTGGAAGATGCCGAACAATTTTTCAGCATGGGCCATGTCAAAGCCCGCGCCCTGGTCGCGGACAAAGTACACCGTCTCGCCATCCGCTCCGGCCTGGCTACCGACGGTAATGAAGGTCTTGTCCTTTTTGGCGCTGAACTTCCAGGCATTGCCGGCCAGATGCTCCACCAGTTGCTTGAGCAGTGCCGGGTCGCCCTGGGCGATCAGGCCCGGCTGCACATCGACCTGAGCCAGGCGCGCGGGCTCAGCCGCCTGCAAGGCTGCGAGCGCAGCCTGCGCCAGCGCGCCAAGGTCCACCGCCTGCACCGCCATCGGCGCGCGCAGCAGGCGCGACACCACCAGCAGCGCACCGATCAGCTCGTTGATATTGGCCACACCCAGCCTGAGCCGTTGCAGATAATGTTTGCTGCGCTCGACATCGCCCTTGGCCGAGGCGCCCTCCAGCAGCCGGCTGAAGCCGTCGATGGTGCTCAGCGGCGCGCGCAGGTCGTGCGAGACCGAGTAGGAAAAATTTTCGAGCTCTTTGTGGGCTGCTGCCACATCGGCGCTGCGCTGGTTCAGCTCGTCCTCCAGCAAGCCGGTGATGCGCAGGATTTCCTGCTCAGCGGCAGCGGGGTCGCTGCCCTCGCGCAATTGCTCCAGCAAGGCGGCCATGGCGGGTACGGCGCTGACTTTGGGGGATTCAGGAGTTGGTGTCATGCCAAGCGGTCATAGCAGGCTGGTGCGGTTCATACCGCAATGGCCTCACGCAACACTTGCTCACGAAAGCGGGGCTGCAGGCCATTGGGGGTAAGAACATCCACCTCAATGCCAAGCAAACGCTTTAACTCGTACCGGATCGCGCCGATATCCATCAATGTGGTCTGCGCCGTGGGCTCAACCAGCAGATCCAGATCGCTGTCCACACCGTCCTCGCCCGTGAGGACCGACCCAAACACGCGAACGTCACTGACACGGTGGCTCAGCGCAATCTCGCGGATGCGTGTCCTGTGCAGGGAAAGGGCTTCTGAGGGGCGCATGGTGCCAAGTTTAGTACCAATAGCCGGCTTCACCCTCTGATCCCAATCAGCAGCCACAGATAGAGGTCAACGTCCATGTTCGGGTAACGATTGAGCGACTATTTGATCGCGTTAATCGTGTCCTGAATTTCAAACGTAAGTTTTGCACTCTTTTCCGGATCCTCATTCCACTCTGTCAATAAAGACTCAAGTAGTCTTTTGGTGAGTACGTCATATTCTGGAAAGTGACGGAGTTCATAAATAAATGCGCGTTGACTGACCAGCTTCAACATCCCTACGCCATCAGCCCCTGTACTGATATTGCGAAGCAAGGTGTGATATCTCTCATAGCGTTGATTTTTTAATTCATCTCTGCGCACAGACACGTAGCGAAATGCAGACATCGTCAGGACGATAAGCGAAAGTAGGAATGCAAACACCGTAAATACAACACCCATCTCATTCAGGTTTTGGCGTATCCATTCCCACATAAATATTCTCCGGATGTCTACTTTGAATCACCATTCAAAACCTTGGCCTGACTAATTCGAGCGAATAGCCGACCCACGCACAACAACCTTATCGCACTCCGGTTGCATCCCTTGCGGTAATTGCCACCTCACGAACCGTCCAACAGGCGTCAATCCGCAGCCGCCCGACCCAGCCGATCCCGCACACCGTCCCACTCGGGACCTAGAGGCGGGTGTTCAATCCAGATCAGCTTGACACCCTGCGCATCAAAGCCGCGCAGCACCGCAAACAGTTGCTGCGCCGTGGCCAGCGCGTCGTCCGGCATGCGGCGGTAAATCACCTTGTCCGAGGTGATGCGTACGATGGAACGGGCATACACCGCGATGTGAGCGGCGTCGGTGCCCAGCAGATCCAGCGCCGCCTGCACGGCGGCGGCGTCCATCAGGCGCACCCTGGCGTTGGGTGCGTAGTGCGATTCGAGTGTGCCGGAGGCGCGCGGGGCGGCGTCGCTCAGAAACTCCTCGTTGTCCAGCACTGGCTCGCCGCAGGCGGCTTCGAGTTGCGCGCGTGTGAACACGCCGGGGCGCAGCAGCACCGGCCGGCCGCGCGTGCAGTCAACAATGCTTGATTCGATGCCGACCTCGCATGCGCCGCCGTCGAGCACCAGCAGGCTGTCGCCCAACTCTTCGGCGACATGTTTTGCGGTGGTTGGACTGACGCGGCCGAAACGGTTGGCACTCGGCGCGGCCACACCAGTGGCACAGGCCTTGAGCAGTGCCTGCGCTACCGGGTGAGACGGGCACCGCAGGCCAATCGAGTCTTGCCCGCCCGCAGCCGCCGCCGCCACGCCGGGTTGGCGTTGGAGAATCACGGTCAGCGGGCCGGGCCACAGCGCCTTCATCAGGCGTTCGGCAAACGGGGGGATATTAAGCGCGTAATCGGTCACCTGCGCCGGGTCGGCCACATGCACGATCAGCGGGTGCTCACTGGGCCGGCCCTTGGCGGCGAAGATGCCAGCGACTGCACTGTCGCTGGACGCATCGGCGCCCAGGCCGTACACCGTCTCGGTCGCAAAGCCGACCAGGCCGCCGGCGCGGATCACGCGCGCTGCCTCGGCAATTGCCGCCGGGTCCTTGCCGTCGCGAATCATCCCAAACAGTCCAAGCCGGGCAGCCCCAGAACTTGCGCCGCCTGGCGCGCAACAGCCCGCACCGAGGCCACGTCGGCGCCGGTGATGGTGAGGTGGCCCATCTTGCGTCCGGCACGCGCTTCGAGTTTGCCGTACAGGTGCAGGTGGGTGCCGGGCAGGGCCAGCAGGGTTTGCCAGTCGGGCGTGCGTGCCTGACCTGCGGCGTCCAGCCACATATCGCCAAGCAGGTTCAGCATGATGGCCGGCGAATGCTGGCGCGGCTGCGGCAGCGGCAAACCGGCCAAGGCGTGCACCTGCAGGTCAAACTGCGAGACATCGCAAGCGTCCAGCGTGTAGTGGCCGCTGTTGTGCGGGCGCGGCGCCATTTCGTTGACCACCAGTGCGCCGTCGGCACTGCCGTCGTCGATGACAAAAAACTCGACACACAACACACCCACATAGCCGATGTGGGTTGCTATCGATTCCGTAGCTGCTCGCGCCCGCTGCGCAAGGGCTGGAGGCATATTTCCTTCATAAGCTGAGGTCACGGCCAGAATGCCGTTCACATGCACGTTGTACTGCGGCGCAAAGCCCACGATGCGGCCGTCCCAGCCGCGCGCCACGATGACCGAACACTCGGCCTTCAGCGGCAGCAGCTTTTCCAGCACGCAGGGCACGCCCTTCAACTCGGCCCACGCCACCGCAAGCTCGGCCATGTTTCGAACACGCACCTGGCCCTTGCCGTCATAACCCATGCGCGCGGTTTTCAGAATGCCGGGCAGCAGATCGGCTGGCACGGCGCGTAGCTGTTCCGCTGTGCTGATGACCGCATAAGGCGCGCAACTGACGCCTGCCACACCGGCGCTGGCCGTGAAATGGGCTTTTTCCTCGATGCGGTTTTGCGCAATCGCCACCGCCGCTGCGCCGGGCGCCACCGGCCGGCTGGCGGCCAGCGCGCGCAGCGCCTCGGCCGGCACGTTTTCAAATTCGGTGGTGATGGCGGCGCACAGCGATGCCAGTTGCGCCAGGCCGGCTGCATCGCTGTAGCCGGTCTGGATGTGGTGGTGGCTGACGCGGCCGGCCGGGCTGTCAACATCGGGGTCGAGCACGGCGGTGAAATAACCGAGGCGCTGCGCGGCATGCACAAACATGCGGCCCAGTTGGCCGCCACCCATCACGCCCAGGGTAGCGGGCTGGCCAGTCGCATCGACAGAGCCCGGGAAAATCGGAAGATTCATGCAGGAGGCAAGGTCATTGCGCGGGCGGCGGCAGTCTGCTCGGCGCGAAAGGCCTGCAGCTTGTCGGCCAGGGTTTTGTCATGGGTGGCCAGCATGGCCACCGCAAACAGGGCGGCATTGGCGGCCCCGGCGTTGCCAATGGCGAAGGTGGCCACCGGCACACCTTTGGGCATTTGCACAATGCTGTGCAGCGAATCGACGCCCTGCAAATGGTTGCTGGCCACCGGCACGCCGAGTATGGGCACGGCAGTTTTGGCCGCCAGCATGCCCGGCAGGTGCGCTGCGCCGCCAGCCCCGGCAATGATGGCCTGCAGCCCGCGCCCGGCGGCCTGCTCGGCATAGGCAAACAGCTCGTCTGGCATGCGGTGCGCCGAGACCACACGTGCCTCGTGCGCCACGCCGAACTGCTGAAGAATCTGCACGGCATGCTGCATGGTGGCCCAGTCGCTGCTGGAGCCCATCACCACGCCCACAAGCGGCGCCTTCTGATCTTGCGTTGTTGTCATGTTTGTCTTCCGGAGCCTGCTGTGCCGTTAATCGTTCGATGTCAACAACGATTTTACGGGCTGCTCAGGGCTCTGCGCCGCCGCCCCGCCGCCCGGCGCGTGCTATCGTGCCTGCGCGGCGCGTTTTGCGTCAGTTGAAAACAGCCTTAACAACCCCTATTTGTCCAGCACCATGATCGACGCCACCACTGCCAATTTTGAAGACGAAGTCATTGCGGCTTCCATGACCATCCCTGTGCTGATTGATTTCTGGGCGCCCTGGTGCGGGCCCTGCAAATCACTCGGTCCCATCCTCGAGAAGGTCGAAATCGCTTACGGCGGACGCTTCAAGCTGGTGAAGATTGACTCCGACCAGGAGCAGCAACTGGGCGCCGCCTTTGGCATACGCAGCATCCCGACCTGCATATTGATGGTGAACGGCCAGCCAGTGGACGGCTTTCAGGGCGCGCTGCCCGAAGGCAAGGTCAAGGAGTTTCTGGACAAGCACCTGCCACCGGCCGAAGAGCTGCCGCCGCCTGAAGAAGAAGTCGCAGAACCGGAAGACAGCAGCCCGGCCACCGTGCTGGAAAAACTCAAGGCTGCCGTCGCCAACGACCCGACCAACGACCACGCGCTGTTTGACTATGTGCGCCTGCTGCTGCAGCACGGCCAGGTCGCGCATGCCCAGGCGGCGTTTGCGCCGGCCCTGCCCAAAGTAGCGCTGGTGCGCAAGTTTGAAGCTCTGCAACACTGGTTTACTGCTATTGAATCAGGAGCTGTTTACGCAGACGGGGAAAGGGCTAAAGCCGAATTTGATGCCAAACTTCTGGCCAACAAGCGTGATTTCGAAACGCGTTTTGCACTGGCCCAGTGGCACATGAGCCAGCAGCAGTGGGTGGCGGCGATGGACGAGTTGCTGGAAATTTTGATGCGCGACAAGTCCTGGAACGAAGAGCTGGCGCGCAAGACCTTTGTCTCGATTCTGGAGATCATCGAGCCGCCCAAAATCAAGGTCGCCGACGGGCAGATTCCGCCGGATGATCCTGTTGTGGCGACTTATCGCCGACGCTTGAGCAGTGTGGTGCTGAGCTGATTTTTCGGGCTGCCGACTTCTCACGGTTCAATCTGTGCTTTTGTAGGTCGCCAGCAAGCCGGGGGTTGCTGGCACACCCCAACCGTTGGAGGTTAAGACGGCTTCGACAGGCTCAGCCCGAACGGTGATAGAGGTGGCCTCGACCCTTCATCAAGCTCAGGCCGCTTCCTTGTAAAAGAACCCCCGCTGGATGCTGCGCGGCGCCAGCGGCTCGACCGCCTGATGGATGGCGCCAATGTGCTCCGGCGTCGTGCCGCAGCAACCACCCACAATATTGACCAGGCCTTCGGCCGCGAACTCGCGCAGCAGGCGCGAGGTCACGTCGGGGGTTTCGTCGAAACCGGTGTCGCTCATCGGGTTGGGCAGGCCGGCGTTCGGGTAGCAGCTGATGTAGGTGTCACCTGCCACCCGCGCCAGCTCCTGGATGTAGGGGCGCATCAAGGCCGCGCCGAGTGCGCAGTTCAGGCCGACGGCCAGCGGCTGGGCGTGGCGGATGCTGTGCCAGAAGGCGGTGACGGTCTGGCCGCTCAGGATACGGCCCGAGGCGTCGGTCACCGTGCCGCTGATGATCAGCGGCAGGCGCTCGCCGCTGTTGTCAAAGTACTCGTCAATCGCAAACAGCGCCGCTTTGGCGTTGAGCGTGTCGAAAATGGTTTCGACCAGCAACACGTCGGCGCCGCCCTTGACCAGCGCCTCGGTCTGCTCGTAATAGGCCTTGCGCAGCTCTTCAAAGCTGGTGTTGCGTGCGCCCGGGTCATTGACGTCGGGGCTGATACTCGCGGTTTTGGGTGTGGGTCCAAGCGCACCGACAACAAACCGCGGCTTGTCGGGCGTGGAAAATTTGTCGCAGGCCGCGCGGGCCACCCGCGCGGATTCGTAATTCATCTCGACCGCCAGATCGGCCATATCGTAATCGGCCTGGGCCACGGTGGTGGCGCCAAAGGTGTTGGTCTCCACCATGTCGGCGCCGGCCGCCAGGTAGCCTTCGTGGATGTCCTGAATCACATCGGGCCGGGTCAGGCTGAGCAACTCGTTGTTGCCCTTGACGTCCTTGTGGAAGTCCTTGAAACGCTCGCCCCGGTACTGCGCCTCGTTGAGCTTGAAGCGCTGGATCATGGTGCCCATGGCGCCGTCGAGAATGGCGATGCGTTTTTCGAGGATGGCGGGGAGCGCCGCGCCGCAGGTGTAGATGGCTTGCTTCATGCCCCGATTTTAAACTTTTCGCCCCCACGCTTTTCACTTCGTGTAATGCGCTGCCCCCCGAAGGGGCTAATTTTCCTTGGGGCGGCCCGGCGGAAAATTCCCGCGCCGCTTTGCCCGACAATAAGGCTTCAGCCTGGATCCGATCCATGAAACACCTCCCACCCCAAGAAGCCTGGGACTACCTCCAGCAGCACCCCGACGCCCTGTTTGTCGATGTGCGCATGGAGATCGAGTCGCTGTACGTGGGCCGGCCGCCCGGCGTGGTCAACGTGCCCTGGTACGAGTACCCCGACCTGACGCCGGATGCGAAGAAGTTTGCCGATGCGGTGGCGCGTGAGGCCAGCAGCAAGGAGCAGCCGGTGTTGCTGATCTGCCGGTCCGGCCAGCGCACACTGGCCGCCGGCCAGGCGCTGGAAGCCGCAGGTTTTGCCGAGGTGATCAACATCGTGCACGGTTTCGAGGGCGAGCTCGATGAGCAGTTCCAGCGCTCCACCCTGAGCGGCTGGCGTTTTGAAGGCCTGCCCTGGGAGCAGATGTAGCCGATTTTTTAGTCAAGTCTGGCTCTAGCCCATATCCAGTGGGCATAAGCAGCTATTGATTTAATAGCAATTTTTTCTGTCCTGACGCACCCCACCTTGCCGCACACCTCGCCCCCCCCCTCCCCGCTGGACATCCTGGGCCAGGTTTTCGGCTATTCCGATTTTCGCGGTCCGCAACAGGCCATCGTCGAGCATGTGGTGGGCGGCGGCGACGCGCTGGTGCTGATGCCCACGGGTGGCGGCAAGTCGCTGTGTTACCAGATCCCGGCCATCGTTCGGCAAAATGCCGGCCATGGCGTGACGGTGGTGATCTCGCCGCTGATTGCGCTGATGCACGACCAGGTGGGCGCGCTGCATGAGGCCGGCGTCTCTGCCGCCTTCCTCAACTCCACCCAGACGCAGGAAGAAAGCAGCGCGCTCGAAAAGCAGTTGCTGCGCAACGAGCTGACGCTGCTGTACGCCGCGCCCGAGCGCATCAACACGCCGCGCATGAAGGGCCTGCTGGGCTCGCTGCACGAGCGCGGTTTGCTGAGCCTGTTCGCGATTGACGAGGCGCATTGCGTGAGCCAGTGGGGCCACGACTTCCGGCCCGAGTACCGAAGCTTGAGCCTGCTGCACGAAACCTTTCCCGACGTGCCGCGTATCGCGCTGACGGCAACCGCCGATGCGCTGACGCGGCAGGACATGATTGAGCGGCTCAAGCTGGAGGATGCGCGCGAGTTTGTCAGCAGTTTTGACCGGCCCAATATCCGCTACACCATCGTCGAGAAGCTGGAGCCCACGCGCCAGTTGCTGCGTTTCATCGAAAGCGAACACGCCGGTGAAGCCGGTATCGTCTACTGCCAGTCGCGCAAACGGGTGGAGGAAATCGCCGACACACTGGCCGATGCCGGCATCAAGGCCATGGCCTACCACGCCGGCCTGGACAGCGCGCTGCGCCAACAACGCCAGGACCGCTTCCTGCGCGAAGAAGGCATGGTGATGGTGGCAACGATTGCTTTCGGCATGGGCATCGACAAGCCCGACGTGCGTTTTGTCGCGCACCTGGACATGCCGAAAAACATCGAAGGCTACTACCAGGAGACTGGGCGCGGCGGCCGCGACGGCCTGCCGGCCAACGCCTGGATGGCCTACGGTCTGCAGGACGTGGTGAACCAACGCCGCATGATAGACACCAGCGAGGCGGCCAGCGAAGAATTCAAACAGGTCATGCGCGGCAAGCTCGACGCGCTCTTGAGCCTGGCCGAAGACACGCGTTGCCGACGGGTCAGCCTGCTGCATTACTTTGGTGAGGACAGCCAGCCTTGTGGTAATTGCGACAACTGTCTGAGCCCGCCTGTGGTCTGGGACGCCACCGAAGCCGCCCGCAAGATGCTGAGCTGCATCTACCGCGTGCAACAGGCCAGCGGCATCAGCTTCGGCGCCGGCCACCTGATGGACATCCTGCGCGGCAAGACCACCGAGAAAGTGCTGCAGCACAGCCACGACAAACTCAGCACCTTCGGCATAGGCGTCGATCTGTCTGAAGTGCAGTGGCGCGGCGTGTTGCGCCAACTGATTGCCAAGGGCATGGTGCGGGTCGATCCGGACGCCTTCAACACCCTGCAGTTGCTGCCCGACGCGCGCCAGGTGCTCAAGGGCGAGGTCAGCGTGCTGCTGCGCGAGCAGGCCGCAAGCGGCGCGGGCGAGCGGCGCAAAAAAAGCACCAAGACCTCGGTCAAAGGCATGGCCGAGGCCTCACTCAACGCCGGCGCGCTGGAGCGCCTGGCCCGACTCAAGGCCTGGCGCGCCGAAGTGGCGCGCGAGCACAATCTGCCGGCCTTTGTGATTTTTCACGACGCCACCCTGCGCGCCATTGCTGAGCGCGCACCGCAGACCCTGACCGACCTGGAAGGCATCAGCGGCATAGGCGTCAAAAAACTCGAAGCCTACGGCAATGAAGTACTGCGTGTCTGCAACACAGATTCCTGACTATTGAGCGTTTCAAAACTCATGACCGTCGGCACGCTCAACCCCTCACCCCAGCCCTCTCCCGAAGGGCAAGGGTGAGAGTCGTCCAAATCACTGTCGGGTATTTGGAAAAGATCAATAAATCGGGCAGCGACCCATTGTTTATCAGCGAAGTTAGCTACAAAATCAATAGCAAATAACACGCCCGCCAGGTCTGCGGAGCACCGGCGCCGGGGCGCGGACCACCGCCGGTCAAGCCGACAGCCCCGGCAATCCGCCAGCAGCCGTGACAAAAACGCTTGCAAAATCGGAAGCCCCGTCGTATCTGAGCCAGATGCCGCAGGCGGTCAAGGACATGAACGACGGTTCGCGCAAAGCGATTCGCATGATCCCGCTTTGAAGGCCGTGGCGGGCCGCCCTGCGGCGTGCTTTTACAGCATCTCCAGCAGGTGCCGAACCATCGCCTGGGCATACAAACTGGCCACGTCTTTGACGAAGGCCGGGAAGTCCACATGCGCTGCGTCATCGGCACGGTCGGAGATCGTGCGCATCGCTGCAAACGGCAGGCCGTAGTCAAAACACACTTGCGCCACCGCCGCCCCTTCCATCTCCACTGCCAGCACCTCATGCCCGCCCTGCCCCAGCGCCGAGCGCAAGGACCGCGACTCGGTTGCGCCGGAGACAAAACGGTCACCGCTGGCGACCAGGCCGTGATGCAGCAGGGTCTTGGCCGGCAGGGCCAGGCTTTCGAGCCCGGCGCGGCTGGCCTGCACCAGCAAGGCCGTCAACGCCTTGTCACAGGCGAAGCGGGCTTGACCGTAGAGCGGCACCTCGTAACGCTGAAAAATCGGCGAGGCATCCATGTCATGCTGCATAAACTCGCTGGCCACCACCACGTCGCCGACCTGCACGCCCTCACCCAGGCCGCCGGCCACGCCGGTGAACACAATGCGGCTGACCTTGAAATGCTCGATCAGCGCCACGCTGGTGGTGGCGGCCGCGACCTTGCCGATGCGTGACAGCGCCAGCACCACAGGCTGGCCGTGCAGCCGGCCGTGCCAGAAGTCGCGCCCGGCGTGGCGGGTTTGTTGCGGATGCTCAAGCAGCGCAAGCAGGCCCTGCTGCTCTTCGGCCAGGGCACTGAGAATGGCGGTCGTTGTCATGGCTGCGAGTTTGCATCAAAAGAAAAGGCGGCCGGAGCCGCCTTTTCTGAAGGAGGGACGTCCCGCCTTACTTCTTGTCCCGCAATTCGCGGCGCAAAATTTTGCCGACCGGTGTTTTAGGCAACTCGGTGCGGAACTCCACCACCTTGGGCTGCTTGTAGCCGGTCAGGTTGGTTTTGCAGAACTCGCGCACCTGGGCTTCGGTCAGGTCCGGGTTTTTCTTGACGATGACCAGTTTCACCGCTTCGCCCGACTTCTCGTCGGCCACACCGACGCAGGCGCACTCCATCACGCCGGGCATGCCGCCCACCACGTCTTCGACCTCGTTCGGATAGACATTGAAGCCGCTGACCAGAATCATGTCTTTTTTGCGATCAACGATTTTGAAGAAACCGCGCTCGTCAACAGTACCAATGTCGCCAGATTTGAAGTAGCCGTCGGGCGTCATGACCTTGGCGGTTTCATCAGGCCGCTGCCAGTAGCCCGCCATCACCTGTGGGCCTTTGATGGCGATCTCGCCGGGCTGGCCCACCGGGGTGTCGTTGCCGTCATCGTCGAGCAGCTTGAACCAGGTGCTTGGGATCGGCACACCGATGGTGCCGGTGAAGACCTTGCTGTTGGTCGGGTTGCAACTGGCCGACGGCGAGGTCTCCGACAGTCCGTAACCTTCACAGATCGGGCAGCCGGTTTTCTCCAGCCAGAGTTTGGCCACCGCGCTGGTCACCGCCATGCCGCCGCCCAGGGAAATTTTCAGATGCGACCAGTCCACGGTGTTGAAGTCGGGGTGGTTGGCCAGCCCGTTGAACAAGGTGTTGACGGCCGGAAAGCTGTGAATCTTGTGTTTGGCCAGCTCCTTGAGCACCGCCGGCAGGTCGCGCGGATTCGGGATCAGGATGTTTTTTCCGCCGGTGCGCATGCCCAGCATCATGTTCACCGTGAAGGCGAAGATGTGATACAGCGGCAACGCGCAGACATAGGTCGGCTGCACGCCAGGCGTCAGGCTGGCCATGGCCGGGCCGTTCCAGGCTTCAGACTGCAACACGTTGGCAATCACATTGCGGTGCAGCAGCACGGCGCCCTTGGAGACACCGGTGGTGCCGCCGGTGTACTGCAGCACGGCCACATCGTCGGGCTTGATGTCTGGCCGCTTGAGCGTGCCGCGTGTGCCCTGGGCCACCGCATCGTTGAAGCGCACCGCGCCCGGCAGATTGAAGGTGGGCACCATCTTCTTGACGTTGCGCACCACGTAATTGACCAACGCGCCCTTGAGCATGCCGAGCTGGTCGCCCATGGCGGCCAGCACCACGTGTTTGACCGGCGTGTTGGCAATACATTGCTCCAGCGTGCCAGCGAAGTTCTCGATGATCACAATCGCCTTGGCGCCGGAGTCCTTGAGCTGATGCTCCAGCTCGCGCGGTGTGTACAGCGGGTTGACATTGACCACCACAAAACCGGCGCGCAGAATCGCCGCCACCGCCACCGGATATTGCGGCACATTGGGCATCATGATGGCCACCCGGTCACCTTTGGCCAGGCCCAGGCCCTGCAGATAGGCGGCAAAAGCCTGCGACAGGCTGTCGGTCTGGCCGAAGGTCACGTCTTTGCCCATGAAGCTGTAAGCCACGGCGGAGGCGTTTTTCTTGAAGCTTTCCTCCATCAGTGCCACCAGAGAGGCGTACTGTGACGCATCAATATCGGCAGGCACACCCGGGGGATAGGCGGTCAGCCAGGGACGCTCAAGGGTGGATGCATTCATGCTTGTCTTCTCCAGATGACGATTGAACAACTGCCACGAATTTTCGTGGCGCAACCCTCTGCGGGGCTATTACGTTTTCCCTAGGAAACCGGAGAATCAGAAGGGAGGGCCCTCTAATCGAGCTTGTTGGAGCAGCAAAAAGTGTCGGCTGTCCGCCATTCACTCAATCGCCTTGCCCATGTCTTCAATGACTTTTTTGGCATCGCCAAACACCATCATGGTCTTGTCCATGTAAAACAGCTCATTGTCCAGACCGGCATAACCGGCCGCCATCGAGCGTTTGTTGACGATGACCGTCTTGGCCTTGTAGGCCTCCAGAATCGGCATGCCGTAAATGGCGCTGCCCTTGACATGGGCGGCGGGGTTGACCACATCGTTGGCGCCCAGAATGATGGCCACGTCGGCCTGGCCAAACTCGGCATTGATGTCTTCCATCTCGAACACCTGATCGTAAGGCACCTCGGCCTCGGCCAGCAACACATTCATGTGGCCCGGCATGCGGCCGGCCACAGGATGGATTGCGTATTTGACCGTGACGCCCCTGTCGATCAGTTTTTGTGCCAGCTCCTTGACCGAATGCTGCGCGCGCGCAACTGCCAGGCCGTAACCCGGCACGATGATCACGGTTTCGGCATTGCCCAGAATGAAAGCGGCGTCATCGGCCGACCCCGACTTGACCGGGCGCTGCTCCTTGGCACCGGCCGCTGCCGTGCCCGCTTCGCCGCCGAAGCCGCCCAGGATCACGTTGAAGAAAGAGCGGTTCATCGCCTTGCACATGATGTAGGACAGGATGGCACCTGACGAGCCGACCAGGGAACCGGCGACGATCAGCATCGCGTTGTTCAACGAGAAACCGATACCGGCAGCGGCCCAGCCCGAATAGCTGTTGAGCATGGACACCACCACCGGCATGTCGGCGCCGCCTATGGGGATGATGATCAGCACGCCCAGCACAAAAGACAGGGCCAGCATCGCAAAAAACGCAGTCCAGTTGCCGGTGAACATGAACACCAGCCCGAGTGCCAGCGTGGCAATGCCCAACACCAGGTTCAGCATGTGCTGTCCGGAAAACGTGACCGGCGCCCCCTGAAACAGGCGGAACTTGTACTTGCCGCTGAGCTTGCCGAAAGCAATCACCGAGCCGCTGAAGGTGATGGCACCAATCGCAGCACCGAGGAACAACTCCAGCCGGTTGCCGGCGGGAATGGCTGCGGTGCCCAAACCGGAAGCCACGATGCCAAAGGCGCCGGGTTCGGCCATGGCCGCCACCGCAATGAACACCGCCGCCAGGCCGATCATGCTGTGCATGAAAGCCACCAGCTCAGGCATCTTGGTCATCTCGACACGTTGGGCCATCAGCGTGCCGGCGGCGCCACCGACCACCAGCGCGCCCAGCACATACACCATGCCAAAGGCCTTGCCACCGGAGATTTGCACAATCAGGGCACCGGTGGTCAACACGGCAATCGCCATGCCGACCATGCCGAACAGGTTGCCGCGAATCGAGGTGGTCGGATGCGACAGGCCCTTGAGCGCCTGGATGAAACAGACCGAAGCCACCAGGTACAGCAGCGTGACAACATTCATGCTCATTTGGCTGCTCCCGCGTCAGCTGAAACGGCCTTCTTCTCTTTTTTCCGGAACATCTCCAGCATGCGGCGCGTGACCAGAAAGCCGCCAAACACATTGACCGCCGCCAGTGCCACCGCCAGCACACCCATGGTTTTGCCCAGCGGCGTGACCGTCAGCGCAGCCGCCAGCATGGCGCCGACGATGACAATCGCCGAAATCGCATTGGTCACCGCCATCAGCGGCGTGTGCAGCGCGGGGGTGACGGTCCAGACGACGTGGTAACCCACGTAGATGGCCAGCACGAAGATGATGAGGTTGATGACGGTGGGGGATACTGCTTCCATGATGTTTCTTCCGTGTCCGTTGCGCTCAAGCTGCCGAACCCTTCGACAGGCCTGAGGCGAACGGGGTTTGTTATTTTCTTTTGACCTCACCGCCCTGCGTCATCAGGCAGGCCGCCACGATGTCGTCTTCCAGGTCGATGGAGAGCAGGCCTTCCTTGCTGACAATCAGCTTGAGGAAGTCCAGAAGGTTGCGGGCATAGAGCGCGCTGGCATCAGCAGCCACCAGCGCCGGCACATTGGTCTCGCCAATCAGCGTTACGCCGTGTTTGACCACGGTTTTGCCGGGTTCGGTCAGCGGGCAGTTGCCGCCCTGCGGTGCGGCCAGATCCACAATCACGCTGCCGGGTTTCATGGCCTTGACCATGTCCTCGGTCACCAGCACCGGCGCAGCGCGGCCGGGGATCAGTGCGGTGGTGATCACGATATCGGCCTGGGCCACGCGTTTGGCCACCTCGGCTTTTTGCCGCTCCAGCCAGCTTGGCGGCATCGGCTTCGCGTAACCGCCGACCCCGACAGCAGCTTCGCGCTCCTCGTCGGTTTCATACGGCACGTCGATGAACTTGCCGCCCAGCGACTCCACCTGCTCCTTGACGCTGGGGCGCACGTCGCTGGCCTCGATCACCGCGCCCAGGCGTTTGGCCGTGGCAATCGCCTGTAGGCCGGCCACGCCGACGCCCAGAATCACCACACGGGCGGCCTTGACGGTGCCGGCGGCGGTCATCAGCATCGGGAAGAAGCGCTGGTAGCTGTTGGCCGCCAACATGACGGCCTTGTAGCCAGCGATGTTGGCCTGCGACGAGAGCACGTCCATGCTTTGCGCACGGCTGGTGCGTGGCGCGGCTTCCAGTGCAAACGCCGTCAGTTGCGCGCCGGCCAGGCGCTGCAGGCCGGCGGCATCAAACGGGTTGAGCATGCCGACCAGCACCGTGCCGGCTTTGGCCAGGCCAATCTCGCTGTCCAGCGGGCAACGCACCTTGAGCACGATGTCGCAACCGTAGGCAGTGGCAGCGTCGCCAATTTCAGCGCCGACCGCTACATAAGCTTCATCGGGAACGCTGGCGGCCACACCGGCACCCGATTGGATGACGACCGTATGGCCTTGGGCTTTGAGTTTTTTGGCCGTCTCGGGCGTGACGGCAACGCGTGTTTCCCCTGCCGTGATTTCGGCTGGTACCCCAATTCGCATGGGTGTCTCCTCGTGGCGTGTAAGTAGTTCTACGTGAAATTTAAAGCTGTCGGCTAGCTTACATGAGTTTCGCGCCGTTTTGGCCGCGCGGTGAGCGCGCGCCGGCCGGGCGGTGCGGCCCCCGGATAATGCGCCCATGAACTCACGTTGGAAACCCAGTGTCACCGTTGCCGCCATCATCGAACGCGAGGGCAAATTTCTGCTGATCGAGGAGCATACGCAGGACGGCCTGCGCCTGAACAACCCGGCCGGCCACCTGGACCCCGGTGAAAGCCCGATCCAGGGTTGCGCCCGCGAGACGCTGGAAGAAACCGCCTTTCACTTCACCCCTGGCGCGCTGGTCGGTATTTATATGTCCCGCTTTGAGAAAAGCGTGCCCGGCAAGGACCAGGCGCTGGACATCACCTACCTGCGTTTCGCGTTTTGCGGCACGCTGGGTGACGAAGTGGTGGGGCAGGCGCTCGACGAAGGCATTGTGCGCACCCTGTGGCTCAGCCCCGACGAAATCCGGGCCTGCGTTCCGCTGCACCGCAGCCCGCTGCTGCTGACCTGCATGGAAGACTACCTGGCCGGCAAGCGTTACCCGCTGGCGCTGGTCACCACCGACCCCAGCGTCTACGACGCAAAACCCTGACGACGTCCGTTTAAAGCCGCCCCCCTAAAATCGGTTATGCAAAAACAACGCATCGTGGTCGGTTTGAGCGGAGGCGTGGACTCTGCGGTGACGGCACACCTGCTCAAACAGCAGGGCCACGAGGTTGTCGGCATCTTCATGAAGAACTGGGAAGATGACGACGACAGCGAATTCTGCTCGTCGAACATCGACTTTGTGGACGCCGCCGCCGTGGCCGACGTGATCGGCATCGAGATCGAACACGTCAATTTTGCCGCCGACTACAAAGACCGGGTGTTTGCCGAGTTTTTGCGCGAATACCAAGCCGGCCGCACGCCGAATCCCGACATTCTGTGCAATGCCGAGATCAAGTTCAAGGCCTTTCTGGACCACGCGATGCGGCTGGGTGCCGAAAAAATCGCGACCGGGCATTACGCCAGGGTTCGCCGCGTTGCGGCTCCCTCTGGCTCCATGCCCTTTGGGCCTATTGATGAATCGCACGCGACCGCGCGCGATAGCGCCCGTCCCTTCGATGGACACTATCAGTTGCTCAAGGGGCTGGACCCGGCGAAGGACCAGAGTTACTTTTTGCACCGCCTGAACCAGGCGCAGCTATCGAGCACGCTGTTTCCGGTCGGTGAGTTGAGGAAGACCGAGGTGCGGCGCATCGCTGACGAGATCGGCCTGCCCAACGCGAAGAAAAAGGACTCGACCGGCATCTGTTTCATCGGCGAGCGGCCCTTCCGCGACTTCCTGAACCGCTACATCGCCAAGGCGCCCGGTCCGATCAAAAACGACCAGGGCCGCGTGCTCGGCGAACATGTGGGCCTGAGTTTTTACACGCTGGGCCAGCGCCAGGGCCTGGGCATAGGCGGCGTGAAGGCGCGCGGCGCCGAGCTCAAGGCGGTGCAGGCCCTGGGCCAGCGCGGGCTGGGCGAGCACGAACCCTGGTTTGTGGCTCGCAAGGAAATGGCTAGCAACACCTTGTGGGTGGTGCAGGGCCACGATCACCCCTGGCTGCTGTCCACCGAACTGCAGGTGCAGGACTGTAGCTGGGTCGCCGGTGCACCGCCCGAAGCCGGCACGATGGCGGCAAAAGCGCGCTACCGCCAGGCCGACGCAAGCTGTGACTTGGTCCACCCCTCAGCAACCGACGCAGAACTCCACTTTGAGCATCCGCAATGGGCGGCGACGCCGGGCCAGTCGGCGGTGCTGTACCAGGGCGAGGTCTGCCTGGGCGGCGGCGTCATTGCGTCGAGCAACGTGCAAAACCTCGGCTGAAGGCTTGTCTTGCCCCCTCTCCCTCTGGGGGAGGGTTGGGGTGAGGGCGAATACGACCTGATCGCTTGCTTTTTATAAGCAAAATCCGTCTCCAGCCCATACCAGACAAGTGCAAGCAGCTATTGTTTTAATAGCAAACCAATCTCCCTCAACTCCCAACAACTTACAGCACGGTTTCAATGTAGGTGTAGATGTAGTTGGAGCCGCCGTTGACGTTGCCCAGCAGGCGTGAGGAACCGAAGATGCCGGAGCGGTGCGACACGCCGAAGCCGAGGTAGGTGTCTTTCAGGCCGGGGCGGCCGATCAGGTCGCCCAGGCTGACGTCGATGCTCGGGTCCAGGTAACTGAGCAAGCGCGAGGGCGAGCGTCCGCGCGCCGCCTGGCTGCTGGATTCGGCATAGGGCGCACGCTGCGCCAGCGACACGCCTACACCCAGGCCGAGCCGGGTCTTGACCCGCTCGCTCCACGGAAAGCCGTAGTAATACGCCTTCATGAAGGCGTCGAGCTGCAGGCCGTTGGGAGCCAGCCCGCGGTCGTCGTGCTGCAGCAGGCCGACATAACCGACGATGTCCAGCGGCCAGCCGTTGAGCTGCTCGATGAAGGGTTTGCCGACCTGCACACCCGCAATGCGCGTCGAGTTGACCTTGGCCGTGGAGGCACAGCGCAAGGTGATGATTTTCGCCAGGTGGCAACCGTCTTCGGTCGATTTTCCGTACAGCAGCTTGAGGTAAGTCGGCGAAGTTTCCTGCGTCCAGTGGCCCTTGTAGGTGCCGAAGTCATAGGCGGCGCCGATGAACACGCCGGTCTGCGCAGACTTGCCGATGATGGGGCTGGCCTTGACCTTGTCGTCCAGAAAGGTGCGGGTCACGCCACCGAGCAGGCGCCAGCCTTCGCTCAATTCGTAAGTGGCGTACAGACCCAGCGTGGTGTTGACGCCGCTGCCAGGCGCGTAGGCCGGCCGCGTTGTGGTGGCTTCGCCAGGCCGCACGCCGTAGTAGTAATTGTTGAGCTTGGCGCTGCGGGCGGCCAGCGTCAAACTGGGCCGCAACGCGAGCCGTCCCGAGCGCCAGTCGTAAGCGTAGGACAGGCGCAACTCGCTGCCCTTGGAAAACCCGGCGGCGTCTTGCAAATACTCGGCCTGCAGCGTGCCCCAGGGCTGGCGGTAGCGGTAAGACACACCGGCGTCCAGGCCCGAGCCGCGCTCGGCCATGCCGGCCAGGCTGGGCGGAATCCGGTCGTCGGCATACCCTTCGAAGCGCTGGTCGAGGAAAAGATCAACACGCTGGGCGCCGTCGTCCAGCAACTTGAGTCCGGCGCGGCTGCCATGCAGAAACACGCGTTTGCCTTCATACAGGTACAGCGGCAGCAGGTCATAACGGGTACCGCCACCGACATAAGGCGACTGCTCAGCGCGCACCGCGAGACCCAGGCCGGCACTGCCGGGGGTACTGAGCAAATCGCTGAGGGGGTCAGTGTTGGCATGCACCGGCGTCAGACCTGCGGCGGCGAGCAGGGCCGCACCCAGCCAGCCGGTCAAGCGCTGGGACCGCAGGGAAGATGTCGTGTGATGGTGGTTCGGGCGCATGGGTGGCTTCTCAGGTCGTGGGGTTGGCAGGAGATTTCATCCTAGCCAACAAAACGCTCCAAAAAAGCCCGCGCGCCAGAACAAGGCCAGCGCCTACACGGTGTCACGGCGGCTGGTGACAAAAAGCGTTGTTTAAAAATGCATCTGCCCGGCGTGCGCAGAGCGCAGGCCGGGCAGAAGAAATATCGAAAACCGGAAGATTAAAACGGGATGTCATCGTCCATGTCGTCAAAACCGCTGGCAGCCTTGGTCGGCGCCGGTGGGCGCGGGGCCGCTGCGGGGGCGCGCGGCGCGGCTGCTGGTGGGCGCGGATACTGGCGCTCGCCGCCCTCCTCACCGCCGTCATTGCCGCCCGGACCACCCATGCCTTCACGGCTGCCGAGCATCTGCATCTCGCTGGCGATGATGTCGGTGGCGTATTTCTCGACGCCGTCTTTGTCGGTGTACTTGCGGGTTTTCAGGCGGCCCTCGATATAAACCGAGCGGCCTTTCTTGAGGTATTCGCCCACAATTTCGGCCTGGCGGCCAAAAAAGCTGATGCGGTGCCATTCGGTCTCTTCGACCATTTCGCCAGCCTTGTTCTTGTACTTGCTGCTGGTGGCCAGCGCGATGTTGGCCACGGCGTCGCCGCTGGGCATGTAGCGCACTTCGGGGTCGCGGCCCAGGTTGCCGACGAGAATGACTTTGTTGACGGATGCCATGGCGTGTTCTCCTAATTTTTCACAGTTTAACTGGCTGGACCGCCGGCGCGGCAGCCGGGCCGGGAGCCGAAGACCCGGTCCGGCCCGGTGCTTTCATCGGCCAGGCGACCAGCAACCAGAGCAGCATCAGGCCACCGCAGGCGGCAAACAGCGCCTGCGGACCGGCAGCCTTGACCAACCAGCCACCCAATGCGCCGCCGGCAAAAAAGCCCAGCGACTGGAGCGTGTTGTACACCCCAAGCGCCGCACCGCGCGAATGGGCGGGGGCAATCCGGGACGCCAGGCTGGGCTGGCAGGTTTCGAGCACATTGAAGCAGCAAAAATGCAAAAGCAGCAAGGCGACCAGCCAGGCCAGGCCAGGCGTGCCCGGCGCAGCGACCAAGCCCATCAGGCCGAGCTGTACCAACATAAGCAGCGCTACCGCTGCCAGAAACACCCCGCGCAGGCGGCCACGCCTTTCCAGCGGGAACAAGATCGCGCCTATCACCACAAACGATGCCAGCACCGTCGGCAGGTAGACCTGCCAGTGGCTGTCCTGCCCCAGCCCGGCTTGCACCAGCATCGCCGGAATCGCCACCCACATGGCCAACTGCACTGCGTGCAGCACAAACACGCCGAAATCCAGCCGCAGCAAACCTTCGTGTTTCAAGACCTCGGTCAGACTGCCGCGCGGCCGGTGCACAGGCTGCGCCGGTTCGGGCGGCACCCACCAGATCACCACCGCGATACCGGCCAGCGCCAGCGCACCGGTCAACGCAAACAGACCGCCCAGCCCGACAAATGCCGCCAGCAGCGGCGCCAGCACCATTGACAGCGCGAACATCAGGCCGATGCTGGCGCCAACCAGCGCCATGGCTTTGGTACGCACCTCATCGCGTGTGGTGTCGGCCAGCAAAGCGGTGACCGCAGCAGAGATGGCCCCTGCGCCCTGCAAGGCCCGGCCAATAATCAGCCAGTTCAAATCCGGCGCCCAGGTGGCCACAAAACTGCCCAGCGCAAACACCAGCAAGCCGACAACAATGACTTTTTTGCGCCCCAGCCAGTCAGACGCCATGCCAAAAGGAATCTGTAGCAACCCTTGCGTGAGGCCGTAAATGCCCATGGCCAGCCCAACACGCGCCGGGTCATCGCCACCGGGGTAGCGTGCAGCCTCCAGCGCAAACACCGGCAACACCAGAAACAAGCCCAGCATGCGCAACGCAAAAATCGACGCCAGCGAGGCGCTGGCGCGCCGCTCGGTGGCGGTCATGGGGTAGGAGGGCGGGGCGGTTGGGGTTGAAGACACAGTCGGGAGCAAGGCGGGTGGAAAGTGGCGGCAAAGCCAGAGGGCAAGTTGGCTATTGTCTTTGATTCGCCTCCTTGGTCACGACAGCGCTCCATTCCGCGGGCGCACGCACTGTTCACGTCGCCCCTTCATGTCAGAATCCGCAGCAACATCAATTTCAGGCAAACCCTCCATGTCCGTCATTCGCAACAGCCTGGATTTAACCAAGGTCAACAACGCTGCGGTGCTGCGTTTGAGCTTCGCATTGATGATTTTCTGCTTGCCACTCAAGACATCTATGATTTTTTCTTTGACGTAAATACAAACCTTGTGGCGAAAGGGCTTGAGCGGCTTGACGACACCCTTCGGCCAGCGATCATGTCTGGAGTCCTTTCCGATATGCTCACAGCGAGCCTCGCAAAACATTCTCGAACCTTGGTCGTCAATAGTTACTTCAACGGCCACCCGGATTTGGTAGTCCGAGGCAAATACCCGCTCAATGCTGCGAAGGCCGGTGAATTTGGCGTGGAGGTTAAAACAACACGAAAATCTGGCGGCGCCGTTGACACACATGGCGCACGCAATCAGTGGATGTGTGTTTTCGTATATGGCGTTGATACCGTGACCGAGCCCGCCATTGCGCGTCTACCCATGCGTTTCACGGAAATTTACCTCGGCGAAGTTCAGGTAGAAGACTTTCGCAAAAACGCACGCGGTGAACTCGGTACGCGCACCGCCACATTACACGCCAAGGGCATAGCCAAGCTCAGAACAAACTGGATTTACAGACAGTGATCAGTCAAGGCTCAGACTCGCAAGCTTAGGAAGCGCTTCTTTGGCCAATTCGAAATAGGCTCGATCTTGCTCAATGCCGATGCTCTGATAACCAACCGCCTCCGAGGCGGCTAGCGTTGACGCTGAGCCTGCAAAGGGATCCAGAATGGTCCCTTCGCCCAGCGGTAGCACACCGCGAATCACTTTGCGTAGAAAAGCCTGCGGCTTTAGGCTGGGATGGTTGGCAAATTTTCGTTCTGAAGCCCGCGTTGGTGCAGATTCAATGACATCTCCAAAGGGTTTGTCAGCCGAGATTCGCCTGAACCCACCCGTGCCCCACTTGCGCAGATTGTCCTGCACGCGGCCTTCAAGCGGCTTGCGAAACAGAAGCCACGGCTCCCACATGGAGCGTGGCATCACACTCACGCCATCAAATTCCACATGCGCAGCCTTGGGCCGGTCACCGCCCCGCATGGTCATGACCAAACGTATCAACTCTCCCCTGCGTTCCAGGCCCGCCCGCGCGAGCGCTCCAGACACCAGGTAAGAAAGCAGGGGATTGCTGGCGACAACGACATTTGCGCCAGGAACAAGAACACGTATCAAGCTACGCCCCCATGCCAAGAAAAACTTTTCCAAAGCTTCCAGATCAGCGGGCGTGAGAACTGTAAAGCGAGGCAAGGGCGCTCGTTTGGACCCGTCAAAACTCGGGGGAACGCGCCACACCCCGCCTTTTCCTGATCGCAACTTGCTTTGCTCAATGCTTGAGTACTCCACCAGACCATAAGGGGGGTCAGTGACAACCGCATGAAGTGAATTTGCCGGCTGACGGTTCAACCAAGCCGTGCAGTCCTCCAGAATCAGCGAGGCTCGGCCATATTGAAAGCTTTCTGTCTCGTCTCGCGGGGTCGGCAAACTCAGCTCAGGTGCAACCTGGAATCCACTCAAAGAATATTGAGCCCGCTCCATCCGCGCAAACAAAGTTGGCGTATTTAGTTGCAGGTACGACCTCACGGACGAAGACGGAACCGCCCCAATCAGATCGATCACATCTTTTGTGATCTCTTGAACACTGGCGCCATGATGTCTACCCTCAAGCACTTGAACAATGGCATCCCGCACTTCGCCTGGTCGTCTACGCAATTTCGGACTCCTGTTGATACCGGGTATTTTAGACGTCTGGACGTCTTTCTAGCGCTTCATAAAGAAGTTATTTATTCAAAGCGCCCTTTTGAGCGCTTTCAAAGAATGCCAACATCGTCGGCGAACCAATTCGCCTCCTCCGCCAAGCGCGGGGGCAGAAGTCCACCATAAGCACTTAGCAGTCTATGATGGTGGGTTTTGCGGCGCCCACACCCAGTGAACTCTCCCAACGACGGTAAATACCTTGCGCCTGCGGCTGTAGACGGTCGGCATGTGGCTGAGCCGGACCCCAGCCGCTACCTGGCGCAGAGTCTGGCCATGCAGCGGATCAGCATCCGCGGCGCACGCACGCACAACCTCAAAAACATCGACCTGGACATTCCGCGCAACCAGCTGGTGGTGATCACCGGGCTCAGCGGTTCGGGCAAGTCCAGCCTGGCTTTTGACACGCTGTACGCCGAGGGCCAGCGCCGTTATGTTGAAAGTTTGAGCACTTACGCGCGGCAATTTTTGCAACTGATGGACAAGCCCGATGTGGACATGATCGAGGGCCTGTCGCCGGCGATCTCCATCGAGCAGAAAGCGACCTCGCACAACCCGCGCTCCACCGTCGGCACCGTCACTGAAATTCACGACTACCTGCGGCTGCTGTTTGCGCGCGCCGGCACGCCCTACTGCCCCGAGCATGATTTGCCCTTGCAGGCGCAAAGCGTCAGCGAGATGGTCGACCATGTGCTGGCCCTGCCGGAAGACACCAAGCTCATGATCCTGGCGCCGGTGGCGCGCGAGCGCAAGGGCGAATTTGTCGAGCTGTTCGCCGAGATGCAGGCCCAGGGTTATGTGCGCTTTCGTGTCGATGGCCAGGCGTACGAGTTTGACGAGCTGCCCAAGCTCAAAAAGGCCGAGAAACACAACATCGACGTGGTGATAGACCGCCTCAAGGTGCGGCCCGACATGCAGCAGCGCCTGGCCGAGAGTTTTGAGGCCGCACTGCGCCTGGCCGACGGCAAAGCCCTGGCGATGGAGATGGACTCGGGCAAGGAGCATTTGTTCAGCGCCAAATTTTCCTGCCCGGTCTGCAGCTACTCGCTCAGCGAGATGGAGCCGCGCCTGTTCTCCTTCAACTCGCCAGTAGGCGCCTGCCCAAGCTGCGACGGCCTGGGCCACATGGAGTTTTTCGACCCGGCGCGGGTGGTGGCCTTCCCTTCGCTGAGCCTGGCCAGCGGCGCCGTCAAGGGCTGGGACAGGCGCAATGCCTACTACTTTTCCATGCTCGAAAGCCTGGCCAAACACTACAGCTTCGATATCGACACCGCGTTTGAAAAACTCCCGGACGCGGTGCGGCAGGTGGTGCTGCACGGCTCGGGCGACGAGGACATCAAGTTCAGCTATGTCATCGACTCGGGCGCCAGCGCGGGCAGAAAGCACACGAAGAAACATCCGTTTGAAGGCGTGATCACCAACTTCGAGCGCCGTTACCGCGAGACCGACTCGGCCGCCGTGCGCGAGGAGCTTGCGCGTTACCGCAGCGTGCAGCCCTGCCCCGACTGCGAAGGCACGCGCCTGCGCCGGGAGGCGCGCCATGTTTACCTGGTGGGTGTGGCCGGCCGCAAGGCGATCTACGAGATCAGCAACGTCACGCTGCGCGAAAGTTTTGCGTATTTCAACGCCCTGTCCATGGAAGGCGCCAAAGCCGAAATTGCCGGCAAGGTGGTGCGCGAGATCGGCCTGCGCCTGAAGTTCCTCAACGACGTCGGCCTGAATTACCTGAGCCTGGACCGCAGCGCCGAGACGCTGTCGGGCGGTGAGTCGCAGCGCATCCGCCTGGCCTCACAGATCGGCTCGGGCCTGACCGGCGTGATGTATGTGCTGGACGAGCCCAGCATCGGCTTGCACCAGCGCGACAACGACCGGCTCATCGGTACGCTCAAACACCTGCGCGACATCGGCAACAGCGTGCTGGTGGTGGAACACGACGAGGACATGATCCGCGCCGCCGACCATGTGATCGACATGGGGCCGGGCGCCGGCATTCACGGCGGGCGCGTGATGGCGCAGGGCAGTTATGCCGACGTGGTCGCCAACCCGGCTTCGTTGACCGGCCAATACCTGGCGGGCACACTCGCCATTGCCGTGCCCAAGCGCCGCACGCCCTGGTTGCCCACGGTGGTGAAGGCACCTTACCGCGACCCGGCCAAACCCTCCAAATTTGCGCCCAGTGCGGCCGGCATCAAACGCGCAGCACGCGAGGCGGAGCACCTGCTGACCCAGGGTAACCTGCAGGCCATCAAGGTGATCAAGGCCAGCGGTCACAACCTGAAAAGTGTCAGCGTCGATTTTCCGGTTGGTCTGCTGACCTGCGTCACCGGCGTGTCGGGCTCGGGCAAATCAACACTGGTCAACGACACGCTGTACGCTGCCGTGGCACGCACCTTGTACCGCGCCCATGAAGAGCCGGCGCCGCACGAAAGCATTGAAGGCATCGAGCATTTCGACAAGGTCATCAACGTGGACCAGTCGCCGATTGGCCGCACGCCGCGCAGCAACCCGGCCACCTACACCGGCCTGTTCACGCCGATCCGCGAGTTGATGGCCGAGATGAACACCGCGCGTGAACGCGGCTATGGGCCGGGGCGCTTCAGCTTCAACGTGGCCGGCGGCCGCTGCGAGGCCTGCCAGGGTGACGGCGTGGTCAAGGTCGAGATGCATTTTTTGCCCGATGTCTATGTGCCCTGCGACGCTTGCCGCGGCATGCGTTACAACCGCGAGACGCTGGAGGTGCAGTACAAGGGGAAAAACATCGCGCAGATGCTCGACCTCACGGTCGAAGCCGCTGCCGAGTTTTTCAAGGCGGTGCCGGTGATCGCGCGCAAGCTGCACACCTTGCTGGATGTGGGCCTGAGTTACATCAAGCTCGGCCAGGCCGCAACCACACTGTCGGGCGGCGAGGCGCAGCGTGTCAAGCTGGCGCTGGAGCTGTCCAAACGCGACACCGGCCGCACGCTCTACATCCTGGACGAGCCGACCACCGGCCTGCATTTTGCCGACATAGCCCTGCTGCTCAAGGTGCTGCACCAGCTGCGCGACGCCGGCAACACCATTGTGGTGATTGAGCACAACCTGGACGTCATCAAAACCGCCGACTGGCTGATCGACATGGGGCCAGAAGGCGGCGCCGGCGGCGGCAGTGTGGTCGGTGTGGGCACGCCCGAAGACATCGCGGCCAACCCCGGCAGCCACACCGGGCGTTACCTGAAGCGGCTGCTCCAGTCCTGAATCCGGGCCCTGGAAAACTTGCCACGCACCGCCCGGCATGAGAAAGTAGCCGCCATGCGCCCGTCCGATCTCCGCTTTTTGCTGGCGTGGCTGTTGCCGCTGCTGACGCTGTATAGCATTGCCCACGCGCCCGCCCAGGCCGCCTTCTGGACCTTCGCCGTCTGGGGCGGCATTGCGCTGCTCGATGCCCTGCTGCCTGGCGGGAAAACCTCGCCCGCGGCGCTTGCTGCCGACAACAGCCGCCTGGCCTGGTTTCAGTGGCTGCTTCGGCTGTATGTGTTGCTGCAACTGGCGCTGATCACGCTGGGCGCTTATGCCGCCGTTCAGTCCGACTGGCCGACCGTGCTGGGCCTGGCCTTCAGTGTGGGCTTTATCACCGGCTCGCAGGGCATCACCTTTGCGCACGAGCTGGGCCACAGCAAATCAAAGCTGGACCGTTTTTGCGCCTGGGTACTGATGAGCAGCGTTTGTTACGGCCACTTCATGGTCGAGCACTACCGGGGCCACCACCCGCGCGCCGCCACACAGGAAGACCCGGCGTCGGCGCGCCGGGGTGAAAGCCTGTACCGGTTTTTGCCGCGCACCCTCTGGGGCAGCCTGGCTAGCGGCTGGCAACTGGAAGCCCAGCGTATTGCCCAGTTCAAAAGCACCTGGCTGCGCAGCCCGCTGGCCTGGAGCACAGCCGCTTTCTTGATGCTTTTTGTGCTGCCAGCCCTTTACCTGCCTGCGCAAACAGCTATTAAATTCATAGCATTTTTCGCACTGCAATCGGTCGTCGCTTTTCTGTTGCTGGAGGTCGTGAACTACATCGAGCATTACGGCCTGCGCCGAAACAGCGAAGGCGGGCGGCGCGAGGCTTTCGGCCTGAACCACGCCTGGAACGCCGACCATGTGCTCAGCAACGCGCTGTTGGCCAACCAGCGCCACTCTGACCACCACATGCACGCGTGGAAACCGTATCCCACCCTGGCTGCCTTGCCCGGCCCGCAGTTGCCCACCGGTTACGCGGGCTGCCTGATGCTGGCGATGTTGCCGCCGCTGTGGTTTGCCCTGATGCACCAACGCCTGGACGCCTTGTCGCCCGGTGCCACGGCCGCCCTCTGGACGCCCTGATGGGCCGGAGTTGCCATGTCCTTGATCACCCTGCGTTTTTCTGGCCGAGCCCAGCACCATCAACTTTGGCGCATTGCGCTGGCACAACGGGTCAAGGCGCACCTGGAGGCGGCCCGCACCCTGCAACTATGAGCTTTTACGGCGTGATGTCCTACAAGTGTGGCCTCCCATCCGCCCGTGACTTGAAATAGTGCGCGGTTAGGGTTGAGAGATATTTGCGCAAGATGGAGGGCCACCGCGCGTTCGACATCCATGACTGCGTTTGCCTCCAATGCATTTTCCGCCCCTGTTCACACTTTTCCGCTCTTCCCGTAACACCGTCCTGATCTGCTTTTTCTCAGTGCTGCTGACAGCAGCCTTGGGCGGTTGCGCGGAGCAAAACACTCTGGCCGGCGCGCCAGAGAACGGCCGGCCGCCTGTGGCTGACAAACTACCGGAGGTCGCCGACCCTGGCCTGCTGATGCTGCTGGTCCCGGACGGCCAGCAACTGGTTTCACCCGAAGTGACTGCATGGATAGATGCTGCCTCTGAAGACGGCCTGCGATTGCAGCCTGTGACCGACAGCGAATTCATGGCTCTCGGGCCCGCAGCCCTCAAGTACGGGGGACTCGTGTTGCCCGACGTGCTGCACCCCATCGCCACCGAGGCCTTGCTCAAGGCAGTGCGCGACTACACCTCGGCGGGAGGCAACACCCTGCTGGTTCACGATTTTGGCATCTTCGCACTGGACGGCAACCAAAAACCAACCTACGCCATTCCCAGTGCAAGGTTGAGCGACCTGGCCGGCGTGGACTATGGGCTCTACCACGCGCTGCGTGAACAAAGTACCGCAATAGGGCCGGTGACCGCCATGCGAAGCACCATGCGCGCGCTGCAGGTCCCGCCGGGCAAGTCCATTGCGTATGTCGCAGACGCCAACCGCGATGCAGCCCTCGCAACAGTTTCGGCAACGGCTCCTCCCGCGCCCGCCGCAACAGCAGCAGTTGACACCCCCACCACTTACCTGGCCGAGAGCACGCCGCCCGCGTCAGCGGGCAGCGGCTTGCCAAGCGCCCCCATGCCTGGGGACGTTCTGGAAACTTACAGCGGCTACCTTTTGGGAGAGTTGAAGTATTCGAGCTTTGTCACGCGCGGCGCCTTCACTGGCAAGACGCTGGCGACATCGCCGCAGGCCGGCCTGGTGGCAGGGCTGAACAAAGTCGGGCGCGGGCAGGTGCTGTTTGTGAATCTGCCCTTGACTTATCTCAAGGTGGCGCGCACCGATGGTTTGCCGCTGCACGGCTTTCTGCACTACTTTGCACACAATGTCCTGCAGTTGGCGCGACTGTCGCCCGTGCCCAATGCCGTGCCCGGACTGACGCTGGACTGGCACCTAGACTCGTTCACCGCACAGCAACCGACCCTGACGCTGGAGAAACTCGGCATCTTCGACGACGGGCCGTTTTCTATCGACATGACGGCCGGTCCTGACGCGGTGACTGTGGGAGACGGCAAAGGCTGGAACCTGGACAACAACCCGGTCGCGCAGGATATCTTGCGGCGCTTTGCCAAAAAAGGACACGCCATCGGCAGCCACGGCGGCTGGAATCACGACTACTACGGACTCAATGTCAACGAGTCCAACCGTGCCACGTTCCTCCCCTATCTGGAGCAGAACGTGGCCTCCATCAGGAACACCGTGAGCCACGCCTTGCGGCCCTATTTGGGGCTGACGACTTCAACACCGCCAGTGGTTCCCAGCAGTTTTCTGCCACTGGTTCAAAAAATCAGGGCGTTCATCGATTCGACCTTTGGCCCACCCATGCGGCAGTATTCACCCCCTGTGGGCAACAACCCGACCTGGGCCATGGACTGGCTGGAGCAGCAAGGTGTGGTGGCCGTTTATTTTGGCGGCCATACCGGCTTGGGGCCTACCCGGCAGTACCGCGAGGGCCAACTGCGCAACCCGGGCTTGTGGGTTTTTCCCGTCACACCGGCGGGGCGCTACGCCACTTTCGAAGAGTTTCAGGTCAACAAAGTACCCAAACAGGAAGTCATCGACTGGTACCGCGATTCAGTGGATTTTGCGGTGAATCACAACACCACCCGGATGATCTACATGCACCCCAATGGCGCCAATGTCTGGCCCGATGTGCTGCAGGATTTGCTGGCTTACGCCAAGGCAAAAGGTCCTGAACAGTTTCGCTGGTACACCATGACACGGCTGGCCGATTTCATGACCATGCGGCAGGCGGTCGTCTGGACCGAGCAGCGCGATGCGGCGGGTACGTCGCTGTTTGAAGCCAGCCACCTCCATAGCCTCGAAGAAATGGTCTGGCTGCTGCCGAAGTCGCGTTACACCGGCCAGCCTGTGAGCACTTACGGCAACGTCTCGGTGTCAGACCGGGGCACGCACTGGGCGGTCAAAGCCGGCAACACGCGCCGCGCCAGTTTTACGGCTTCAGCAATTGCCGACGCCCAGTCCGGTGCTGCTCAGGTTTCGCGGGCAAAGTAGGCCATCAGTAGCAAGCAGCTATCCCATCCGGAGCGCTTGAATGCGTTTTGAAGTCTCAGCGCTCCTGCACGGCCCACTGGATCAAGGCGTCCAGCGCAGGCCGCGCCGCTCCGGCATTCGGGTGGTTGACCATGCCGACCACGATGTAGCGCGCGCCGCTGGCACCGTTGGCATAACCTGCGACCGCCGTCACGTCGCGCAACGAGCCGGTCTTGATGAAGGCTTGGCCAGCGACATTTTTGGCGCGCTCGCGCATGGTGGCGTCCATGCCGGCGACCGGCAGTGAGTCGAGCAGGTCCTGGGCGACGCGGCTTTGCGCGGCGTGTTGCAGCATCGCCGCCAGGCCATTGGCCGTGACCCGTTCGATGCGGCTCAGGCCGGAGCCGTTGTCCATCACCGGTGCGGGCTGCTGCGGCAGCAATTTTTTCCACCAGGCGGCCAGCGCCGCGCGGCCGGTCTCGGGCGAGGCCTGGTCAAGCTGCCCGTCCCGCTGGCGGCTCAGGCTCAGAAACAGGTGCCTGGCCATCACGTTGTTGGAATACTTGTTGACGTCGCGCACGATCTCGCGCAGCGGCAGCGAGGGCGCATCCAGGCGCAGCGGAGGTTTCTCGCCAGAGAGCGTGCCGCGCGCACGCAGCAGCGCCAGCTCGCCGGCCGTGGCGTCGCGCACTGTGCCGGTCAGCAGCCCGCCCAGGGCGCGCCAGGAACCCTCGAGCGCGCGCGCCGCAAAACTCGCGGGCTCGGCATAGGCGCTGGGCCAGACGCGTTCACCGCAGGCGACCGAATAACTGCCGCTGAACTGCAGCCGGTTCGGGTTGTCGACGCTGGCACGCAGCTCGCTGCGCCAGTCGCCGCAGCGCGCCACGCGCGCCAGCGGCACACTGTCGTCAATCACGATGCCGGCCAGCGGCGGCTCGACTGCCACCAGCGCCCGATTGTTCAGTGGATCGGGCGTGAAACGCATCACCAGCGATTTGAAGTTGATCAGCAGCGCGTCCGGGCTGGCGTTGTAGGGCCGCAGCGGCTCGCCGTCAAACTCGCCCGCGTCCTGGGCCGATGTCTGGAAGGCGCTGCGGTCCAGCACGATGTCGCCGCGCACCACCTTGACGCCGCTGTACTGCACCTGTGCCAGCAGCGCCTGCAGGCGCTCTACTACCATCTTGGGGTCGCCGCCGCCGCGCACGATCAGGTTGCCGTGTAACACGCCGTCGGACATGCTGCCGTCCATCAGCACGCGGGTGTTCCAGGTGAACTCGGGCCCCAGCAGGTCCAGCGCCGCATAGGTGGTCACCAGCTTCATGACCGAGGCCGGGTTCATCGGTTCGCCGGCCCGATGGGCTAGGCGCGGCGGCGCCTTGCCAGTGGCGTCGACCACCAGCAGGGTCACGGCATCCGTCGGGACCTGGGCGCGGGTCAGGGCCTTGCTGATCGCCGCCGGCAGCACCGGTTTGGGCGATTTGACGGCGGCCGGGGCCTTCTGGGCCAGCGCCCAGGCCGGCAGCAGGACCAGAGCGGTGGCCAGCAGCAGCCGGGCGGAAAGGAAATTCACAAGCATGACTGATTATCTGTGTGAGTCCGGTCCTTGCGACTTGCCCGGATAATCGGGGCATGCGTTTTTCCCCCAAGACTGTGGGCGTGCTCGCTGGACATCTGCCTGCTGGGCTCAGTGGTGGTCTCGGGCATCACCTTCACCAAGATGGTCCAGTATTTCGGCCCGGTGCGCTCGACCATGATCACCGCCGTGGTGCCGGGGCTGTCGGCACTCGGGGCGGTGTTTTTCCTCGGCGAGCCGCTGCACTGGAATTTGCTGGCCGGGCTGGCGCTGGTGACGGTCGGCATTGTGTTTGGCGTGCCTATGCAGGCGCAGCGTGCGTCGGTGGTTGCTCCTGATTTAATAGCTGATGGCGCCCGTCCTACAAGGGCCAAGGCCTGATTTGCTACCTGACCTTCCCCGCTGGTCTTAAGGAGCAATCAACGACCAAGACGGTGATTTTGTTTTCATAACCTGCCGGCACGGTTCGCTGCAGCCTTTCTTGCAACTCACTGGCAGTCTTGGGTTTTGTTCCGCCGTCGCCAGCCACTGGTTGGCCCGTTCCACCAAACCAGAACACGAGAAAAATGCCGTAGCCGTCCGATGCCAGTTCCCGCGTGTATCTGGCAATCAACTGGTTGGAGATGGCGCTCCACAAGCCCCTGTGCATCTCGCGTTTGATTTCGATAGGGATGTGATAACCCTGTGATGAAACCTTGATATCTGCGCATTTTTCGTCGGCGTAGCGGCCTTCCGGCTCTGCGCTGACCGACAACGGGGAAAGGCGCGGCCGGAGTGCAAACAACAGGTTGTCACGGCATTCGTCTTCCAGCTTGGACTTGCCGCCAGCCCAATATTGGCGGTATCCATTGGTGTTGCCATTCCGGATTTCGTGTGCGAGCTGCTGTAGATGATCAAGCGTCAGTGCCCACAAGTCGGCGGCATTCGCAGGCGTCAGGTTGGCCAATGTGGAGGAGACCTTCGTCACCGATGCGGGTTGGAACGACGCTTTCCGTCTGGTCAACCTCTGGTCAAACATTGCGCGGCGCAGGGAGTCTTCCCATTGCTTCAGAGTTTTATGCTGCAGCAGCGCGGCAAGGGCCTGCATGGCGTCGTCATCATGATTGCCGGCAAGCGTCGAGATAAGCCCCTCCACGTACCGGCCCAACTCCATGGCAGGAGATACCCAACCAGATTGATTTGGCCATCGCGGAGTGCATCGCGGCCCGAGAATTTCAATCAAAAACTCAAGTGCCGCCACAGGCAGCGCGATTCTTGAGCCCTCCCTCTCTCGTTGTTCATGTACAAGCTCAATCAGATGACTGATTCGAGTTTGGGTATGGGCGATGTATTGTCTGGCGGTATTGAGGTAGAGGTCGGGCGCCGCCTGCAGACCTGCCGTGAACCAGTAAACGTGCTGTGCAACATCGCTTGGTTTACCCCCAAGTTTGTCAGCAATGATTTCCAGTTGGACGGGTTTGTCCAGACTGGTCATGAGCGAAACGATCAGCAAGCGCAGGCTTTTCAATTGCTTATTGTGTGCCTTGCTGGGGAAATTTTTGAGAAGCGCGGGCGTGATGAGCTTCGCAATTTCTGCATAGTCAGCGTCATGCGCAAGCGCGTACAGGCCATCGACGTGTTCCTTTTTGGCCGTGACTTGCGCATTGATCAACGGCCCCATAACGAGCGCGAGAATGTCGGGGCGCGTAGTGGTCAGACGCTTGAACCATTCCGGCGTCGTGTCGTAGTCGTTGGTCAGGCGAAATGCGACCATCGTCTCGATGACTGGGTCGGGCAGTTCCAAGGCCGTGGCTGAATTTTCTGCCCAACGTAACGCCATGGCTGCCATGCAGGGCGTGGCTAAGTTGTAGCGGCGGCCTTGGGCATTGAGTTCGACGATATCGCTGGCGGTTGGCAAGTCTTTGCGGAATAGGCATTGGCGCAAACCATGCAAAGCCAGCTCCCTCCATTCCTGGTTTTGATTCAATAGCTCCAGCAGGCGTGTATCTGGAGTCGTTTCATTGGAATGGTGAAAGAAATTGAGATAGGCGTTGCTGATTTCAATCAAGGCTCCCAGGTCCGCAGGTCCTTCGAGGAAACCGGGAAGCGTTCGTTGAAAAAAAGCAAGCTTTTGTTGCTCCTCTTCGCGAGTTCTATTTTTATACTCAATTTCCAGGTCAATGCTTTCCTGATCAAGACCTTGCCGGGGATATGGGCGTTGCAAAAACTCGTCGACCCAGGTGGCATCATCCGGATGGGTCACCCGCCACACCTCAATTAATTGAAGGGCGTCATCGGCCCCTCTCTTGACCTCCGTCAGATGAAAGGCTTCTGCAACAAGCTCCCTGCGCAATTCTTTGTGGGGGGATTTTTTCGCCAAAGACAAATACCAATTGTCTGCGTCGTGAGGCATGGGGGCATCATAGAGATGACGGCGAACGGGCCATATCAAACTCATTCCCGATTTCTTGGTTTCGAGTTCGAGATATAGGCCGAACTCGAAAAGCGCCTTGTACTTGGCAGGATGATTTTTAAGCCATTCTCCAAGCGCTTCTTTGTGCTCTTGTTCTAGCGGAGAGTGATAGTGCGGACCTAGTCCCAGAGACAGCCATTGGTAAAGATGCGATATGGTCAACATCGATCCAACTTGGCGAACTCCCTTTACAAGTAGCTCTCCAACAATCCTGGCAGATCTCAAATGGTCGTGTTGGTTGCTTAGCTGGTAACTGCGGGCGATGATGGCGTCGAGCAAGATGGGGATGTCATCGTCGGGCGCGCTCTTTCCAGGCAAGTCATGCCAAAACCGCCAGTAGGACCCTAACAGTGCATTGGATTTCGGTTTTCTGAAGTGAGACCATATTTCTGCGGGTGACAGTTGGCCGGGATACATAGCCAAAAGCAAGGTGCCAAGCAATTCATCCTCGCTGTCTTCCACTATGCCGGCGTGAATATCTTCCAGCAATGTTCTGGAAATCGACCATTTATCATCCCGGCGATCAAATGCGATAAGAATCCGCAAAGCCTCTGTCCGTGAGCCTGGCCAGTAACTTGTGTCTCGGACAACTTTCTCCAGTTCTGCATTGAGTCCAGGCATCCGCTGCCCATGGGCGATCGCGTCCAGTACGCAATCGATCAATGCCATATGAGCGGGGCTGCGGTCGCTCGAACGTAGCAAACTCCGAAAATCTCCTTCCATGTCCGCGGTGGCCAATGCACCGAAGGGCTGGCTGACCCAATTCTGGCTTCGGAAGTAGATGTAGCGCTTCGCCTCGTTGCTCAGTGCGTCGAGTACTCGCAGTTTTTCTGAACGCGTGAAACTTTGCACGTCGCCGTTGAGAATTACGCCCAGCGGATCACGGTCTATGAACTCCATGCGCAGATTCCCTGTCGCAGTTGCAGCAAGCCAGGCATGCAGACCCCGCAACTCAGGCACAACGCCAGCGTCTTCACCCAACATCAGTGCCAATACGCGTTTTGAAGGCAGGCCTGCGTTGATCCGCTTGGCAATGTATTGGGCCGCCAAGTACTCGGCCACGGTGCGGTGAACTGGAAAAAATTCACCACTGCCATTGCCTCTGAAGAGCCGGGTGTGAAGTGCCGCGCGGCAAAGTCCGATGTCTGGGGCGGATTCGTTGCTGCGCAATTGAGGTAGAGAAAGCACATCCTTTTGCTTGTTGCCTGGTCTTTGAAGCGCCAAGGAAGCGCCGCCCGAGAGCAGCATGAGGGAGCACAAATAGCCAGCGGCCTGAAGAAGCTCGTCGTCTGGGTGGGCGTCCTCTCGTGTGACTGCAAGCCACTGATCGTTATGTTCTCGCATAAGTTTTGCGCAGGCCATTTGGTAGGTTTGCGTTTTATTCGCGGGCCAGCCACTGGCCGTTGCTTCCACCAGCATGCGCAAAGTTTGGGGGTTGTCCAGCAGTCCGTCGAGGTTGTGCTTTTCTGCTTCCTTGATGAAGTCCGCGGCTTTTTGCGCGCTTGAGGGTTGCCAGTGAGCGATCAGCTCCTCAACTTCTTGGCTGTTTAAGGGTTCAAGGTGCAGTTCCAGGAAATCTTTTTCACCTACCAAATGTCGCAGTGCCTCGCTGTCTGTACTGCCGCGCCAATCCGCTTCCCGGCAGGAGATACGGAACTTGGGTGTACCCATTCTTTGCAGTTTGGTGCGCATCTGACCGAGTGCCGTAAAGCCCAACGCATTGCCGGCTGCAATTTCGTCGAGGCCATCAACAAAAAGAAGCGAGACAGTGGGGGATTGCTCTAAATCCACGAAATTGCGGGCGGTGATGTAGTCACCGCCCTCCGCTGCACTGCGCTCCTTAAATGCGTCTGTTTTCCCGGCGCCCGGGTTTCCTATCAATACCCAGGCACGCACTGCGCTGAAATGGCTGATGGGCTCAGGTGCTGACAGGGCGCCGTCGGACTGGCGCACACGCACTCTGCGCTCAATGGGCAAGCGATTTTGCGCGGGATCGATGCTGGCGCTCATGTATGTTCCAGCCAGTGGGCTAATGGATACGACAGAAATTCCGTCAATTCCACGCCGCCTGCACCTACCAGCAAGCTCCGGCAATCTTTGTGCTGCTGCGCAAATGCGTCCAGACCGTACAACCTGCCGTAGTTGGCTCCGCTTTTAACTTCAATGGCGGCTAGCCGGTTCGCATCCGAGATGACGAAGTCCACTTCATGGGGGCTCTCACGCCAGTAGTGAACTTTTTCATTGCTTGTGGCTGTATTGCACAAATGCGCACCCACAGAGCTTTCTACAAGCCGCCCCCAGAACGAGCGATCAGCCTGGGCTTCGGCAAACGTGTAAGGCGTGGCGCTCGACATGAGCGCCGTATTCAAGACGTTGAACTTGGGTGGTGACGCGCGTTGCCGTGCCACGCCCCGGTGGTATTTGTGCAGACCCATGAGCAAGCCCGCATTGCCGAGCAGGTCGAGGTAGCCTGCCAGGGTGGTTTCGTTTCCCGCGCCATCGAGTTGGCCTTTCACCTTGCCGAGTGCAAGTATTTGCCCCGAGTAACTGCTGCCCAAGGTAAAGAGCTGTTTGAGCAGCGCGGGTTTGTCCACCCGCACCATTTGCAGGATGTCGGTGTCTATGCTGGGCTGCACCAAACTTGCCAGCACGTAGTTGCGCCAGCGGCCTTCGTCGCGAATAAGGGGCGCGCTGCCCGGATAGCCACCAAAGAAAAAATACTCGTTGAGCGTGAAGTCGAAGGCCTCATGCATTTCCTGAAAAGACCAGTGCGTGACAGGTATCAACTCATACCGCCCTGTCAGGCTTTCGGTCAGGCCTTTCTGCATCAGAATCGGCGAGCTGCCAAGCAACACCACGTGCATATCCAACCCAGCAGCCCGGTCGGCGTCCCACAGGCCTTTGACTATTTCAGACCAACGAGGGATTTTTTGGATCTCGTCAAAGACGAGCGCAAAAGCCTTGTCAGGGTTATCTGCATTCTTCTGTTTGTACTGCTCTCGGGCGAACTGCCATTTGCGAATCAACCATGCGGCGTCCCTGATTTCGCCGGTGGGTTCGGCGCTGGTTTCGCCGTAGCTGCCAAAAGAGCGTGGTGCCAACTCTTCATATTGATCAACGGCGATAAACTCATGGTCAATATCCGCAAGCGCGGCATGTACCAAGGTCGTTTTTCCTACCTGCCGGGGTCCAGCGACGATGGTGATGAAGCGTGACGCCTCACCAAATCTTTTGCGAAGTTCTTGGACTTGGGCGCGCTGAAAAGTCATAATTGATTATGAGTAAATTTACTCAGTATTGTAAATTTACTCATCTCAGTCAAGATATCTCTTTTATTGCTAAAAAATAGGCTTGTTTTGCTATCTAAATGAGAGCTGTTTATGCCCGTCCCACAAGGGCCAAGGCCTGATTTGACTGTGAACTCCATGAAACTCCTGGCCTTCGACACCAGCACCGAGATCCTGTCGGTGGCGCTGACCGACGGCAATCATGTCTGGCAGCACAGCGGCCCCGGCGGCGCGCAGGCGTCCCGCACGCTGATCCCGACCATCCTGGACCTGCTGGCGCAAGCCGGTTTGAGGCTGGACGGGCTCGATGCGCTGGTGTTCGGCCGTGGGCCCGGTTCCTTCACCGGACTGCGCACCGCCTGCTCGGTCGCGCAAGGCCTGGCGCTGGGCACGAAGCTGCCGGTGCTGCCGCTGGATACGCTGCTGGCGGTCGCCGAAGAAGCGCGCTTCCAGTACCAGCCGGGCGCGGATGCGTTGCAGCTCACGACGCTGCTCGATGCCCGCATGGACGAGATGTATGTGCAGCGTTTTGCCTGGGCCGCCGGCGCCTGGGCGGCGCTGGACACCTGCACGCTGCGCCGGCCCGAGGCCTTGGTACCGTGCACGGCCGACACCCTGCTGGCCGGCAATGTGTTCAAGGTGTACGCAGGCCGCCTGCCGGCCTGGCCGGCGGCGCAGTGTGTTGAAGCCCTGCCCACGGCCAGCGCCATGCTGCGGCTGGCGCCGGCGCTGCTGGCGGCCGGTCACGGGGTGGACGCGGCGCAGGCGCTGCCGCTGTATGTGCGCGATAAAGTAGCATTGACCACCGAAGAGCGCGCCAGGGTCAAGGCCCGGGCCGCGCTCGCCACCCCACCATGAGCCGCCGGGCCGTTCCCAAGGCGAATACCGCAGCCCGCAGGGCGGAGCTTATCCAATGAACGCTGTTCTGCAACCCTTCGAAGCCCGTTTCGAGCCGATGACCGCGTCATGGTTCGATGCGGTGCTGCGGGTGGAGCAAAGCGCCTACGACCACCCCTGGAGCCGGGGCAACTTCAGCGACTCGCTCAACGCCGGCTACCAGGCGCAGTTGCTGGCCGCCGGGCCCGATGGCGACAGCGAATTGCTCGGTTATTTTGTGGCGATGAAGGGGGTGGACGAGGTGCACCTGCTCAACATCACCGTCGCACCCGAACACCAGCGCCAGGGCTGGGCCCGCGTGATGCTCGACGCGCTGGTGCTCTGGTCGCGCAGCCAGGGCGCCTTGTGGCTGTGGCTGGAAGTGCGCGTGAGCAATGAGCGCGCGCGCGCCGTGTACGCGCATTACGGCTTTCGCCATGTCGGCACGCGCCGCCAGTATTACCCAGCGGCCAACGGCCAGCGTGAAGACGCAGTGGTCATGAGCTTGGGCCTGTCATGAGCCTGGACCTCGACAAACGCCAGCGCGCCATGCTCCGCGAGATGGGTGTGCGTATCTGGCAAGCGCCGCCTGTGGTGGCTGCGTCCGATCTTTCGGTTGCTATGAATTCAGTAGCTAATCACGTCCGTCCGTCAAGGGCTGAGGCCCGATTTGATGCTGAACCCCAGCGTCCGCAGGTCGCGGCCGCCCGCGCGCCTCAGGCGGCGCCGGTGCCCACCGTTGCACGCGCGCCCGGCCTGCAGCCGCGCCCGGCCGGTATCGAGCTGATGGCCTGGCCAGCCTTGCAGGCCGCAGTGGCCGGCTGCCGCGCCTGCGCGCTGTGCACCAGCCGCAAAAACACCGTGTTTGGCGTCGGCCCCGTCGCTGGGGACGCCGCACCGGCCGTGGACTGGCTGATCGTCGGCGAAGCGCCCGGTGAAAACGAGGACATCGCCGGTGAACCTTTTGTCGGCCAGGCCGGCAAGCTGCTCGACAACATGCTGCTGGCGATGCGGCTGCAGCGCGGCAACGATGACGCGGCCCGGCCCGGTGTGGCTAAAAATATCTTCATCACCAATGTGCTCAAGTGTCGCCCGCCGGCGAATCGCAACCCGGACCCTGCGGAAGTTGCGCAGTGCGCGCCTTACCTGAAACGCCAAGTCGAATTGTTGCAACCAAAAATCATTCTCGCGCTGGGCAAGTTCGCGGCGCAGTCGCTGCTGCAGGACAGCGTGCCCGAAGTGCAGAAAATCCCGCTCGGCAAGCTGCGCGGCCAGGTGCACAACTACCTCGGTGTGCCGGTGGTGGTGAGCTACCACCCGGCCTATCTGCTGCGCAGCCTCGGCGACAAGGCCAAGGCCTGGGACGATTTGTGCCTGGCGATGAGTGTGGCCCCCACGGTCGTTCGCTCCGCGTAACTCCCTGCACCTTGCAGGCCGCCGCTCGCCAGAGGCTTCGCTTCTGATCCCTGTCCAAACCTGCTCAAGCAGGTTCGGAGCCGCAGGCACCAGCCCCGAGGGGGCCGCTGCGCCTGCGGGCCGGCAAAGCCGGACCCGCGGCCCCGGCTGGTGAAGAGGGGGAGCGGCCGCCCTCAGCGCGAGTTCACTTGTCCGCCGCCCGTCCTGGCACCAGCACCGAAGCAATCGCCACCACCATCAGCACGACCGCAGCCCAGTCTTGCCAGTGCAGCACCTCGCCCAGACCCAGCGCGCCCGAGAACACGCCCAGGATGGGAATCATCATCACGCTCAGCGATGAGGCCACGGGGGGCAGGCTGCGCGCCAGGAAGTACCAGGCGGCGTGTGCAAAACCGAAAATCAGCACAGCGTTGTAGCCAATCGACCACCAGGTGGCGACGCTGGGCGCTTTCCATTGCGGCACTTCGAACAGCAGGCTGAGCACGCTCAGCACCACCGCTGTCATGGCCGTCATCCAGAAAGAAATGGTCAGCGTGGCCACCGGCATGGTGGTGTTGCGCAGCTTGTGCGTGCCTAGGGCCCAAGTCGCCGCGCCTATCAGCGCACACAGCACGGCCAGCGGCGCGCCACTGAGGTTGGTCAGCTCGTGCCACAGCAGCAGCGATACGCCAAGCGCCGCCGCGCCCACGCCGACCCAACTGCGCGCTGTCAGCTTGTTGCCGAAAAACCAGGCGCCCAGCAGCGCTGAAAAAATCGGCATGGTGTAGCCGAGAATGGCGGCGCGGCCGCTGCTCAGGTGTTTGAGCGCAACGATGATCAGCGCATGCCAGACAAACATGTTGGCAAAGGCCAGCCAGAACAGCTCGCGGAACCTGTCGCGCGGCACAAAAAACGGCACCTTCATCACCACCATCGCCAGGCCCAGCACCGGCAGCCCCAGCCAGATCGACAGTGCGCGAAAGGTCAGCGGGGGAAAGTCGGCAATGCCCAGCTTCATGACCGGCCAGTTGAAGCCCCAGGCCAGCGTCAGCAGGACCAGGATGATGAGTTGGCGTTGGGAGAGTTGCATGCGGGAAGGCAGGAGGGTGAAAGGTGCCGCTATTGTCCGGGCAGCGGGGAAATCTTGCAGTGCCCCTTGGGTCGCATCCTTCGACACTCCGACAAGCTCAGGAGAAACAGATCAAAAGAGGCGTCCACGAAGGCACCTCTGTTCAAGCAGGGGCCGCAGGTCCGGCTTTGCCGGCGCCGCAGGCGCAGGGCCCCCCGAGGCAGGGAGCTACACGCAGTAAGCGACCGTGGGGGCCTTAAAATGCTTCATGACTTTTCTCGAGATGCTGGGCGCGGCAGAGCGCCAGAACCAATCGATGCTCTGCGTGGGGCTGGACCCGGACCCGCTGAAGTTTCCTGGCCGCTACAAGGGCGACTCGAACAAGATCTACGACTTTTGCGCCGCGATTGTCGACGCCACGGCCGATCTGTCAATTGCCTTCAAGCCGCAGATCGCCTACTTCGCCGCGCACCGCGCCGAAGGCCAGCTCGAGCGCCTGATGGAACACATGCGCCGCGTCGCGCCGCAGGTGCCCATCATCCTCGACGCCAAACGCGGTGACATCGGCAGTACCGCCGAGCAGTACGCGGTCGAGGCCTTCGAGCGTTACGGCGCCGACGCGGTGACGCTGTCGCCCTTCATGGGCTTTGATTCGGTCGCGCCTTATTTGAAGCACGAAGGCAAGGGCGCGTTTCTACTATGCCGCACCTCCAACCCCGGCGGCGACGACTTGCAGAGCCAGCGTTTTGCTTCAGTGGAAGGCCAGCCGCTGCTGTACGAACATGTGGCACGCCTGGCGCAGGGCCCGTGGAACCTCAACGGCCAGTTGGGCCTGGTGGTTGGTGCAACCTACCCGGCCGAAATCGAACGCGTGCGTTTGGTCGCGCCAACCTTGCCGCTGCTGATTCCCGGCGTCGGCGCGCAGGGCGGCGATGCGGTGGCCACCGTCAAGGCCGGCTGGCGGCCCGGCGCACCGATCATCGTCAACTCCTCGCGCTCCATCATTTACGCGTCATCGGGCGATGATTTCGCCGAGGCGGCGCGGCGCGAGGCAATGCGGATGCGGGATCTGCTGCAGACGGCTCGCGGCTGAAGGTCAAGCGGCCGCGTCTGCGTCATCGACGGAGGTGGTCAATTGTTTGGCCCGCGCTTCAGTGACCAGGTAAAGCAACGTGGCAATGACCAAAGGCACCAGGTAATAGATGACCCGGTAGGCCACCAGGGCGGCCAGTAGCTGGTGGGTCGGCATCTCGTGCGACAACAAGGCGACAAATACCGCTTCCAGCACACCCAGGCCGGCCGGCACATGGGCGATCACGCCCGCCACGGCGGCCACCAGCAGCACACCGGCCACGGTGGGGAACGCAATTTTTTGCTGCAACAGCAAAAACACCAGGCCACTCATGATCAACCAGTTGGCCGCACCCATGGCCACCTGCAGCACGGCCAGCCTGCCGGAGGGAAGGTCAAGACGGTGGCCGCGCAGGGTGAAGCTGCGCTGGCGCGACAGCGCGCACAGCAGCAGGTAGGCCACCGCCCCGGCCAGCAGCACAAAGCCCAGGACCTGCAGGCCGCGCGTGCCGATTTTCCAGCCCGGCGGCAGCTCCGGCGTGTAAAAGCCGAAGACCAGGCCACCGACGAACAGGTAACCGATCCAATTCGTCAGCATGCTCAGCGTCAACACCCGGGTGATGGTCGCCGTGTCCAGCTTCAACCGGGAATACAGCCGGTAGCGAAAGGCGACGCCGCCCACCAGCGAGCCCAGGTTGAGGTTGAACACATAACTGATGAAGGTCACCAGCATCACCGTGGGCGCGCGCAGCGTGTGGCCGGTGTAGTGGCGGCCCAGCAGGTCAAAGCAGCTATACAGGCCCAGGCTCAGGGCGCCCAATGCAAGCGCGCCCAGCAGCAGCGCCGGCGGGTACGCACGCAGTGCGGCAAACACCTCCTGCCACTCGATGGCGCGGCCCTGCTCGACCAGCAGCCAGGTCACCAGGCCAAAAAACACCAGCGTGGCGCCGCGCTTGAGCCAGGGCCACCAGGGCTTGCCGGTGATGCCAGCCCTGGACGGACACTCTGGGGCAACCGCCGTAGCTGTCATGAGGCCTGGCCTTCGTTGATGTGATCTACCACCGCTTCGCCCAGCAGCTTCTCGGCCGGCGTCAGGCGCGGCAGGTGGGCCGGCAGCCAGCCGAACCAGGCGGGGTAGCGGCGCAGCAGGTGAAACACAAAAAAGCTGCGCAAGCCGACCCACAGGCGCGATTCCGGCAGGTCGCTGGCATGGATCTGTTTGCAGCTTCCCTGCATCAGTTTTTCAAGCTTGTTGGCCAGGTGCTGATTGAAGTCGCGGTCCTTGATGATGACGTTGGCTTCGAGGTTGAGTGACAGGCTCAGCGGGTCGAGATTGCTGGAGCCGACGGTGGACCATTCGTTGTCGGTCAGCGCCACCTTGCCGTGCAGCGGGCGCTCGCGGTATTCGTAAATCTTCACGCCGGCGCCCAGCAGGTGGTGGTACAGCATGCTGGCCGCGATCTTGACGATGGGCATGTCGGGCTCGCCCTGCAGGATCAGCCGCACGTCCACGCCGCGCTTGGCCGCCTTGCGCAACTGGCGCAGCAGGCGGTAGCCGGGGAAAAAATAAGCGTTGGCGATGATGATGCGTTGCCGCGCGCCACGGATCGCGATGCGGTAGTGGCGCTCGATGTCGTTTTTGTGCTCGCGGTTGTCGCGCGTGACGAGCATGGCCTGGGCATGGCCGACGGCGGGCAGTGCCCCGAGGGCCGGAATCGCCGGCTTGCGCTTGAGAAGCCGCGTGAGCGGACCACCGGGCGGCTGCTGGCCGAGCTGAAGCTGGGCGCGCACAAACTGCTCGATCTCGGCGACCAGCGGCCCTTCAATTTCCACGGCATAGTCCTGCTTGCCTTCGGGTCCGAAGTCGGCGAGGTGGTCGGCTGAATAGTTGATGCCGCCGACAAAAGAGCGCTGGCCGTCCACCACCACGATCTTGCGGTGCATGCGGCGAAACAAATTGGTGCGGTAGCCCCACAAGCGCGGGCTGGGGTCAAACACATGCACCCGCACGCCAGCCGAGGTCAACGCGGAGATATAACCCGGCGACAGATCGGGCGAGCCGTAACCGTCAATGGTGATGTCGATCTGCACACCGCGCCCGGCCGCGACCAGCAAGGCTTCCTGCAAGGCCTGGCCGACCTTGTCTTCAAAAAGGATGAAGGTCTCAAGCAGTACTTCGCGCTCTGCGGCGGCAATGCATTCAAACACGCGAGGGAAAAAACCCTCGCCGTTTTCCAGCAGTGTGAACTTGTTGCCGGGTACCCAGTGTCCGCGCATCAACATATTTCCTGTGGCGGTGGGTCAGAGTTCAATCTCGGCCGCCAGCGGCGCATGGTCCGACAGGTGCGACCAGGGCTTGGGCGGCAGCACCACCGGTGCATGGCCGATGGCATTTCTCACGTAGATGCGGTCCAGCCGCAACACCGGAAAACGTGCCGGGAAAGTACGCGCTGCCTTGCCATTGGCCTGCACAAAAACCTCGTGCATGCCGGCGCCCTGCGCCAGCACGTCGTGCGCGCGGTGGCGCCAGTCGTTGAAATCGCCGGCGGCAATCACAGGGGCGCTCGCCGGTATGTCATTGCGCACCATCTCGCACAACATGTTGAGCTGCTGGAGGCGATGCGACTCGGCCAGCCCCAGGTGCACACAAATCGCATGCACGTTGGTCTCGCGGCCGGGAATTTGCAATACGCAATGGAGCAGGCCGCGGCGCTCGGGCCCGCTGATGGACACGTCGCGGTTTTCAAAACTGACAATGGGAAATTTGGACAACACGGCATTGCCGTGGTGCCCGTTGGTGTAGACCGCGTTGCGGCCGTAGGCAAACTGCGGCCAGATGCTGTCGGCCAGAAACTCGTAGTGTGGCGTGGCCGGGTAATTGGCGACCCGGCTTTCATGGCGCGCATGGGTGCCGGTCACTTCTTGCAGAAACACCACGTCCGCGCCCACGGTGCGCACCGCTTCACGCAGTTCATGCAGGATGAACTTGCGGTTAAAGAAGGTAAAACCCTTGTGGATGTTGACCGTCAGCACCTTCAGGGAAAAGCTCAGGGCCGCCGCAGCAATCACCTCCTGCGTCTCGGCAAGTGCATCGGCATCGTTCATGGGGGGCGTGACAACGGACGGCGTTGGGCTGACCTGAATAAGGGACTGGGGAGCAAGCATGGAGCGGCAGGAATAAAACTGCAGGAAAGGGAAGCCTCTATTGTTGCTTGGACAGCGACAAAACAACTGTAGGACAGTAAGCTCATTTTTCGTGGCAGCGGTGGCGCCCCGCGCGCCCTGTATGAAGCGTTTGTAAAGGGCGGCGTCCTACGCGCTTGATCGTGGCTAGCCGATAAGCCGGCGTGCGGCACAGCGCTAAATTCAAATCATCCAAGTTCAACCGGAACTGGGTTTTGCAGATGTTCCCCAGTGTTCTTTGCAAATGGGTTTTAGTTCAAGCGAGTTTCAGGAGTTAACCATGAACAAGTTTTCAATGCGATCCCTTCCCGCCGCGATGGCCTTGAGTGCCACGCTGGTTTTTACAGCCCATGCACATGTGGCTGTTGGCGCAGGCGTTGGCATCAATGCCGGCGCAGGCACAGCGACATCGGGAACCGGCGCAACAACCCATACAAGTGTCGGCGTGCGCACCGGCGTGAACGCCAACATCGGCAACGATGTGCGCTCCAATGCCAGCACGGGTGGCTCTGTGAGCTCAAACACCACTGCAAATACCAACGCAAACAACAATGCGACCGGTAACAGCGACGGCACGGTGACAAGAGCGGTCAAACGAACGGGCAATGCAGTCCAGCGTACCGGCAACAAAGTTGAAGCTGCTGTGGACAACGCAGCCGATGCGACTAAAAGCGGCGCCTACCGTGCCAAAAATGCAGTGGGCAACGTGGCAGCCAAAGCCAACCGAGGCATTCAGAACAATCTGCCCGCCAGTAACGCAGGCGCTGCTGGCCGGGCGAATGTTCAGGGCTCTGGCAATGTGAGCGGGCAGATTTCTCCTCCACCGCAGTAAAACCGCGAGCAAACGAGGGCAGACCGTGAGAGATTGCGGCCTGCCCGTGAACGGCTTACGTCCTACGTCGGGCCAGCCGCTTTACCGATAGTTCCGACGAGTAGCGCAACATAAATTAAATCTGTGGGGGCGCTCAGAAAGCAACACCTCTCACAGGGTCCCCCTTTAACACTCAAGGAAACAAGATGAACAAGACAACACAATCGATTCTGCTGGCCGCCCTGATGGCCACCGCTGGTTTTGCCACCGCGCAAACCACTTCCAACCCGACGCCAGCCCAAGGTGGCCCAACCGTACAGAAGCCGGTTGACGCTGGCACCCTGCCCAACACCCGCGCTGAAGTCAAAGGCGAAATCAACACCAGCTCCGGTGCCAAAGTTGCCGCTCCCGCTCAAGGCGGCGGCACCCCTTCTGGTGCGGCCAAGCCAGCCGGCAGCGGTGGCGTTTCGGCCAACACCCGTGCCGATGTCAAAGCGCAAGTGCCCGGCAGCAGCAAAGCCGGCGCAAGCGCGCAGGGCGACTCGACCGTCTCCGGCGCCATGGCCCCAGGCGGTGCAAAAGCAACGTCCGCGACCGCTGCAGAGCGCAAAGCAGCGCGCGCTGAACGCAAGGCAGCGCGTCAGGCCAAGCGTAACAGTGCTTCTACCAGCACCGGCAAAGGCATGGATTCCGGCCCCAGCACCCCAGCACGCACCGCACCACAGTAAGCCGTTAACATGACCGCCAGGCCCCCACGGGCTTGAAAAAACGCCCGCTCCGCAAGGATCGGGCGTTTTTTTGGTCTGCTCGCGGCGTTCTGCCTTTAAGCTTTGGCACGCATTATTTTTGAACGGAGTCAACATGCCCCGCACCATCCTCGACGAATCCCGCATCCATCCGGCCATTCAGGGCAAGGTGGCCAGGCACGAACAAGCCATCGTGCAGGAGGTGCAAAGCGCGGTCGCTGCACATGCGGTGGTGGTGGTCGGCATGGGCATCAACCCGTTTCCCAAAAAAGCTCGCCGCGCGCTCGATGCCGCTGGCGTGCCTTATCACTACCTTGAATACGGCAACTACTTCAACACCTGGCGCGAGCGCAATGCGCTCAAGATGTGGACCGGCTGGCCGACGCTGCCCATGGTGTTTGTGCGTGGCATGTTGATCGGTGGCGCCAGCGATCTGGACCAACTGATTGCCAGCGGCGAGTTGCAGACGCTGCTGGCGGGCCGAAGCGGTTAACCGGGATCAAATAAAAACCCGCGCAGGTCTGTCATGACACGCACGGGTCCTGTCCGGCGCGCCTTGGTGGCGCCGGGGCTTCAGTTCACAACTCAGCCGTTGTGGTGGCTGGGGTGGCCCTTGCCGCCGCGACCCATGCGCTGCGCATCAAAGACCTTTTGCTGGTCGGCATTCAAAGCGGCGTAGAAGCTTTTGATCGCATCGCCGCGTTTGGTCAAGGCAGCGTTCATCTCGGCCATGTGCTGGGTGCGCAGCGCGTTCATTTTGTCAATGCGCTGGGGTGTGGTCAGTTTCTCGACCTCGGCGCGCATTGCCGTGCGATCAGGGCGCTGGACTGCATGGGGTGCTTGCGGCTGCAGGGCCGAAGTGTAGGCGGACCATGCGCCTTCCTGCGCTGGCGTGATGGCCAGCTTGGCCTTGAGTTCGGCCTGGTGCTGGGCGATACGCGCCTGCATCTTGGCCGGGTCGTGGCGATGCTGGTCGTGGTGACCCGCTGTCGGGTCGGATTTGTCCGGCGCGCTTGCCGTTGCCGGCGCGGCAGGTGCCACGGTTTGCGCCGTGGCGGCCAGGCTGGCAGCGGCCAGAATGCCGGCCAAAACCAGGGTGTTGACGGATTTCAGGGGTTTGAAGACGGAAGTCATGAGCGCGTCCTTTCGGTTGGAAGACAGGCCTGTTGCCGAACTAGCATTAGGTTGAAAGTGAGTTTGCGCGGCCCGTGTAAGGGCGTCGTGACGCCAGCGTGAGGACTTCGTAAAGTTTTTGTCGTTGCGCGGGTCTCCTGTTCTCCATCCGGGCGCTGGCAGTTGGTGACAAAGATGGCCTCCCGCCCATATCCAGAAAGCGTCGACAGCTATTAAAAAATGAGCGTCAAGATTGGTAAAGGGCAGACCAAGGGCCGTGTTCTGCCCTGTTATTTATCAGCCGGTTGACCCGCCAGGTCGTCGAGGATGGGGCAGTCGGGCCGGTCGTTGCCCTGGCAGCAATGGACCAGGTGGGCCAGTGTCTGCTGCATCGCCTGCATGTCAGCGATACGCTGGGCCAGCTCGTCGGCGTGTTTTTGCGCGATGCGCCGCACGCTGGCGCTGGCGCGGCGACGGTTTTGCCAGAGGCTGACCAGCTCGGCGATCTCTGCCATCGAAAACCCGAGCTCGCGCGCGCGTTTGATGAAACGCAGCGTGTGTACCTCGGCGTCGCTGTACTGGCGGTAGCCGCTGTCACTGCGCTGCACCTGCGGCAACAGCCCCAGCGACTCGTAGTGCCGCAGCATCTTGGCCGACACACCGGACTGGCGCGCCGCTTCGCCGATGTTCATGGGCAAGCTCATGTACTGGCGTAGCCCTCTTCGGAGATCGCGGCCAGGATGGCTTCGCGCGGCTTGTCGGATACCACATCGACCTGGCCTGATGCGCGGTTGATGCGGACCTCGGCCTGCGGATCGACGGTTTTGACCGCCTGGGTCACGGCGCGCTCGCAGTGGCCGCAGGTCATGCCCTGTACGTGAAAGATCTGGTTCATGGTGTGTCCTGGTGGGTTGAATATGGAAGCCTGTAGCTTGAACCTTGCCACCATGGTAAGGTCAAGCGGGTGAACCCAAACCCTTGATACGGGTGGGGTTGATCTGCATCAAGGCTTGACCTTGCCATGGTGGCAAGGTCAATCATCGAACAATGACTCTCTTGACCTTGACCTCCCCCTCCCCCCCTCCTTCCTCCCTGGACATCGGCATTGGCGGCATGACCTGCGCGTCGTGTGTGTCGCGGGTTGAAAAGGCCCTGAAAAAAGTGCCCGGCGTGCAGGACGCCACGGTCAACCTGGCGACCGAATCCGCGCGGGTGGTGTATGCCCCTTCGACGCAGATGGATGCGCAGCTGCGCCGGGCCGTGCGCAACGCCGGCTACGAGCCGCGCGCGCCCGAGGCGGCGCTGCCCGAAAACCTGTCGCCCTGGACCGGTTTTTTGCCGGTGGCCGTGGGCTTGTTGCTATCAGCACCGCTGCTTTTTCCGATGCTTGGTGACCTGTTTGGCAAACACTGGATGTTGCCGGCCTGGCAGCAGTTTTTGCTGGCCACACCGGTGCAGTTCATTCTGGGCGCGCGTTTTTACAAGGCGGGCTGGCATGCGCTCAAGGCCTTGACGGGCAATATGGATTTGCTGGTGGCGATAGGCACCAGTGCCGGTTGGGGCCTGTCGATGTGGCTCTGGCTCAGCGCTGAATCGGGCGGCATGCCGCACCTGTACTTTGAGGCCTCGGCCGTGGTGGTGACGCTGGTGCTGCTGGGCAAATGGCTGGAGGCGCGCGCCAAGCGCCAGACCACGGCGGCGATTCGTGCGCTGCATGCCCTGCGCCCGGAGCTGGCGCATGTGCTGCAGCCTGGCGGCGAAGAAGCCGACTTGCCGGTGGCCGAGGTGTTGCTGGGCGACCGGCTGGTGGTGCGGCCCGGCGAGCGCATCCCGATGGACGGGCTGCTGCAGGACGGGCAGACGCAGGTCGATGAGTCGATGCTGACCGGCGAGCCGCTGCCGGTGGCCAAGCAGCCTGGCGACAAACTCACCGGCGGCAGCATCAATGGCGATGGCCGGGTGCTGCTGCAGGTCAGCGCGGTGGGCAGTGAAAGTGTGCTGGCCCAGATCATCCGGCTGGTGGAAGATGCGCAGGCCGCCAAAGCGCCGATTCAGCGGCTGGTGGACCAGGTCTCGGCGGTGTTTGTGCCGGTGGTGCTGGTGATTGCGCTGGCCACCTTGCTGGGCTGGTGGTGGGTGGGTGCGGGCCTGGAGATGGCGCTGATTCATGCGGTGGCGGTGCTGGTGATTGCCTGCCCGTGTGCGCTGGGTCTGGCCACGCCGGCCGCCATCATGGCCGGCACTGGTGTGGCGGCGAAAAACGGCATTTTGATCAAGGACGCGCAGGCGCTGGAACTTGCGCACAAGGTCGATACCGTGGCGTTTGACAAAACCGGCACGTTGACCGTAGGCCGGCCGCGCCTTGTAGCGTTTGTGAATGCACCGGACGCCGACGAGGCGCAGCAACTGGCAGTGGCCGCCAGCCTGCAAAGCGGCAGCGAACATCCGCTGGCCCGCGCGGTGGTGGCTGCGGCGCAAGAGCGCGGCATGACCGTGGCCGCACCCGAAGGCCTGCGCGCCGTACCAGGACGTGGCAGTGAGGGCGAGGTCGGCACGCGCAGCTACCTGATTGGCAGCCTGCGCTGGATGGATGAGCTGGGTGTTGCGCTGGGGGCGCTGGCGCCCGAGGCCGAGCGTTTGCAAGCCGAAGGCGCGACTTTGTCGGTGTTGGTTGAGCGGGTGACGCAAGGTATGGCAGTCCGTGCCCTGATGGCCTTTGCCGATGAACCCAAGTCAGGTGCCAAAGAAGCGCTGGCGGCGCTGCGCGAACGCGGCATTCGTGTGGTGATGATTTCAGGTGACAACCGGGGTGCTGCACTGGCCATGGGCGCGCGGCTGGGGCTGGGCGCCGAGGAAGTGATGGCCGAAGTGTTGCCGGGCGACAAAGCGGCGAAAGTGGCTGAGCTGAAGACCGGTGGTCATACCGTGGTTATGGTGGGTGACGGGGTGAATGACGCACCCGCCCTGGCGGCGGCCGATGTCGGCATGGCCATGGGCACCGGCACCGACGTGGCCATGCATGCCGCCGGCATCACGCTGATGCGCGGCGACCTGGCGCTGGTGGCTGGCGCGCTCGACATTTCGCACCGCACGGTGATGAAGATCCGGCAAAACCTGTTCTGGGCCTTTGCCTACAACGTGGCCGGTATTCCCCTGGCGGCGCTGGGATTTTTAAGCCCGGTGGTGGCCGGTGCGGCGATGGCGCTGTCCAGCGTCAGTGTGATCTCCAACGCGCTGCTGCTCAAGCGCTGGCGCCTGCGCAAGCCTTGAGCTAGATCAAGACGCCCAACGGGGGCGTGTGCCATCGTGCAGCCATGTCCCACGCCACCCTGCAGATCATTCGTGACGAACACGCCGCCGTGGCGGCGGTGTTGCGCTCACTCACGCTGATGAACGAACGCGGCCCCGGCGATGCGCCCGAGCGGTTTTTTGACGTGGTGCGCGCCATGCTGTTTTACATTGACGAGTTCCCCGAGCGGCGGCACCACCCGAAGGAGTCGGACCTGCTGTTCCCCCGGCTGGCACGTGCCGTGCCCGGCCTGATGCCGGTGATCCAGCGGCTGGAGGCTGACCACATGAGCGGCGAGGGCAAGGTGCGTGAGCTGCAGCACCTGCTGCTGGCCTGGGAGCTGATTGGCGAGTCACGGCGCGAAGCCTTTTCAGACGCGGCGCGGATGTATGTGGCTTTTTACCTCACACACATGCAGACCGAAGAAACCCAGCTGCTGCCCGCTGCAGAGAAGGCGTTGAGCGCCGCCGACTGGGCGGAGCTGGACGCAGCCTTTGGCCGCGACCGGGACCCGCTGGCCGGTGGGCTGCGTGACCCCTGTTACGAGCGGCTTTTTACGCGCATTGTGCTGAAGGCGCCGGCGCCAATTGGGGTCGGTCCAGCCTAGTTTTATGCGTCAAGTATGGCTGCAGCCCACGCCCAGTATTCGTGGACAGCTATCAATAACATAGCGATGGTGCCTTCAGGCCAGCGCCGGATAGTCGGTGTAGCCCTTTTCACGGCCACCGTAAAAGGTGGATTTGTCGGGCGTGTTGAGCGCTGCGTTGAGGCGCAGGCGCTCGACCAGGTCCGGGTTGGCAATGTAGGGGCGTCCAAAGGCCACCAGGTCGGCGCCGTTGCTGACGGCTTCTTCGGCCAGCGCCTTGTCATAACCGTTGTTGACCATCCAGGCACCCTTGCCGCCGGCTGTGCGGTAGGCGGCCTTGAGCGCGGCGTAGTCAAACGGCCGCTCGCTGATGTCGCGCGGGCCGCCGGTGGCGCCCTCGATGATGTGGATGTAAGCCAGGTTCAGCGTGGCCAGTTGTGTGATGACGTAGTCAAACAGCGGCTGCGGGTCGGCGTCATAAGCATCGTTGGCCGGGGTGACGGGTGACAGGCGTATGCCGGTGCGGCCACCGCCAATCGCGTCGGTGACGGCGCGCGTGACTTCGAGCAGCAGGCGGGCGCGGTTTTTTATGCTGCCACCGTAGTCGTCGCTGCGCTGGTTGGAGCCGCTTTTGAGAAACTGATCCAGCAGGTAACCGTTGGCACCGTGAATTTCAACGCCGTCAAAACCGGCGGTGTCCACCGCATTGCGTGCGGCCGCCTGGTAGCTGTGCACAATGCCGGGCAGCTCGCTGGCGTCCAGGGCACGCGGCTCGGAGGTGTCCACAAAGCCTGGCACGCCGTCCTTGATCAGCACGGTTTTGGTTTTGGCGGTGATGGCCGACGGCGCAACCGGCTTGCCACCTTCGGGCTGCAGTTCGGTGTGCGAGACGCGGCCCACATGCCAGAGCTGCACCACGATCTTGCCGCCCTTGTCGTGCACCGCCTGGGTGACTTTTTTCCAGCTGTCGAGTTGCTCCGTGCCATACAGGCCGGGCACGTCCGAATAACCCTGACCCTGGTGGCTGATGGCGGTGGCCTCGGTGATCAGCAGGCCGGCACTGGCACGCTGGGCATAGTAGGTCTGCGCGATGTCGGGCGGAATAGCATCGGGCGAACGGTTGCGCGTGAGCGGCGCCATAACGATGCGGTTGGCGAGTTCAAGGTCGCCAGCTTGGTTGGTGTCGAACAGGGTGGGCATGGGGGAGGGTCCGGAAGTTGGGGGTTGGAAAGCAGCCTGCAGTGTGCGGCGAGTTCAATTGGCTTGTGCAACACGGGTTGCTGGATTCATGTTATCGGGCAAGTTTTTTGCTAACGACCGGGACCACCCAAACGCCTAATGAGCGTTTCAGCGCTCATGACCGTCAGAACGCTCAATCCCTCACCCCGACCCTCTCCCAGGGGGCGAGGGTGGGTGCAGTCCAATTCACTGTCGTGTATTTGGAAAAGATCAATGGTCGCGCGGCCCGCCCAGCGTGAAGTAAAACGTGGCACCCTGGCCCGGTGCCGACTCGGCCCAGACCTTGCCCCCGTGGCGCACCACGATCCGGTGCACTGTGGCCAGGCCGATGCCGGTGCCTTCAAACTCCGCCACTGTGTGCAGGCGCTGGAAAGCGCCAAACAGTTTTTCCGAATAGGCCATGTCGAAGCCGGCGCCGTTGTCGCGCACTACGTACACGTCCTGGCCTTCACTGCCTTGCTCGCGCCCGAAGGCGATTCGGGTTTGCGGCTGGCCGGCGCTGAATTTCCAGGCGTTGCCCAGCAGGTTGTCCAGCACTTGCCGGAGCAGGCGCGCATCGCCCTGAACCTGCACATCAGGCGCGACCTGCAATTGCACCGAGCGGCCGGGCTCACGCTCGTGGTATCCGTTCAACACTTCCTGGGCCAGGGCGCTGAGGTTGACGCTGTCCCAGCGCAAGCTGGTTTTTGACACCTGGGCCAGCGACAGCAAGGCGTTGATCAGCTCGCCCATTTGCGCGACGCCAGCGCGGATGCGGGTCAGGTAGTGCTGGCCGCGTGCAGGGGTCATGCCGCCGGCACGGATGTCCTTGGCCAGCAGACCGCTGAAGCCGTCGATGGCCGACAGCGGCGTGCGCAGGTCGTGGGACACCGAGTACGAGAAGGCTTCGAGCTCCTGGTTGGCGGCTTCCAGCTGCGCTGTGCGCTGGCGCACGCGTTCTTCCAGCTCCGCGTTAAGCCGCAGGATTTCCACCTGGGCCTGCTTGCGCTCCAGGCGCGAACGCAAGTTGCCGATGCCAAAGGCCAGGTTGTCCACCAGCTCCTGCAGCAGCTTGACCTCCTCGGGCGCCAGTTTTTCCACGGATGCGGAGTAAAGGCAGAGCAAACCAAAGGTGCGGCTGGCGTCGCGCAGGGGTAAAAACACAGCGCTGCGGTAACCCTGCTGCACGGCCTTCTCGCTCCAGAAGAACTGGTTGTCGCCGCGCGTGATGTCCTCGCTGACCCGGACTTCGCCGCTGCGTATGGTTTGTCCTGCGGGCCCGCGGCCGGTCGGCTGCTCGGCATCCCAGGTCAGCACGATGCTGGACAGGTACCCCACGTCGTGGCCGGCATGGGCCATCGGCAAGATGCTGCGCGCCTCGTCGTCCTGCGCATAACCGACCCAGGCCATCCGGTAGCCGCCCACATCGACCCCCAGGCGGCAAACCTGCATCAACAGCGCAAACTCGTCGTCCATGCGTGTCACGGCCTCATTGCAGCGGCTGAGCATTTGCAGCGCCCGGTTGGTGCGCGCCAGCTCCAGGCCAGCCAACTTGCGGTCTGTGATGTCGCGCGCGGTTCCAACGATGCGTTCGACCGCGCCCGCCGCGTTCATGACCGGGAAGGAGTGGTCACGAATCCAACGGGTTTCCCCGTCAGGGTGAACAATGCGGTATTCGAGCTTGGTGCTCTCTCCCCGCGCCTGCCGCTGCTTGGCACTGGCCTCGACCCGCTGGTCCTCCGGATGGATGGCATCGCAGTAGCAGTGCGGCTGGGCATACAGGCTCTCCCTGCTGCTGCGCCAGAGCACTTCATACGCGGGGCTGATGTACAGAAAACGCCCGCTCACGAAATCCCGGTTGTAAAACACGTCCTCCAGGTTTTCAGCAAGCTCCCGAAAACGCGCCTCGCTGTCGCGCAGCGCCTCTTCCGCGCGCCTGCGTTCGATGGCAATACGCGCCAGCCTGACGGCCGTCGCCACCAGGTCCTCGTCTCGCGGCTGCGGCTGGTAAGGCGTGCGGTGGTAAATCGCAAAGGTGGCCAGCACCTCGCCGTCGGTGGCGAGAACGGGCGTGGACCAGCAGGCCCGCAGGCCGAATTCATGCAGCAGATCGATGTGGTTGCACATCAGCGTGTCGGTGGTGACATCGACGACGACCACCGGTTTTTTGAGAAACGCGGCGGTCCCGCAAGCGCCCGCCCTGTCGCCCACGGCGAGCCCGTCGATTTGACGGTTGAAGGCGTCGGGCAAGCTGGGCGCGGCGCCATGGCGCAACTGCGCGCCATCGAGCAACAAAATCGAGCACAGGTTGTCCGGTGCGCGGTCTTCAATCAGCGTCACGATGGCCCCGAGCGACTGCGCCAGCGGCACACCACTGGCAATCAGCTCCAGCACCCGCTCCTGGCCATGGGAAAAGTCCTCGTTGCGCTTGCGCTCGGTGATGTCGGTGAACACCATCAGCCCGCCGATCAACTGATGGGCCTCGCCATGCAAGGGCCGCAGGTTGACCTGCAAGACCTGGTCAGTGGCGTTGGGCGTGCGCATCAACACCTCCCAGTTGTCCACGCTCTCCCCGCGTATGGCGCGGTTCAGCGGAAGTTCGGCTGGCGCGTAAAGCGTTTTACCGTCCAGCTTCAACAACGCATGTTGATCGCGCCATGCGGCCAGCATCATGCCGGGTTGGTGGTGCGGGAATATTTTTCTGGCCGCCGCGTTGAACAGCAAAAACCGGCCATCCGTATCAGCGGCGATCACGCCTTCGCTCATGCTGTTGATGATCGAATCAAGCAGCCGATGCTCGCGGCCAACGCGAGCCGACGCATCGTCAAGCTTTGACCCGCGCATCTGCAAGGACCCGGCCAGGCGATTGAAAGTTCGCGCCAAGGCAAGGCGAGAGCGACGCCGCCAGGAACTCAACATGCCATTGCCTTATGCCTTTCTGCCTTTGTTTTGCGAGGCAACCGCAGTATGTCCGCCGGGCAAGGCGAGCACGCGAGGCCGATTTGCACACTATCGTAGTACATTGATTCGCGCTTGGACAGGCTTGTACATCCTTGTTACAAGCAAGGCATCCGAACGGTCCGCAGATCTTGCCACCCGCCTACAGCCGCCGCCCTCATGTGCTGACACACCGCCAGCCGCAGAGCGGACACCGTCGTGGTCTGCAGCCCTTTTGTTGACTGCAAGAAAGCACACCATGGTCAAACGCACTCCCGCCAAGGCGGCGCCAGAGACCCTCTCGGGCGCACCCGGAACCAGCGACGGCATGCCGCACAAAACCCCGGCACCGGGCCATGCCCGACCGGGCCGGGCAGCATCGCCAGCGGACGCCTCGGACGAAGCCAGCCTGGCGCTGCCGCATGAGCGCGACCAGTCCACCGACATGACCAGCGCAGCGCCCGACCCGCACATACGACAAGCGCATGCCGACCTGCGTCGCGGCCTGCAAGACACGGGTAAAAGCCCGGCCATGGATGCGGCGTACGACAAGCTCAAGCGGCGTTAGGGAAGCGCTGAATAAGTCCTTGCGGAGGCGCGGCAGCCGGATCGGGATGGGATTGCCAAGGCGGATTTCGCAGCCAATAGCTGGCTATTGGCAAGAAATTCAACGCAGCAGACCGCCCGAGCCCGGCTGATCGCGCGCCGCAGGGGACTTGTTCAGCGCTTCCTTA
>NZ_JAUYEY010000039.1 GCF_030689685.1 Polaromonas sp. | reverse complement strand
CGGCTGCAAAGCGGCCGCGACGGTCCATTTTTCACCGGCTTTTTGCCCCATAGCTACGGCTATGAGGCTGCAAACCCGGCAAAAACTGTCCTCGCCGGGGCCACTTCTCGCTTCGACGCCTTCTGCCGCCCAGACTCCTAGAGGAGTTTGAAAGGGTTGGCGGAGGCGGTGAACGCTCAGGGAGAAAAGTTGCAAACGGCGCTGGCAGAAAAATTGCCGCAGCGCTCAACGCCAGGTCAGCCAAGATATGCTGGACGGACTTGTCGGAATTGTCCTGGTGCGAGCCACCTTGCGAATCATGATGATGAGCCACGCCTGCCCAGTGCATCGAGGTGTGGCCGGAGTCTTTTGTGTCGCCATGCGCAAGTACTGTCCCCTGAACGCCCGTAGCGAAGGCCTGAGAGAAGACAAACAGCAGAAGAAGGGTGGCTACAAAGCGGCGCAGGGAGGGAATTAAAAGCGAGCAATGAAGCTCAAAAAACTATACGGGCTGTTTATCGGCCAGTGTTGCAGAACGGGTCTATGCCCTGGGCTTTGCAACGGAATCGTCGTGCGCATCGAAATGTCCCGTCATCATGCTTGGGACTCTTGCGTTGACTTGTTGACTCGCAGTCCCTCGCTTTTTGGCAATGCATGGTTTTGCCATTGATGAATAAAAAGGTCTGTAGCCCTTGTCCAGCGCGCGTAAGTAGCTATTAATTTGATAGTGTTGTCCGGTGGGAAGGCCCTTAGGCCAGTGCCGACGACTCGCGAAACACCACTCGGTAGCAGCGGCTGAAGCCGGTGGGCGCCAGCGCCTCTTCAAACCGGGCGTTATGAATTGCCGCAATTTTTTCCACCACGCGGTGGCCTGAGCCCAGGCCGAGCGAATGGTGGTGCGACGCGCTGACCGCTGGGGTGCCCGGCTGCTCGGCGTTGTGAACGGCCGTGTCGCAGACCTGTAGCCAGCGTGCCTGCGGATCGAGTTGCACCTCGATGCTGGTGCCGGCCGGCGTGTGGCTCAGTGCGTTTTCGATCAGGTTGCGCAGCACCAAGCCCAGCAGCACCGGATGGCCGGGTATGACGAACGGGCCGGGGCTGGTCAGCGCCAGCTCATGGCCGCTGTCCAGCGCGGCCTGGCCGAACTCGGCAACTTCGGCTCGGGCAATCAGGTCCAGATCGACACTTTGCATCGCTTCGACCAGCTCGGTGCGGCTGGCGCGGGCCAGCGCCAGCAGGTTGGACAGCACTTGGCCAGCCCGCAAGGCGTCGCGTTCGAGCTGGACCAGCAAGGCGTCATGCGCGGGGCCCGTGGTGGTCTCACGCAGGGCATGGGCCTGCAGCGTTAGCGAGGCCAGTGGCGTGCGCAACTCGTGTGCGAGCTCGCTGGCCAGTTCCCGCTCGCGCGAGACTGCCGCCTGATAACGCGCTGCCAGCGTGTTGATGGAGTTGACCACCGCTGTGAACTCGCGCTGCAGATGCGGGCTGCGCAGCGGCGCGGGCTGGTGGATGTCTAGCGCGTCCACGTCGCGCGCCAGCGCATACAGCGGCCGCAGCCCGCGGCGTATCGCCAGACCCAACGCCAGCGCAACCACCGGCAGCAGCCAGAAACCGGGCTCGGCGACCTGCTCTGCAATGTCGTGCGCCAGATTGTCGCGTTCGCTGATGCTTAGCAGCACGGTGACTTTTTTCTGCCGGTTTGGTCCGTCCCAGCGCGAGAAGGCGCGCCAGGCCACCGGCGGTGCGCCCAGTTGCAGGGTTTCAAAACCTTCCTGCGCATTGAATGCGAATTCGGGCGCTTCACCGGTGCGCAGCAGCATCTGGCCTGCGGCATTCCACACCATCACACTCATGGAGCGCTGGTAGTCATGGCTCTTCAGGCTGGACAGACCGGGCAGGCTGGCCGCATTGCCGAGCGCGCCTACAGGGCGGGGATTCTGCGCCAGTTGCAGCAGGGCCACGCTGGCCAGGTGGCCGTCGGTCAGTTCATCGGCCTCATGGATGCCGGTCTGGTAGCCCAGCACCACAAAGCTGCCCCAGACGACCAGCAGTGCGCCCATGGCCCAGGCCATCAGGCTCAGCGTCAGCGAGCGTTGCAGCTTCATGCCTTGTCCTCCGGAACAAAATAACCGACACCGCGCAGTGTCCGTATGACTCCTTCGCCGAGTTTTTTGCGCAGGTGATGCACATGAACCTCCACCGCGTTGCTGTCGAGTGCGTTGTCCCAGCTGTACAGACGTGCCTCGATCTGCGGGCGCGAGAGCACGCGTGGCCGTACCTCGATCAGCGCCAGCAGCACACCGAACTCGCGCGCCGACAGCTCCACCGGCTTGCCGTCCAGCCGCACGCTGCGGCTGGACGGGTCGATCTCTAGCGCACCGGCACAGATCAGTGGCTGCGCGCGGCCGACCGAACGCCGGCGCAGGGCGCGCATGCGCGCGGCCAACTCGTCAGGATCAAAGGGTTTGATCACATAGTCGTCGGCGCCCATGTCCAGGCATTCGATGCGCGCGGCGACTTGGTCACGCGCCGTCATGACCAGTACCGGTGTGGCTGCGTCTGGCAACCGGCCAAGCGCTGCCTGGCGCAATCGCCGCAGCACCTCGGCGCCGTCGCCGTCGCGCAGGCCCAGGTCCAGCAGCACCAGGTCGAAGGGCTCGACACGCAGTGCGGTCCAGGCGGTTTCGACAGCGTCCGTCATGTCTACCGCCCAACCAAGCTGCCTCAAGTGGGCCTGCAGCCCGGTGGCAATACCTTCATCATCTTCAACAACCAGTACACGCATGCCGTATTGTGCTTGACAGCGTTTGAGGAGAATGACACCTGCACAAGTCGCGAATGCCGAGTAGCCTGTCGCGCGGGCTTGAGACGGGATTCTTTTTGCTGTGACCGACAGGCGGGCACGTGGATGACGTCCGACGTTGTCATTGCGGCCTCGACCCGCAATCTATGCTCGTTGACCCATAGGCCTGCGCGATGCCATGGATCCCGGCTCAAGGCCGGGATGACAACCTTTGGCGTAAGTAAGAGTCATTTCCCTTAAGGAAGACTTAAGACAGGACGCCGATGCTGCGCCCATGCAAAGTTTTTCAAACAGACAACTGGCGGCCGTTACGGCCGCGCTGGGCCTGCTGCTGGTGGCTTGGGACTTCTCGGGGCTGGACCTGGCGTTGGCACACGGGTTTGGTGGGGCGGGCGGATTCCCGCTGCGTGACAACGCTTTCCTGACTGTTGTGCTGCACGACGGCGCCAAACGTCTGGCCTGGCTGCTGGCGCTGGGACTGTGTGTGGCGGTCTGGTGGCCTGTGGGCTGGCTGCGGCGCCTGCCGATGCATCGCCGCCTGCAACTGGCAAGCACTACGCTGCTGGCCGTGCTGGTGGTCAGCGCGCTCAAATCGTTCAGCACCGCAAGCTGCCCCTGGAGCTTGGCCGACTTTGGCGGCGTGGCGCATTACACGCCGCATTGGCAACATGTGTTCGCGCCCGACGGCGGCAGTGGCCGCTGTTTCCCTGCGGGACATGCTGCGTCCGGTTTTGCCTTTGTGGGCGGCTACTTTGCGTTTCGCGAGACGGCACCGGTGATCGCGCGCCGCTGGCTGGCAGCGGCGCTGCTGGTAGGCCTGGCACTGGGCCTGGCGCAGCAAATCCGCGGGGCGCATTTCACCAGCCATACCTTGTGGACGGCCTTGATCTGCTGGTGTGTGGCTTGGGCTATGGACGGCCTGTTCGCGCGCGTCGGCGCCAGGGCGACAGGCGCCGATCCCGGCGAGGCGGTATGAGGGCGCGGACCGCCTTGCTGCATCCTGGCTGGGTGATTCTTGCTGTGAGTGCCTGGCTGGCCTCGGCCGCCAACCTGCCGCTGTGGCTGGTTATGCGCGATTTGGGCCTGTTTGGTCAGATGGGCGGCTGGCTGTTCGCCCTTGCGTTTGCACTGATGATCACCGCCTGCCTGGCCGGCATCGTGAGTTTGCTGGCCTGGCGCTGGACGCTCAAACCGGTGCTGGCCTTGCTATTGCTGGCATCGGCTTTCGGCGCGCACTTCATGCTCGCCTACCACGTGCTCATTGACACGTCGATGATCAACAATGCGCTGCAGACCAACACCAGCGAGGTGCGCGACTTGCTGAGCCTGAGGCTGGCCGCGACGCTCCTGTTGCTGGGCGCGCTGCCCTGCACGGTGGTGTGGCGCTGGCCGGTGGATTTCGGCCGCTGGCCGCGTCGCAGCGTCCACAACCTGCTGCAGGCGGTTGCCGCGCTGCTGGCGCTGGTATTGCTAGTGCTGGTCAGCTTCAGCCCGCTGGCCTCCACCATGCGCAACCACAAGGAGCTGCGTTACCTCGTGAACCCGCTTAATGCGATGTATGCGCTGGGCCACCTGGCCAGCCAGCCGCTGCGGCGCAGCAGCATCGCGCTGCAGCCGATGGGGCTGGACGCGCGGGCAGCGCTGGTACCGGGCGGGCGCCCCCCGCTGCTGATATTGGTGCTCGGAGAAACGGGGCGCAGCGGTAATTTCGGCTTGAATGGGTACGGCCGCGACACCACACCCGAGCTGATGCGCCAAGGCGTGTCCAGTTTTCGCAACGTCATGGCTTGTGGCACCAGCACGGCTGCGTCGGTGCCTTGCATGTTCTCTGGGTTGGGGCGTACGGCGTACGAGGCCAGGAAAAATAACGCCGAGGGACTGCTCGACGTCATTCAACGTGCCGGCATGGCGGTGCTCTGGGTCGACAACCAATCGGGCTGCAAAGGTGCTTGCGACCGAGTGGCAAGTGTCAACACATCCAACCTTTCTCATCCGACCTTATGCTCCGGCGGTGAATGTTACGACGGCATCATGCTTGAAGGGCTCGATCAACGTATCGCTGCACTGCCTGCGGAACGCCGCGCTCGGGGCGTGGTGGTGGTTTTTCATCAAATGGGCAGCCATGGGCCCGCCTACTATTTGCGTTCTCCGCAAGCCTTCAAGCGATTTGCCCCTGAGTGCACGGACAACGACCTGCAAAATTGTGACAACGCGTCTCTGGTTAACGCGTACGACAACTCAATCGCGTATACCGATCACTTTCTTTCTTCCACTATCAACTGGCTAAAAACTCAACAATCTGCGTACGATACGGCGATGCTTTACGTTGCAGACCATGGAGAATCCCTGGGAGAAAAAAACCTGTATTTGCACGGAATGCCTTACCTCATAGCGCCTGACGTGCAAAAGAGGGTTCCGTGGATCACCTGGCTATCGCGTTCGTATGAAGTTCGAACAGGTGCAACATCATCCTGCCTAGCCGACACAGTGGATCGGCCTGTCACACACGACTACTATTTCCACTCCGTACTGGGGTTGCTCGCAATTCAAAGCAGCGTCTACCGGCAGGAATTGGATGTGTATTCAAGGTGTTTGTCGAAAGGAGTAGAGTCGTCATGAGCATATGTTTCAACCTCGCTCACCCGACAACAAGGATGCCAGCGGATTTGGCTTTGTCAGACAGCTACAGCGAGATCAGCAGCTAGCCCTGTGCTGCTACCGTCAGTTAACAAAATGTCATTGACGGGCACAATTGTGCAATTCTCAAAAGCATTTTCCTTCATGATTTCTCTCGATATCAGTACGTTGCTCAAGGACCATGTTTACACCGCGATTGCTCTGGGCAGCTTGATCGAGGGAGAAACCACGGTGGTGCTGGCTGGCTTTGCAGCCCATCAGGGTTACGCGCCATGGTGGAAGGTCACGGCCTTGGCGGCGCTGATTAATTTTGTCCTTGATCAAACCTACTATGCTCTGGGCCGCTGGCGAGGCGAGCAGTTGCTGGCCAGGTTTCCCGGTTTGCGGCGCGGCGTGTCACGCATGAATCCACATATCCATCGCCACCGCCGCTGGATTGTGTTTGGCGTCCGCTTTCTCTACGGACTCCGCACAGCGGGGCCAATTGCCCTTGGGGTGGCTCATGTCCCGTGGCGGGATTTCCTCATTTTCAATGCCCTCGGGGCAATCATTTGGGCCATCATTTTTTCTACGCTGGGTTATGTGTTCGGGCGCGCCATATCCTTGGTACTTTCCCAGGTGGCCCACTATGAGTGGCAAGCTGTGGGAATTATTTTCGGAGTCGGCCTGGCCTATTGGCTCTGGCGCCGCTTCTATGGGACCGACAAGGTTTCCCCCTGATGTCAAGCCCGTTGAAGCACATACCCAAGAATGTATGGGTCCTTGGCTTCGTCAGCTTGTTCATGGACATGTCGTCAGAGCTTGTGCATGCAGTGCTCCCGGTCTACTTGACGGCCGTGCTCGGCTTGTCGGTTTTGGCGGTTGGCATCATCGAGGGGATTGCTGAGGCCACTGCCTCGATGTTGAAGGTGGTATCCGGCTTTGTGTCTGATCGGTTTGCCCGCCGCAAACCTCTGGTTTTGCTCGGTTACGGCTTGAGCGCTTTAACGAAGCCATTTTTTCCGCTGGCAGAGACGGCCATAGGTGTGGTCACTGCGCGTTTTGTGGACCGGATCGGCAAGGGAATTCGCGGTGCCCCTCGGGACGCCATCGTTGCCGATGTCACGCCGCCTGAAATGCGCGACGCGGCCTATGGCCTGCGCCAATCGCTCGATACGGTCGGTGCCTTCCTTGGTCCGCTTCTGGCGATGCTGTTTCTATGGCTCTGGGCTGACAATCTGCGTGCCGTTTTGTGGGTGGCCGTGGTGCCGGCTGCGATTGCGGTCCTGCTGTTGGCCGTCGGCGTCGACGAGCCTCAGATCGCGGCCCGGCGCCAAAAAACGGGCGCATTACGGCTGGACGTCGACCGGATTCGCGCCTTACCGCCCGCATTTTGGCACCTGCTTGGATTCACGGCCTTGATATCGCTCGCTCGCCTTTCAGAAGCATTTCTGGTGCTGAGGGCTCAGGAAATGAAACTGAGTCTGCTTTGGATACCCATGGTCATGATCGTCATGAGCGCGGTCTATTCCTTGTCTTCCTATCCTGCGGGCATACTCGCCGTCCGCACCAATCGACAAGTTGTTCTAGGGCTATCGTTGATCGCCTTGGCTGGCGCCCAGTTGGCTCTGGCGCTGTATCCAGGGACTTGGGGGTTTTGGACAGGCGTTGCCCTGTGGGGCCTGCACATGGGCCTGTCGCAGGGCGGTCTGTCCGCTGCAGTTGCCCAATCGTCGCCGCCAGACATGTATGCAACTTCGTTTGGACTGTTCCATTTCGTAACCGGTGTTTTCCAGTTGGCCAGTGGGGTGATGGCAGGTTGGTTGTGGGTCACCTGGGGGAGTGCGGCAGCATTCTCCGGTGGCGCGCTGTGGGCTGTGTTGGCGCTGGTGGCGCTGTTTGCATCGAACGCGGTTTTTGGGGCAACTAAAAAGTAACTAAAAATTGCACTCAGTGTGCGCTAAGTCTGTGTCATTAATCTTCAATTCACGCAAATTTCTGCGTGTATCAACTGGAGATTTCAATATGCTTCGCTACACAAAAATCGCCCTTGTCACCGCCGCCCTTGCCACGGCTGGCGCGATGGCTTTCGCCGCCAAGTCCACGGACAATGACGCTATCGCGGCGGCGCAAGCCAAAGTGTCCTTGACGCAAGCCATTGCGGTTGCCGAGCAACATGCGGGCGGCAAGGCTTCCCGCGCAGAATATGAAAAGAACAAAACCGGCTGGGCCTACGACATTGAAGTCATCAGCGGTGCGAAAGTCTTCGATGTCCAGGTCGATGGAGACAAGGGAACCATTATTTCTTCCAGGGAGGACAAGGCTGAGCACGACGACGGCGATGACAAAGCAGACTGACCTTGTTGCCGCAACACCAAGGACTTATTGATCTTTTCCAAATACACGACAGTGAATTGGACGGTTCTCACCCTCGCCCTTTGGGAGAGGGCCGGGGTGAGGGATTGAGTGTTCCGACTGTCATGAGTTTTGAAACGCTTAATAGAAGTGTTCCGGTGTTTTTTCAAAAATTTCATGAATGACATCAACCAGGCATTGTTCCTGCTGATCAATGCGTCTGAACATCCCAACACGCTGCTGTTGTGGACTGCCAGGCTGCTGGCGGAGTATTCGATCTGGCTGATTCCGCTGGTTTTGATCGGTGCTTGGCTACGCGGTAACGAGCACACTCGCAAACTGCTGCTTGAGGCCACAGCTGCCGGCATGGCGGGACTCCTGATCAACCAGGCCATTGGTGTGATCTGGCAGCATCCCCGGCCCTTCATGCTGGGACTGGGCAATACCCTGATACCTCATGCCGCCGACTCATCTTTTCCCAGCGACCACCTGACTTTGTTATGGGCCGTCGCCTTCAGTTTTTTGATGCACCGCCGCCCCCGCTGGGCCGGTCTTCTTCTCGCGGTCCTCGGTCTGCCAGTAGCCTGGGCGCGTATTTATCTCGGCGTGCACTTCCCCCTGGATATGCTTGGCGCTGCCATCGTCGCAGCGCTCAGCGCCTGGCTGTGTCTGCGCGAGGAGCGCCGCTTCATAGAGCCCGTTTTCCGGTGGACCAGCGCCATTTATCGCCGCCTTTTTGCTGTACTGATTCGCCGGGGGTGGGTGTTAAAGTGACATCCAGTGCCCTGTGGCGCCGCGAGAGGGTGGTATGGACAGGGGCGCCGGATGCCGCTCACCGGCGATGGCCGTGGCAACAGCCCTCGGCGCGGGCACCGAACATCATGCCCACGCCTGCCGTCGCCGCCAGTGCAAACGCGCCCCAGGCGGTCACCCGAAAAGCAGCTTTCGCCACGGGTGCGCCGCCAGCGCTTGCGGCAAGCGCGCCCAGAACCATCAGGAAAAACAGTGATGCGATGCTGACCCCGGCCACCATCAGCCGCTGGGGCATCCAGAGCACCGTCAGCAAAGGGCAGGGCCGCACCTGCGGTAAACGCCAGGGCCGACGCGGCGGCCGCTGTGAGTGGTCTGGCGCTGGCTGTTTCGGTGATACCCAACTCGTCCCGTGCGTGCGCGCCAATGTCGTCATGCGCCATCAACTGCCGCGCCACCTCCTGCGCTAGGAGCCTAGGCGGCAGAAGGCGTCGCAGCGAAAAGTGGCCCCGGCGCGGGCGCTTTGCAGCCGACGTCCTTTCTGCCGTCCAGCCTCCCAGGGGCATGGCAAGCTCCTGGCCGGTGGGGTCAGGACTGCCACGGCCACATGCGCCCGAATACGCCGTCTTTGTCAATCAGAAGATGCTTGAATGCGCCTCCGACGTGGAGCACGATAAGCGCCACCAGCGCCCACGCAATGATGCCGTGCACCGTGAAGAGTTGTTCCTTCAACACGTCATTGGCCGTAGCCCACGCAGGCAGCGGAAGGCCGAAGTAAGCCATGGGATCCTCGCCGAACGCGGCGCCAAGGTAGCCCGTCACAGGCATGGCCAGAAGCAAAACATACATCGACACGTGCGTCAGCCCTGCTGTTTTTGCTTGCCAGCCGGGAATGCCATCCGGCAAAGGATGCGGCCGATTGCGCAGCCGCCACAGCAGCCGCAAGGCAATCAGCACGGAGGCTGTCAAACCGAGAGAGACATGCAATGCGAAGTAAGCAGCGCTGCCCGGTGTGCCCTCGATGGACAGCATGTACCAGCCAAGGCCGATCTGAAAGGGGATCAGTGCGGCCAGCACCCAGTGAAAAAACAGCGCGGGCCGACTGTAGCGGCCGGCAGCCGCGCCTGAAAGTGATGTAGTCATGAATGTTTCTGGATTGAGGGAGGCATCATCGCTGAAGCGAACTAACGGCGGCTGAAGCCGGAAAAGCCTTTGCTACGGCAGGATATCCCTAAAACATGAGGCATCCCAAACCGCAGCGGGGCCGTTCCTTTCGCGGTCTAGAAAATCACGCGTAAGCCGGCACGAACCGTGGTTGCGGGACGCGGACCGCCCGATTGTGCGCGCGGATAGAAAGTCCGTGAAACATCGACATAGGGGGCAACCTGGCGGTTGAATTCGTATCGCGCCTGAAGGCCGACATCGGTCTGGTAGGGTCCCCTGCGCACGGTTGCATCAAGGTTGGAGGCCGACCACTCCACATTGATGTACGGGCGCGCGATGAAACGGTTGGTGAGCAAAAAGTCGTTCTCGAACCGGGTGCGCGCAGACACCTTGCCGTCGTTGCGAACGAACAGTTTCAGGTCCACGTCGAAGGCATAGGGCGCGAGGCCGCGCACGCCCACGGTGAGGTAATTGCGCTGACCGGGTCTCGCGTCGTGACGCAGGCCCACCTGCGCGTCCCAAAACGGGGCGATGTAGCGGCCGTAGAGCAGTTGCAGTTCCGCAGCTTCGGTTCGACCCCCCGTGCGTTCTCCGTCAAACTGGTACCACAGGCGGTTGAAGTCGCCACCGATCCAGCCGTCCACACTGAATGACTGGCTTGAGCCCGCCTGGCCGCGTATCTTGCCGGTTCCGGCTTCGACCTTGGTGTAGGAATAAATCGATTCGTCTTCCATGGCCTGTGCAGACAGGGCGGACAAGCCGAGGGCTGCGGCGGCGAGCCAGCGCAGCGATGCTGTTTGTTTGGGACAGTTGTTCGTCATGGCAAAGTTTCAGGCTACTTCGACGAGGCGCATCATGCCGGTCGCTGCGTGGTAAAAAAGATGGCAGTGGAAGGCCCAGGTACCTTTGTCTTCGTAGGTGACATCAAGCTCCACCGTTTGCGCCGGTGGCACGATGATGGTGTGCTTGCGCGGGCTAAAGACGCCATTGCCATTGACCAGTTCCATAAATACACCGTGCAGGTGCATCGGGTGCTCCATCATGGTTTCGTTGACCATCTTGATGCGCACACGCTCCCCAAGGCCTATCTTGAAGGGCTTGGCATTGGAAAGTTTCTTGCCGTTCATCGACCAGAAATAACGCGTCATGTCGCCGGTCAACCGCACCAAAAGTTCTCTTTCGGGCGCACGGTTGTCGGCGTTGCGGGTGGCAGCGCGCAGCAGCGTGTATTTCAGCCGGCGCAGGCCGTCCACATCAACTGGGGCAACGATTGGGGCGGCCGCCGTCTGGTCCGACATGCCGGGCATACCAGCCATCGAATCTTCCGGCTTCGCCGCAGGCGCCGGCTTGCCCGATGCTGACATGCCGGGCATGTCGGCCATAGCCTTGTCAGCAGGCGTGGAAGGCATGGCCATAGACGCGCCTGGCGACGTGGCGGCCGGTTTTCCCATATCCATACCTGCCATGCTCGCGTTTGCAGCGGGTTGGGTATCCATGCCGGGCATTCCGGCCATGCCTGAAGCATCTGCCGCGCCCGGGGTATCGGCAGAGCCGCTCATGTTCATGCCCGCCATACCCATGTCGGCCATCGTCCGCACGGGCTTCGGTCCCATGTCCGGCACGGGGGCACTCATGCCAAGTTCCGGTGCCAATGTTCCCAACGCGTAGCCGATGCGTGCGATCGTGGGGGCAAAAATGCTGTAGGCCTTGGCTTCCCTTGGCTGGACGATCACGTCGTAGGTTTCACCGTTGCCGATGCGGAATTCATCGACTTCAACGGGGCTCACGTTCTGACCGTCGGCCTGCACCACAGTCATGGGCAGGCCCGGAATCCGGACGTCGAACAGATTCATCGGCGAAGCGTTGATGAAGCGCAAGCGTACGCGTTCACCGGGCTTGAAAAGCGCGGTCCAGTTTTCGGCAGGCTTTTTGCCCGCCATCAGAAAAGTCCACTCGTCGCCGCCATCGCTGAAGTCGGTCGGGTCCATGCGCATCTTGGTCCATTCCATGCGATCGTTCCAGATGGCTTCGCGCGCCTTTTTGTCGGGCGCATTGCGTAGCTGGGCAAGAAATTGCGGCGTTGTGATGCGCCGGTAGTTGTAGAAGCCGTCAACCTTCTTCAGGTTCGCCAGCACCTGCTGCGGTGGCGTGTCGTTCCAGTCCGAAAGCATCACAAGGTATTCACGGTCGTACTTGAACGGATCGGGCTTGATCGGGTCGATGATGATCGGGGCGAAATACCCGGCCGCTTCCTGCAGCGCTGCATGGCTGTGGTACCAGTACGTCCCCGACTGGCGCAGCTTGAAGCGGTAGGTAAAGGTTTCGCCCGGCTGAATGCCCGGAAAGGTAACGCCTGGCACGCCATCCTCGCTGTTGGGCACCAGTAAGCCATGCCAGTGAACGCCGGTGATTTCGCGGAGCTGATTGGTCACGCGAATAACGACTTCGTCACCCTCCCGGAAACGCAGCACAGGCCCCGGCATGGTGCCGTTGATGGTGATGCCCATGGCAGGCTTGCCAGTGATATTGAGCGCCGTCTCGGCAATCGTCAGGTCGTAGGCGCGGTTGACGGGTACCGCGCCAATCTCAACAGCGCGTAGCTGTGCCCATGCGGGTGGAAGCGCTCCCAGAGCGCCCAGGCCAAGCAGCGACTGCAGCGATCTGCGTTTCAGTTCATCCATGGTGATCTCATTTTTTTTCGTGCAAAAGTGACGCGGTACAGGCTGTGCCGACTGCGTCGGCGTTCCTCTGCCCCCTGCTTACTGGGCAATTTCCATGCTGGTCACGACTATCGCGCCGTCCGATTTTTCGGCCTTGAACCTGACTTTGCTACCCACCTGGACCTTGTCCAGCAAGGCGGCGTCCTTGACCTTGAAAACCATGGTCATGCCGGGCATATCGAGGTTTTTGATGTCGCCATGCTTCAAGGTGATTTTCTGGTTTTCCTTGTCGATCTTGCGAACCTCACCGTCTGTCGCGGTAGCTGTTGCCGACGTGTCCGTGGCCACGCCCGGCATGTTCATGCCCGCCATGCCGCCCTTGTCCGTGGGCGCCATCTTCATGCCCGGCATGCTGTCCTTGCTCATCGTGGTTTGGGCATAGACATTGGTTGCGAAAGCTGCTGCCAGTGCGAGGGTGCCAAGAACAGCGAAGGAATTAGAGGTTTTCATAATGTGCTCGATTTCAGTAAAGTTGGAGGATGGTAGTTTTATATCGAAAATGGTGTCACTCAGGGCGCAAAAACCGTGCAAAACGCTGTAGGGTTATGCGCTGTCATCAATGCTTGTGGCCTGCAGCAGCACCAGCTTTCGGCGCGGCTCCAGTGGCTCCAGCAGTTCCGGCGACGGTCACCAGGCCCTTCATGCCAGCGTCGTAGTGGCCAGGCTGCAGGCAGGCGAAGTCCACCTTGCCCGCCTTGGTGAACTGCCAGACGACTTCGCCGGTTTTGCCCGGCGCGACCGTGATCATGTTGGCGTCGGCATGCTCCATTTCGGGCATTTTCATCATCATGGCGTAATGTTCCTTGAGTTCTTTTTGCGTACCCAGCACCATTTCATGCTTGATCTGGCCAGAGTTTTTGACCACGAACCGTATGGTTTCACCCTGTTTGACAGCAATGTCCGCCGAAGAAAAGCGCATGTTGTCGGTCATGTCGATGTTGATGGTTCGGCTGACGTTGGCCGTTTTTCCAGGCTGACCGATGGCGACCTCGTCGTGACCGCCCCCGTGTGAACCAGCGGCAAAGGTTAGCGCTGATACAGCGGAAAGGGCAAAGGCAAGCGTGGCGGTGCGAAGACGGTTTGTCATGAAAAATCCTAAATGATGTGAATGAAAACTGTAAAAATATGCCGTGTGGCGCTCACCCAGCCTGGGTGAGCTACGCCGCTCACTTGGCGTATTCCTTGCAAAAAGCGTGACGCTCCTCATGGGCCAGCGCAAATTCGGTTTGACGAAACAGCATGATGAAGTCTCCTTGACTGTCGATTGCAGGACGTGGCCTCAACAACTGGGACCATCGTGATACAGACGCTGCATCACGGTTCCCACTGTATAAAGCCGGCGCCAACGCCACGCTGGCTCCCAGATTACAAATCCGTTATGTTCGAAAATAGCCGTTTAATAAAACTTGCGCTTGAAGGCGAACCCGAAGCCGCCGGGTAACTGCGCAAGGGTTTTGACTGGACAAGGTAATGTCGTGGAATGCCATAGGCCGTCGCCTTCAGTTTTTTTGCTGCACTGATTCGCCGAGGGCGGGTGTTAAAGTGACTTCCTAAGTATTGCCTAAGTGTTCGCCGCGACAGTCGCGTTGTCCATGCTTTCCGGCGTGGAAAGCGTAACGAAAGCAACTCATGAATACTTCTTTGACGGCAAAATCGGGCGGCATGCTCAACAAGGTCCCCGAGGTCACGATATTTTTCTGGATTATCAAGATCATGGCGACGACAGTTGGGGAAACTGCAGCTGATTTTCTCAATGTCAATCTGAACCTGGGTTTGACAAAGACCTCGATCGTCATGGGCAGCTTGCTCCTTGTGGTGCTGTTTCTCCAGATTCGCGCGAAGCGCTACATCCCCTGGATTTACTGGGTGGCGGTTGTGCTGCTGAGTGTTTTCGGAACGCTCATCACGGACAACCTTGTGGATAATTTTGCCGTCACCCTGCAAACCACGACCATGGTATTCAGTGGGGTCCTGCTGGCAACATTTATTGCGTGGTACTTGAGTGAAAAGACACTGTCAATTCACAGCATTTACACCACCCGTCGAGAACTGTTTTACTGGTGCGCCATCCTGTTCACATTTGCCCTGGGTACGGCAGCGGGCGACCTTGTCGCGGAAGGTATGCGCCTGGGCTACGGTTGGTCGGCATTGGCCTTTGGCGCGGTGATCGGCACCGTTGCTCTGGCGCACTACGGTCTGAAACTCAATGCAGTTCTGGCATTCTGGATCGCCTACATCCTGACGCGTCCTTTTGGAGCGTCCTGGGGCGATCTGCTGTCTCAACCGGTTGCCAGCGGCGGCCTTGGTTTGGGCACGGTGGTAACCAGTTTGATTTTTCTTTCGACCATTTTGGGGTTGGTTGTCTACATGGCAGCGGAGCAGAGGAGGTCTGAAGTTTCGAAGGCATGAGTCTGTAGGTGCGACGTCGATAGCTACATTGAAAGCTTATTAAATGCGGGTGCTGCTGGTCGAAGATGATGCAATGATTGGCGAGGCCGTTGCGCAGGCCCTGAAAGATGCGAGCTACGCGGTGGACTGGGTGCGCGACGGTTCCATGGCGCTGGCGTCGATCTCCACCCAGGAATACGGCGTTGTGCTGCTTGATCTGGGATTGCCAAAAAAAGGCGGACTTGAAGTATTGCGCACGGTGCGGTCACGCGGGAACGCGGGAACGCTGTACCTGTGCTGGTCATCACGGCGCGCGACGCGCTACAAGACCGGATTGGTGGACTGGACAGCGGCGCCGACGACTATGTATTGAAACCGTTTGAAATGAGCGAGTTGCTCGCCCGGATGCGTGCGGTCATACGTCGAAAAGGCGGCGCCTCAGGGCCTATGCTGTCAAATGGCAGTTTATCCCTCGATCCTGCAACACGCGAGGTTTTGTCGAACGGCGTCTCAATTCGCTTGTCAGGCAAGGAGTTTTCGCTGCTGCAAGCTCTCCTGATTCGACCCGGAGCCATCCTGTCGCGCAGCGAACTGGAAGACCGCCTTTACGGCTGGGGCGAGGAGGTTGAAAGCAATGCCGTCGAGTTTTTGATTCACTCGCTGCGCAAGAAGTTGGGAAGTGGCTCTATCAAAAATGTCCGGGGGGTCGGATGGATGGTTTCCAAATAAGAATCAGGCAGTCGCTCCAACTCAGGCTTTCGGCGTCTCTATCGATCGCAATCATGGTGGTGGCTATTTCAGCCGGTATTTTTTCTTTCGTATCCGCCTACGAAGAGGCGATCGAATTGCAAGACGAACAGCTGCGACAGATGGCGGCCATGATTGCCAGACAAGACGCGCCATTGAGGTTTGCCAAGTCACCCAAGCAGGTGCCTGACCGTGACGCGGAGTTTCGGGTTGCGGTGCAACTTTTGACCCAGTCAGCCGCCGCTGGACCCCTGTTGACTGGAGAGCTTCCAGGTTTGGCCAGTGATTTGCCAGAAGGCATTCAGACCGTGGAAACGCAAGGCGTCTCGTGGCGCTTGTTTGTGCAGACCCTGGACGCGGATTCACGAATCGCGGTGGGTCAAAAAATTGCCGTGCGGGATGAGGTTGCGCGCGACGGCGCGCTTCGGACCCTGATGCCGTTTTTTGTACTTTTTCCTGTCTTGCTATTGCTGGTGGCAGACCTCATCCGCAAGATGTTTCAACCGCTCAAAACCTTGGCCGATGACCTGGATATGCGCTCGGAGGACGACTTGCGTGAGATAACGGCCACCGGCCTTCCCTCTGAAATCCGTCCTTTTGTCGTAGCCATCAATCGACTGCTGTCGCGCATTGCCCAGTCATCGCTGGTGCAACGCCGTTTTGTCGCTGACGCAGCACACGAGTTACGCTCACCCTTGACCGCCCTATCCTTACAGGCCGAGCGGATGGCTGCAGCCGAGATGTCGCTGGAAGCAGCAAGCAGACTCGCTACGCTGCGTCAAGGTATCCACAGAAATCGCAACTTGCTCGATCAGCTTCTCACACTGGCCCGGGCCCAGCACCTGCCCCTGCCCCTGGAAGCGAGCGAAGCAGTATCGATACAACTGGTATTTCGTCAGGTGCTGGAAGACCTGATGCCCTTGGCAGAGTCGAAAGGTATTGACCTGGGCGTTACCGGTGAGATGGATGCGACGGTCGGCGCTTCAGAGGTTGATCTCTATGCACTGGTTAAAAATCTTGTGGACAACGCAATTCGTTATACCCCGCAGAGCGGCCGGATAGATCTATCTGCGGAAGCCTCCGACGGCACTGTGACGCTGACAATTGCAGATACTGGTCCAGGCATTCCCGAAGAAGAGCGGGAGCGGGTTTTTGACCCTTTCTACCGGGTATTAGGAAATAGCGAAACGGGCTCAGGACTTGGGTTGTCCATAGTCAAAGCAATAGCTTCCCGAATTGGTGCGATTGTTCACATGAGCTACTCCGATGAAAAGAAGAAAACTGGACTGCGGGTGCGAGTAGTCTTACTTGCGACGGTGCTCCGGCCGTTGCCCGTCTTTGGGTAGTGCGGCGCGATGACTTCGCACAGCGCTGCCCAGGGCACGATGGCCTGCATGGTCGCCAGAAACTCGTCTCGTCTGGTGGGCTTGCGGTAGTGCTCGTAGCTTGATTGGTCAGCGGCCATCGCCAGAGTTTGTTGTTTCATCGGTATGAAACGCTTCAGCCTTCGCGGTCGTGGCTGTCGCAGCATAATCGCGAGTATTGCGCAAACTCCCGGACCCCTGCACCCGACCTTGTTCCGTACCGATTCCTGAAAAAATCCATGAGCAAAATGACGGTACCCCCAGACCTCAGGAGCTTCATCCTGATGAGTGTGAGGTCAGTGCCTTATCTTGAAGCGATGCTGCTGCTCAGGCGAGAGTCCGAGTTGCCCTGGGACGCGAGCCGGCTCGCCCGCCGCTTGTACATCATTGAAAAAAAATCAGAAGAGCTGCTGCAGGCACTGCTTGAGGCCAGGGTGGTGGTGCCGACTGAGGGTGCCAACGTCGGCTATTGCTACCGACCCGAGACCTCCGAACTTGCCGGCATGGTGGACCGGTTGGCAGAGTTTTATGCCCTCCACCTGGTGGAAGTGACCCACCTGATCCACGCGACCCACGAACGCAAGGCTGAAAAGTTTGCCAACGCGTTCATTTGGCGAAAGAAGCCCGATGCCTGAACTCATTTACCTTCTGTGTACGGTGACATCGCTGATCTGCGCCTGGCTGTTGCTGCGAAGTTATCGGCGCAGCGGTTTCCCGCTGCTGTTCTGGAGCGGGCTGTGCTTTTCGGCGCTCGCGCTCAACAACATGATTCTGGTACTCGACAAATTGGTCTTTCCAGATGTGAATTTCTCGATCTGGCGCTTGTCTTCAGCACTGGTGGCGCTGCTGCTGCTGCTGTACGGCCTGATTTGGCAAGACGATTAGGAAGGAAGGGGACACACATCATGGAAAACTTCCTGTCGGGCGCTATTGCCCTGGCCTCACTGGCGGTGGGTCTATTTTTTTCCGCTTCTGGTGGAAAACCCGTGACCGTTTCTTCCTGTACTTCGCGGCCTCGTTCTGGCTGGAAGCCGTCAACCGCAGCTATATGGTTTGGGCAGGGGAGATAAGTGAGGAGTTTCCGGTCTACTACGGGATCCGCCTGATCAGCTACGGTCTGATCCTGTTGGCGATCTGGGACAAGAACCGCCCGTCCCGCTCGGGTGGCGGAAAAGCCGTCGGCCAACCTGAGGATTAGGAACCGGCCTTGGCGCTAGCTGCCACCGTTGCCAACAGCTCGAAGAGCACGCCAGGATCCACCGGTTTGACCAGGTGCTGGTTAAACCCTGCCTCATCCGACCTGCGCCTGTCCTCGGCCTGGCCCCAGCCGGTGCAGGCAACAATGGTTCGGGCCGCGCCGCCGGCCTGGTCGCGGATTTGCCGGCAAGCCTCGTAGCCGTTGAGCCTGGGCATGCCGATGTCCAGCAGCACCACCTGCGGATCGAAGTCGGCGGCCGCATCCACGGCTGCCTGACCGTCATGCGCCTGTCGGACACAATAGCCCATCAGTTCCAGCAGACTCGCCAGGGTGGCGCATGCGTCCTGGTTGTCGTCGGCAATCAGGATCCGCAACTCTTGCGAAGGAATGAAGCGCTCGACCCCCAGGGCTTGCGAAGGCGGTGGCGACATTTCTGAGGACGGCTCGAGCGCCAGTGGCAAGCGCACTTCGAATTCGCTGCCGAGTCCGGTGCCCTCACTGCGCGCCAGCACCCTGCCGCCGTGCATCTCGACCAGCCGTTGGGTCAGCGACAGGCCGATGCCCAGTCCACCACGCGAACGCGACAGCGTGGTCTCCACCTGGGAAAACAGCTCAAAAACGCTTTGCAACCGGTCGGCGGGAATCCCTATGCCCGTGTCCTTCACGGTCACGACCACGTCGGCGCCGTCACGTTGTGCATTGACCTCAATACACCCGCTCCGGTCCATGTACTTTGCGGCGTTGTTGAGCAAGTTCATGAAGGCCTGTGTCAGCCGCGTGCGGTCCGCGTGCAGCGAGAGCTTCTCTGCGGGCAGTGTCAGCACCAACTGGTGGCCGCACTCGTCAATCAGGGGACGGCTGGACTCGACGGCATCGCGCAGAACATCCTCTGTCGTGACCCAGTCGTGGCGCAGCTCGATCTTGCCCTGGTTGATGCGGCTCACGTCCATCAGGTCGTCGATCAAGCGGCTCATGGCCTGAATCTGACGGTCGATCACCTCTGCGCTCCACTGCAGCTCCGGCGTGGCCAGGCCATTCAGGCGCAGCAACTGCACCGCATTGCGTACCGGCGCCAGCGGGTTCCTCAGTTCGTGGGCCAGCGTGGCCAGGAATTCGTCCTTGCGGCGATTGGCGTCCCGCAGTTCGGCTTCACGCAGCTCCAGGGTGTTGGTGCGCTCGGTGACGCGTCGGTCCAGCGTCTCGTTGAGTTCGCGCAGGCGCTCCTCGGCCTTGCGGCGTTCGCTGATTTCCGTCATGAGTGTGCGGTTTGCGAGTTCAAGCGCCCGGCCTTTTGAAAACAGTTCGGCAAACACCGCGACTTTGGACCGAAGCACGGCCGTGTTGACCGGCTTGTGCAGGTAGTCCACCGCCCCGCTGCCGTAACCTTCCAGGACGTGCTGGTCCTCGTTGTAATAAGCGGTCAGGAAGATGATCGGTACGCGCGAGGTTTTCTTGCGTTCCTTGATAATCTGCGCCAGCTCAAACCCGGTCATGCCCGGCATGCGCACGTCCAGCACCAGTACCGCAAATTCCTCAGCCATCAGCGCCAGCAGGGCTTCCTGACCCGAGTTGGCCCGCACGAGACGGTAGCCTGGGTCATCCAGGACCGATTCCAGCACGGTCAGGTTCTTTGGCTCGTCGTCGACGATCAGGATGTTGACCTGATCAATGATCGCCGGGTTCGTTGCGTGCGGGGAGAGAATGCTTTTCACGTCAGGCCTGGCCAGGTTAGGGGGGATATCAGCGGAACAGCCAGACGCGCATCAGGGACAGCAACTGGTTGGTATTGACAGGCTTGGCAATGTAATCGCTGGCGCCCGCATCCAGGCATTTCTCGCGGTCGCCCTTCATGGCTTTGGCAGTCAACGCCAGGATAGGTAGGGTGCGGAACTGGGGGTCCTTGCGAATCTCGCGCATGGTCTCATAACCGTCCATCTCGGGCATCATGATATCCATCAGCACCATCACAATGTCAGGTGAGCTCTTAATGATGTCGATGGCTTGCCGCCCGTTGGTGGCACTGATCACCTCGACCTCGTGGTTCTCGAGCACCGAGGTTAGCGCGAAGATGTTGCGCGCATCGTCGTCGACCACCAGCACCTTGCGACCGCGCAGGACCTCGGCCGAGTTGTGCAGCCGCTCCAGCATCTCCTGCTTTTGCGACGGCAGCCCGGTCACCACGCGGTGCAGGAACAGCGCCGTTTCATCCAGCAGCCGCTCCGGCGAGCGCACATCCTTCAGGACAATGCTCTTGGCCATCGAATGCAGACGGGACTGCTCCTCCCGGCTCAGGTCCTTGCCGGTGAATACCACCACCGGCACTGCGGCCAGGTCCGGGTCGGCGTGCACTTTTTCCAGCAGTTCGAATCCGGTCATGTCGGGCAGGCGCAGATCTAGCACGATACAGTCAAAGGCCTCTTTCTTCATGGCCTTCAGCGCCTCGTCGCCGCTGCCGGCGGCCACCATCTCGATGTCGTCATGGCCGAGCAGCTCCAGGACGGCATTGCGCTCGATGGCGTTGTCCTCCACCACCAGCAGGCGTTTGGTGCGCGGTGCGGTAAATTCCTTGATGCGTTCGAAGGCCACTTCAAGAGTGGCAGTCGTGGGCTCCTTGACCAAGTAGGCAAAGGCGCCGCGCGACAGGCCGTGCTGGCGCTCTTCTTCCAGCGTCACGATCTGCACCGGAATATGCCGCGTGGCCGGATCCAGCTTGAGCTGGTTCAGCACGGTCCAGCCCAGCATGTCGGGCAGGAAGATGTCCAGGGAAATCGCCGCCGGCCGGTACTGGCGCGCCAGCACCAGGCCGTGGGCGCCGCGTGTGGCGACAATGCCCTTGAAGCCCTTGTCCCGAGCCAGGCCCAGGAGGATGCGCGCGTAGTGCGGGTCGTCTTCGACGATCAGCAGCACCGGGTCGTCGGTGGCAATGCTGTCGCGGTCGTCGGCGATGGTCTCCTCACGTGCCGCCGGCAGCGCGACCACCGAGCGCGACGCGTCCGTGACCTGCTCCGTGCTCCGCAATACCGCTCCGTCTGAACCCACGTAATGCAGCGGCAGGTAAAGCGTGAAACAACTGCCCCTGCCGTGCACGCTGCTCAGCCGGATCTCGCCGCCCAGCAGCACAGCCAGCTCGCGGCTGATGGCCAGGCCCAGACCGGTGCCGCCGTATTTGCGCGAGGTGCCGGCGTCGGCCTGCTGGAAAGCCTCAAAAATAAGCCGCTGTTTTTCGGGCGCAACGCCGATGCCAGTGTCCTCGACGGCGAAGGCCACCACCTGCTGCGCCTGGCTCAGCACCGGGTGCTCGGCGCTCCAGCCTTCAGTGGCCAGGCCGACGCGTACCTCCACCTGACCTTGCGAAGTGAACTTGACGGCGTTGGACAGCAGGTTCTTGAGCACCTGCTGCAAGCGTTTGGGGTCGCTGTCCATGGAGCGCGGCAGATCGTCGGAGAACCGGATATGGAAAGGCAGGTTTTTCGCCTCGGCCACATGCCGAAAGTTGCGGTCTATGTTGTCGCGCAGGCCGGCGAATGGAATTTCCTCGACCTCCACCGTGACTGTGCCGGACTCGATCTTGGAAAGATCAAGAATGTCGTTGATCAGGTGCAGCAGGTCGCTGCCGGACGAGTTGATGTTGCGGGAAAACTCCACCTGTTTGGGCGACAGTGTGCCGGGGGAGTTTTCCGCCAGTTGCTGGCTCAGGATCAGGATGGAATTGAGCGGCGTGCGCAGCTCATGCGACATGTTCGCCAGGAATTCCGACTTATATTTGGATGTCAGCGCCAGTTCTGACGCTTTTTCTTCGAGCGCTCCGCGTGCCTGCTCGACCTCCCGATTCTTGCGCTCAACCTCTTCGTTTTGCTCGGCAAGCAGGCGCGCTTTCGTTCCCAGTTCTTCGTTGGTTTGCTGCAGTTCGCTTTGCCGCGACTGGAGCTCAACCGTCAGTTGCTGCGACTGGGTCAGCAGGCCCTCGGTGCGCATGGTCGCCTCGATGGTGTTGAACACCGCACCGATGTTCAGCGCGAGCTGATCCAAGAAGTTGAGGTTGACGGTGGAAAACGGGTGCAGGGAGGCCAGCTCGATCACGGCCTTGGTCTCGTTCTCGAACAGCACCGGCAGCACCACGACGCTGACCCGCCGCGACTCGCCGAGGCTGGACGCGACGGTGACGAAGTCCGACGGTGCATCGGCGATCAGGATGCGCCGTTTCTCAACGGCGCACTGGCCCACCAGTCCTTCACCCAGCGCTATGGTTTGCGCGAGCTTCACAGTGTTTGCCTGTGCATAACTCGACAGCAGGGTCAGGTCGCCGTCCCCGCTGGCGGTGCTGGTGCAGTGGTAGACGGTGCCCTGGTGGGCATGGACCAGCAGCGCCAGCTCCGACAGCAGCAGCTTGCCAACGGTGTTGAGCTCGCGCTGGCCCTGCAGCATGCCGGTGAAGCGCGCCAGGTTGGTTTTGAGCCAGTCCTGCTCGCGGTTGCTTTCGGTGGTCTCGCGCAAATTCGAGATCATGGTGTTGATGTTGTCCTTGAGCTCGGACACCTCGCCCTTGGCATCGACCTGGATGGAGCGCGTCAAATCGCCTTTGGTCACGGCGGTTGCCACCTCGGCAATCGCGCGCACCTGGGTCGTCAGGTTGGCGGCCAGCAGGTTGACGTTGCCGGTCAGGTCTTTCCAGGTGCCGGCCGCGCCGGGCACGTTGGCCTGGCCACCCAGCCGCCCATCCACGCCGACCTCGCGCGCCACGTTGGTCACCTGATCGGCAAAAATCGCCAGCGTGTCGGTCATGCCGTTGATGGTGTCGGCCAGCGCCGCCACCTCGCCCTTGGCCTGCACCGTGAGCCGCTGGGTCAGGTTGCCGTTGGCCACGGCGGTCACCACCTTCACGATGCCGCGCACCTGCTCGGTCAGGTTGGAGGCCATGAAGTTGACGTTGTCGGTCAAATCTTTCCAGGTGCCGCCCACGCCGCTGACCTGTGCCTGCCCGCCGAGCTTGCCCTCGGTGCCGACCTCACGCGCCACCCGCGTGACCTCGCCGGCGAAGGAGTTGAGCTGGTCCACCATGGTGTTGATGGTGTTCTTGAGTTCGAGAATCTCGCCCTTGACGTCCACCGTGATCTTGCGGTTCAGGTCGCCCCGCGCCACGGCGGTCGTCACCTCGGCAATGTTGCGCACCTGAGAGGTCAGGTTGGCGCCCATGGTGTTGACCGAGTCGGTCAGGTCTTTCCAGGTGCCAGCCACACCGGGCACCACAGCCTGCACGCCAAGGCGGCCTTCGGTGCCGACCTCGCGCGCCACCCGCGTGACCTCGGAGGCGAAGGAGCGCAACTGCTCGACCATGGTGTTGATGGTTTCCTTGAGCTGCAGGATCTCGCCACGCACGTCCACCGTGATTTTTTTGGACAGGTCGCCGTTGGCCACCGCAATTGTCACCTCGGCGATGTTGCGCACCTGGCCGGTCAGGTTGGAGGCCATGGAGTTGACGTTGTCGGTCAAATCCTTCCAGGTACCGGCAACGCCGGGCACGGCTGCCTGACCGCCCAGCTTGCCTTCAGTGCCGACCTCGCGCGCCACGCGTGTCACTTCCGAGGCAAAGGCCGACAACTGGTCGACCATGGTGTTGATGGTTTCCTTGAGCTGCAGGATCTCGCCTTTCACGTCCACCGTGATCTTGCGGCCCAGGTCGCCGCGCGCAATCGCGGTCGCCACGTCGGCGATGTTGCGGACCTGGCCGGTCAGGTTGTCGGCCATGGAGTTGACGTTGTCGGTCAAGTCCTTCCAGGTGCCCGCCACGCCGGGCACCTGCGCCTGGCCGCCGAGCTTGCCGTCGGTGCCGACCTCACGCGCGACGCGGCTGACCTCGGCCGCGAAGGAGCGCAACTGGTCCACCATGGTGTTGATGGTTTCCTTGAGTTCCAGGATTTCACCCTGCACGTCAACCGTGATTTTCTTGGACAGGTCGCCGTTG
>NZ_JAUYEY010000036.1 GCF_030689685.1 Polaromonas sp. | reverse complement strand
CGGCTGCAAAGCGGCCGCGACGGTCCATTTTTCACCGGCTTTTTGCCCCATAGCTACGGCTATGGCGCTGCAAACCCGGCGAAAACTGTCCTCGCCGGGGCCACTTTTCGCTTCGACGCCTTCTGCCGCCCAGGCTCCTAGCGCTTAAAACCCGGAGAACCCGCTCGAACACTGGCGAATAAGCTTATGCGAATAAGCGAACAACAAATCTGTCGTTTGTTTTCATAACCTGCGGTTTTACAGTCACCGGCTTATGCATGATTTTGCTTTTGTCTTCGCCGGTTTTGCGGTGGGCGTGGTGGTTGGCCTGACCGGGGTCGGCGGCGGCTCGCTGATGACGCCCTTGCTGATTTTCTTTTTTGGCATCAAACCGCACCTGGCCATAGGCACCGATTTGCTGTTCGCCGCCTTCACCAAGATGGGCGGCACGGTCAGCTTGGCACGCGCGCGCATCGTGGACTGGAAAATCGTCGGCCAGACTGCCGCCGGCAGCATTCCGGCCGCGCTGGTCACGCTGTATGCCCTTCACCTGCTCGGCCCGGCCAGCCCGACCGCCCATGCGGTGATGACCACCTCCCTGGGCATCGCGCTGCTGCTGACGGCGACCGCGATGCTGTACAAGACGGTTTACGGCAAGGCCGCACCGCGTCATATTGAAGCGGCGGCCCTCAGCGCCGCGACGCAGGCCCGGCACTGGGCGCTGCCGGTTCTGTTCGGCGCGCTGATTGGCGCCATGGTCACCATCACTTCGGTGGGCGCGGGCGCCATCGGCGTGATTGTGCTGATGTTGCTCTACCCCGCCCTGCCTCTGCCGCGCATTGTGGCCGCCGATATTGCCCACGCCGTGCCGCTGACCTTGGTCGCCGGCCTCGGTCATGCCTCCATCGGTTCGGTGGACTGGCCGCTGCTGGCCAAGCTGCTGGCTGGCTCGCTGCCGGGAATCTGGCTCGGTGCCCGGTTGATGACACGCACGCCCGACCGCTGGATACGTTCCCTGCTTTCCGTGCTGCTGGCTTATGCCGGCGTCAAGCTCATCGCCATCTGAATCCACTTTTTGATCTCTGACAGCCATGTACCAATACACAGAATTTGACCGCCAGTTCGTGCAGGCACGCGCGGACCAGTACCGCGACCAGCTCACCCGTTGGCAGTCCGGCCAATTGGCCGAGGACGACTTCCGCCCACTGCGCCTGCAAAACGGCTGGTATGTCCAGCGCTACGCACCCATGCTGCGCGTGGCTGTACCCTACGGTGAGCTGTCGAGCGCGCAGGTACGTGTGCTCGCAAAGATCGCCCGTGAATATGACCAGCCGAACGCCGCGCTGTTCAATGAAGCCCAGGCGGCCCAGGACAAGCTGGGCCCGGTCAACCTCAAAAGCGGTCTGTCGGTGGCGTCCAAACTGACCGCCGGATATGCCCACTTCACCACGCGCCAGAACATTCAGTACAACTGGATTCCACTGAACAAATCGGCCGATGTGATGGACCTGCTGGCCAGCGTCAACATGCACGGCATACAAACCAGCGGCAACTGCATACGCAACATCAGCAGTGACGAGCGCGCCGGGGTAGCGGTCGATGAAATCGCCGACCCACGGCCCTTCGGCGAGATCCTGCGCCAATGGAGCACGCTGCACCCCGAGTTCGCGTTTTTGCCGCGCAAGTTCAAGATCGCCATCAGCGGCGCGAAGGAAGACCGCGCGGCCACCGCTTGGCACGACGTGGGCCTGCACCTGATCCGCAACGGCGAAGGTGAGCTCGGCTTCAAGGTGCAGGTCGGCGGTGGCATGGGCCGCACGCCCGTCATCGGCACAGTGATCCGCGAGTTTTTGCCGTGGCACCAGGTCATGAATTACATCGAGGCCATCGTGCGCGTCTACAACCGCTACGGCCGGCGCGACAACATGTACAAGGCGCGTATCAAGATTTTGGTCAAGGCTGAGGGCCAGAAGTACATCGACGACGTGGAAACCGAGTACCTGCAGATCATGGAGCACGACGGCGGCCCGCACACCATCACGCAGGCCGAGCTGGACCGCGTCACGGCGTGTTTTGTGCCCCCTGCGCTCAGGTGCGACCGCAAGAGCGCTGACGCCAAAATTGCAAATATCCTGCGCGCGGCGGCCGAAGACGATGTGGAGTTTGGCCGCTGGCTCAAGCAGAACGTGGCCCCGCACCAGAACCCTGACCTGCGCTGCGTCACGCTGTCGTTCAAACGCCTGGGCCAGGCGCCCGGCGACGCAACCGCCGACCAGCTCGACACAGCCGCCGACCTGGCCGACCAGTTCAGCGCCGGTGAGCTGCGCGTTACGCACGACCAGAACCTGCTGCTGCCCTGGGTGCGCTGCGACGAGCTGCCCGAGCTGTGGCGCGCTGCGCGCAAGTCCGGCTTCGCCCGCCCCCATATCCGCCTGCTGACCGACATGATTGCCTGCCCCGGCGGCGACTTCTGCTCGCTGGCCAATGCACGCTCGATCCCGATTGCCGAGGCGATCACCGAGCGTTACCAGGACATGGACGAGTTGCACGACCTCGGCGAGATCGACCTGCACATCAGTGGTTGCATCAACTCCTGCGGCCATCACCACAGCGGCCACATCGGCATCCTTGGCGTCGACAAGGACGGCAAGGAGTGGTACCAGGTCACGCTGGGCGGCTCGGACGGCTCCACGCTGAGCGGCGCGCCCGTGCCCGGCAAGGTGGTCGGCCCCTCGTTCTCTGCCGCCGAAGTGCCGGAAGTCATCGAAGCGGTGCTGGAGACTTACCGCAACGAACGTGAGGCCGGTGAAACCTTTATTGCCACCCTGCGCCGCACCGGCATCGACCCGTTCAAGCTGGCCGCCAACAGCGCACGTTTTGCCGCTGCAGCCTCCGCCGCCAACTGAGGACCTCGCCATGAAACTATTGCCACTGACCGATCACAGCGCCGCCGCAGAAAGCACGCTCCTCGTGCTGCCCAACGACGCCGACCCGCTGCAGCCTGCACTGGACGGTGTGACACGCATTGACCTGCACTTTCCGAAATTCACCGACGGCCGCGCCTTCAGCCAGGCTTTTCTGTTGCGCCGCCGGCGCGGCTTCGACGGCGAAATCCGCGCAACGGGTGATGTGCTGGCCGACCAGCTCGCGCAGATGGAACGCAGCGGCTTTGACGTCGCCGTGCTGCGCGCCGACCAGGACATGGCGACCGCCCAGCGGGTACTGGCGTCCTACCCCGGTTACGGCGTCGGCAACTACCAGGGCGACGCCGTCGACGTGCAACCACACTTCAAGGAAGCGGCTGCCGCCTGAACACCATGAACCTTGACCTTGCCAACATCAACGCAGAACTCGGTCTCAATGCGCCGGGCCTGGTGGACTGGGCCGTGGGTCTGGGCCGGCCAACCATCGTCACCACCAATTTCCGTCCTTTTGAAGCGGTCATTCTGCACATGGTGACGCGCGTCCGTCCCCAAGTTCCCGTGGTCTGGATGGACAACGGCTACAACACCGAGGCCACCTACCGCTTTGCCGACGAAGTGACGAAGTTGCTCAAGCTGGACCTGCACATTTACCTGCCGCGCCGCTCTCGTGCGCACCGCGAGGCCATGGACGGCCCGACCCCGGCGCTGGACGATCCACGCCATGCGACCTTCACCGAAGAAGTGAAGCTCGAACCTTTTGCCCGCGCCCTGCGCGAAACTGCGCCGCAAGTCTGGTTCACGGCCTTGCGCGCCACCGACACCGCCGTGCGCGCCCAGATGGATGCGGTCAGCGTCAACCCGGACGGGCTGATCAAGGTCGCGCCTCTCCTGCACTGGTCGTCCAAAGACCTTTACCAGTACTGTGAGACCCACGGCCTGCCCAACAATTTCGACTACGTGGACCCCACAAAAGGCGAGGACAACCGCGAATGCGGCCTGCACCTCGCACACTGACGGTCCCGCCCCCTGCTCCCCACCGCTGAGCTATGAACGCCCGAACACCCACCAACCTCCTGCCAGCCAACTCGGCGATCTCCACCGCGCGGCTGTCCAATACCCACCTCGATGCACTTGAGGAAGAAACGATTTTCATCCTGCGCGAGGTGGCGGCCGCCTTCGAGCGCCCGACGCTGCTGTTTTCGGGCGGCAAGGACTCGCTGGTCATGCTCAAGTGCGCCGAAAAAGCCTTTGGCGTGGGTCGCATTCCCTACCCGCTACTGATGATTGACACCGGCCACAACTTCCACGAGGTGACCGATTTCCGCGATCTGCGCGCCAAAGAACTCGGCGCCGAGCTGATCGTGCGCAACGTCGAAGACTCCATGAAACGCGGCACCGTGCGATTGGCACACCCCGGCGAGTCGCGCAATGTGCACCAGTCGGTGACACTTCTGGAGGCCATCGAAGAGTTCCGCTTCGACGCGCTGATCGGCGGCGCGCGCCGCGACGAGGAGAAAGCCCGCGCCAAGGAGCGCATCTTCTCGCACCGCGACAGCTTCGGCCAGTGGCAGCCCAAGGCCCAGCGACCCGAACTCTGGACGCTGTTCAACACCCGGCTGCAGCCCGGCGAGCATTTCCGCGTGTTTCCGATTTCCAACTGGACCGAGCTCGACGTGTGGCAATACATCGAGCGCGAAGCCATCGCCCTGCCTTCGCTTTACTACGCGCATCAGCGCAAGGTCGTTGAGCGCAAGGGCCTGCTGGTGCCGGTGACCGAACTCACACCCGCGCGCGATGGCGAGGGGGTTGTCGAAAAAACCGTGCGTTTTCGCACCGTGGGTGACATCACCTGCACCTGCCCGGTGGACAGCCCGGCCGCCACGGCAGCCGAGATCGTGATCGAAACCCTGGCCGCCGACGTCAGCGAGCGCGGCGCCACACGCATGGATGACAAGACCTCCGACGCCTCGATGGAAAAGCGCAAAAAAGACGGGTATTTTTAGTTCTCCCCCGAAGCAGGCTTCGCCTGCCTCCCCCCAGGGGGCGGCGCCTGCGGGCCGGCGGAGCCGGACCCGCAGCCCCCACTGACCAAGACCTAGCCTATTTTTTGAGACTGAAATGACCACCAACACCGCTACTGATTTGATAGCTGACTATGCCCATCCGACAGGGGCTACAGGCCAAAATGATCTGAAATCGGCGCTCAAGTTCATCACTTGCGGTTCGGTCGATGACGGCAAAAGCACATTGATCGGCCGCCTGCTGGTGGACAGCAAGGCCGTGCTACAGGACCACCTGGCCGGCGTGCAGCGCGACGGCGAAACCGACCTGGCGCTGCTGACCGACGGCCTGTCGGCCGAGCGCGAGCAGGGCATCACCATCGACGTGGCCTACCGCTACTTCAACACCGAGAACCGCAAGTTCATCATCGGCGACGCGCCCGGCCACGAGCAGTACACGCGCAACATGGTTACCGCCGCATCAAGCGCCGACGCCGCTGTGGTGCTGGTTGACGCCACCAAGCTCGACTGGACAAGCCCGTCCATGGAACTGCTGCCGCAGACCCGGCGCCACTCGCTGCTGGTCAACCTGCTGCGGGTGCCATCCATCGTGTTCGCTGTAAACAAGCTTGACGTGGTGGAAAATCCCGCACGGGCCTTCCGCAACATCAGTGCGGCACTCACGGCGTTTGTGAAAGCCGCGTCCATCCCGGTCAAGGCAACCGTTCCTGTGTCGGCCCTCAAGGGCTACAACGTGGTGGATGCCCTGCCCGGCTGGTGCAACTACCAGGGCCAGTCACTGCTGCAATTGCTTGAACACCTGCCCGCCACCACCGCCGAAAGCACCGAAGCTTTTTCCTTCCCGGTGCAGTGGGTGGAGAAACCTGCCCCCACGCTCCGCACTGACGTGTCGTCGCTGCCCCCCGAGGGGGCTGTTTCTCCTAGGGGCGGCCCGTCTGAGAAACCATTCTCATCGTCCTCGGACACTTCGCAGAGCCGCCGTGTCTTTTGGGGCCGTGTCGCTACCGGTGGTGTTCAACCGGGCCAAAGCGTGACCGTGCTGCCGAGCGGCCAAACCGCCGTTGTGGCCCAAGTGCTGGACCATACACGCCAGACCAAATCCATCCGAGCCGGCCACAGCGCGGGCATCGTGCTGGACCGCGAAGTGGACGTGTCGCGCGGCGACTGGCTGCTGGCAGAAAACAGCTTTGAGCCCTCGCGCGAACTGTCGGTCACCATCGCCTGGATGGACGACGAGCCGCTGGTCGCCGGCCGTGTTTACTGGGCGCTGCACGGCCACCGCTGGGTCAAGGCCAAGGTCAAACGCATCGTCCACAAACTCGATGTCAACACGCTGGCCGAGGAGGACGCCAGCGCGCTGCCGCCGAATGCCATCGGCCATATCGAGCTGAGCCTGCAAGAGCCGCTGGCCACCCTGCCCTATGCACGTTCACGCGTACTCGGCTCGCTGGTGCTGGTGGACACGGCATCGAACAAAACATCGGGGGCCGCGCTGATTCTTTGACCTGATCAGCAGCCCCGCCTTGCCGACTTCACCCTACTTCCGGAATCCTCTTAAAATCGAGGGTTTCCACCGATCCCCGCCAGAACAACATGACTCACATCGTTTCCGAACCCTGCATCCGCTGCAAGTACACCGACTGCGTCGATGTCTGTCCGGTGGACTGCTTCCGCGAAGGCCCGAACATGCTGGTGATTGATCCGGACGAATGCATCGATTGCGCGGTCTGCATCCCCGAGTGCCCGGTCAATGCGATTTATGCCGAGGAAGACGTGCCAGCCGACCAGATCGCCTTCATCAAGATCAATGTCGAACTGAGCCAGGCCGCAGGCTGGAAAAGCATCACCAAGCGCAAGGAGGCCCTGCCCGATGCCGAAGAGTGGAAAGACAAAACTGGAAAACTGGCCGAGCTGATTCGGTGAACATGCACACCCCTGCCGGATGCTCACTTCGCGTAGCACCACCGCCCCTTGCAGGGGACGACGCCTGCGGCCTGGCTAAGCCCGTTTCGCGGCGTCTGCTGGCAAGGCAAGCGCCACTTCGCAAATACATGCGTCACTGGGCGGCGGCATGATTGAAACCGATGCCCTGGTCGTGGGCGCGGGGCCTGTCGGTCTGTTCCAGGTGTTCCAGCTCGGCCTGCTGGACATCAAGGCCCACGTGATTGACACCTTGCCCCACCCCGGCGGGCAGTGCATTGAGCTTTACGCCGACAAGCCGATTTATGACATTCCCGGCACGCCGCGCACCAGCGGCCGTGCGTTGGTCGCCAGCCTTCTCAAACAAATCGAGCCTTTCGGCGCCAGCTTCCATCTGGGCCAGGAAGTCAGCACGGTGGTGCCACAGGCAGACGGCCGTTTCCTGGTGGAAACATCCCTTGGCACGGTGTTCCTTGCCAAAACCATGTTCATTGCCGCCGGCGTGGGATCGTTCCAGCCGAAGCGGCTGAGGATAGCCGGGCTGGACGCCTTCGAAAATAGCCAGCTTTTTCACCACGCCAGCGAATCGACGCCCTTTGCCGGTAAAAAAATGCTGGTGGTGGGTGGAGACGAAGCCGCCGTGCACTGGGCGGTACGTCTGGCCGAAGCAGGACCACAGCAGGCGCAAAGCGTGACCTTGCTGCATCGACGGGATGTTCTGCAAGCTTCCGCACAGGTCCTGGCCCGCTTTGATGCCTTGCGCAAAAGCGGCACCGCGCGTTTTCAGGTGGGGCAGCTTACCGGAATCGACACCGAAGACGGCAAACTGAAAGCAGCGTGTATCACGGACGTGGATGGCAACACCGCTGCCTTGCCGGTGGACAGAATGCTGGTTCTGCTCGGCCTGTCACCCAAACTCGGGCCGCTGACGCAGTGGGGGCTGGACATGGAACGCAAGCAATTGCTGGTAGACACCGAAAAATTCTCCACCAGCATCCCCGGCATTTTTGCGGTCGGCGATATCAACACCTACCCTGGCAAGAAAAAACTGATCCTCTGCGGTTTTCATGAATGTGCACTGGCGGCGTTCGGAGCGGCCGAGCTGATTTTTCCGGGTCAGAAGATCCAGCTTCAGTACACCACCACCAGCCCGAAACTGCACAAGCTGCTGGGTGTTGAGCCGCCCCAAGTCGACTGACACCGGGCACCCGCCGGGCGTCGGCGATTCGCCTTTAAACCAGCGGCTTGAGCCGCATCGGCACAGGCGCGTGACCATGGTTGAGCGGGCCGCCGCCGGCGCCGGTTTTCACCTTTGCCCCGGCCAGCATGGCCGCACGCACATAGGCCCGTGCCATCTCGACCGCTTCAAACAAGGGCTGGCCCAGCGCCAGTCCGGCGGCAATGGCCGACGACAGGGTGCAGCCGGTGCCGTGAGTGTTGGGAGTCTGGATCCGCAGTGCCTGCATCCAGTGTTTGCCACCTTCGGCCGTGACCAGCAAATCGATCACCGTGTCGCCTGGCAGATGACCACCCTTGAGCAGCACCGCATGCGCGCCGCGGGCCAGCAATTCGCTTGCCGCGAACTCCATGTCTTGCGCGTTGCGCAAGGGGCGGCCTACGAGCAAGGCCGCCTCATCCAGGTTGGGCGTGACCAGCACGGCGCGCGGAAACAGTTCGCGCACCAACACCACTATGGCCGGGTTGTCGATCAGCACGGCGCCGCTGGTGGCCACCATGACGGGGTCGAGCACAATTTTCCGCAGTGCATGGCGGTCTATCGCCTCGGCCACCGCCAGCACAATCTCGAGTGCATGTAACATGCCGATCTTGACAGCATCGACGCCGATGTCCTCGACCACCGCGTCAATCTGGTGACGCAGGATGTCCGGTGGCACACCATGAATGGCCCGCACGCCCAAGGTGTTCTGCGCAGTCAAAGCGGTGATCGCCGTCATGCCGTAACAACCTAGCGCAGCAATCGTCTTCAGGTCCGCCTGGATGCCCGCACCACCGCCGCTGTCGGAGCCGGCAATCGATAACACGCGCGGGTATTCGAATTGAAAAGAGGTATCGCTCATGAAGAAGATTTCCGGTGACTCGCGGCCTGCGAGAGGCGATGTCGGATTATCGGGGAAGCGGCGCGTCGCCCCGCTGGCCCGCGATGCCGCAGGTGAACTGCCAAGCACGCGCGTCCCGCAGCAGCGGGACCGCAGAGAATTAAGGCTATAATCATAGGCTGTATTCCTCAATAGCTCAGTTGGTAGAGCGCCGGACTGTTAATCCGTAGGTCCCTGGTTCGAGCCCAGGTTGAGGAGCCACTTATTCACAAAGCGAACCGCCGAGCCACCGAGGCTCATCATGCGGCCTTCGTTGTATTCAACAGCCACTGTGTCACCCGTCACAGTGGCTTTTTCAATGAACGATCCAAGAAAAGTCCGCAGCTTTTTCACGTCCTGACATTGCTCCACCAGGCCGCGCAGCATGCCTGAGACCTCCATCACGTCGAGCTCGGGGGCATCGAGCGGTCCAGTCGGTTCGTCTTCCAACTTGATCAGGGATTGCTCCAAATCCTTGATCTGAGCGTTTAACTCGCGCAGCCGCGGCCCAAGGTCCGCTAGGTTTGGTGCGTTCTCACCGAGCAATTCAAGCACGCTGTACAGCTTTCCGCGCTTTCCCTCAGCTTCGCGCAACCCTCTCACCAGGGCGTCCCTGCGCAGTTGGCGATCACGCGCCCACTGCCCGCCCATGGCCGTGGCATCTTTCACCACCTTGATCACGGTTTCTGGCGTCAGTACCTTGTCGAGCAGTTCGCTCACAAGCCATGGATCCATCGAATCGACCCTGATGTTCTTGAAGTTGCATTTTTCTTTCCCCCGCATGTGAGTGCAGCATCCGTAGTAGTGGTGTCTGGTACCGTCACGCGCGGTCCCGTTCGTGAGCGTCAGCGCCCCCTCGCAATGACCACAGCGAAGCAAGCCAGCAAACACGGCTTGGCTGCGCGGAATGCCTCCAACCCGCTCCGGTCGCCTGGCCTGCAGGGATTGCTGTACCTTACCGAAGGTTTCAGCGTCAATGATCGCCGGATGGCTGCTGACACGGACCCACAAGTCAGGAGGGTTTGGCTTGCGCTTCGTCAGCCGATTAAAAATGCTCACGCCGCAGTAGACCTCGCTGGTAAGCATGAAATTCACCGTGTTTTTTGCCCAGCGCCGTCCTCGAAGAAACAGGCCAGCATCGTTCAACGTCATCGCAATGATCTTCACGCCGTGACCCTGCAAAGAAAGGTCGTACACCCGGCGCACGGTTTCGGCCTCACCGGGATGCTCCACCAGGCGCCGCCTTTTTCCGTCAGGAATCGCCGCGTAGCCAAAAGGCACGCGCCCGCCCATGAAATACCCGTCGCCAGCCGCCTTGAGCATCGAGCGCCGGGTGTCCGAACTGACCCGCCGACTCACGTGCTCATCAAACAATGCAAAGAACCCGTCCATAAGCCAGCCGTCGTCGGTGCTCACGTCCACGTCACTGGAAACATAGGTCAGGCGCGTGCGATAGGTCTGCAAAACCAGCTTGTACCGACCCGCATCCAAGACGTTTCTGGCGAAGCGACTGCTGGACCAGGTGATGAAGTAGTCCACGTCCATCAATGAGCAGTAGTTGATCGCCTCCTGGAATGCTGGGCGCTTATCTGTGGTGCCAGATATCCCGCCGTCAACAAACTCCTTCAAGACTTCGGCCCCCAGCGCCTCGGCTTTCACCCTGCAGCGGTCCAGCTGGCTTTCAATCGGTAAACCGTCGTCGGCCTGGCGCTTGCTGCTAACCCGTGCATAGATGATTGCCCTCTTCATCCCCGCATCTTTCCACGCCGGGCCAGTTTTCTTATGTGAGAACGGTCCAGTTTTTCACCAAGGCGGTCCTTGACAGCCTTCTGGATCACTGCCGGTGGCAGGTGGTTGCGTGCCAACTCTTCAACCCACCGATTTCGTTGGAAGCGCTTGAAGCTGGTGTAGCGGCGCAGTTGGACCTCAATCATGGATTCGTTCTCAGAACGGCGAATTTCTCGCAGCTCAGCCGCTGTGTCCAGGATGCGCCACAGGGTCAGGAAGTTGTCGTACCCCACCGCTTCCGCGATGCGAATCCAGATGGCCGGCAGGCCCATGTCCGAAAGTTCGCGAATTTTTGCCCCCTCCAAAAGTTTTGAAGTAGTGCATCCATCCAGGTACCCACCCCCCCCCTTCGGGCGGGAACAGGTCCGCCTGCCGACCCCCCACCCCCTCAGTCGAGGCATCCTCCAGCGTGACCAGGGCAGCGCCTGCATGCCTGGCACTGCGGGTTTCACGCACTGGCATAGCGTGCCCTCCCTCTGAAAACAGACAGCACCACTGCGCACTTCACCAGACCACGCAGTAAAACCACCGTCAGAGTTAGCCTGATCTTGTTACACATTGCGGGAAGCTGCGAGACCACCAACTGACGCGGGACTTCTCGCCTTCGCATGGTTACGGTATAGGCTTTGCGTAACTGTGCTGGCAGTTCGGGGGCATGTTTGGGTCGCATATTGCTTTGAAGGTGAGGGGGTGAATCAGGCCTGTGGTGGCAAGCGCTTGAGCAGCTCTGACACAGGCGTGTTGATCTTGGCCAGCGGCGCGAACTTATCGACATCACCGAACTTGCGGCGTGCAGCCAGGTGGACATACAGGAATGTGGTCTTCACTTCGGCATGACCCATCAGGCCCTGCACAGCTTCCATGTGCACGTTGTCTTCCACCAATTCGGTGCCATACAGGTGGCGCAGGGCATGGGGGTGCAGCTGCTCACTCGGGATGCCCAAGCGACGGCCGTATTTCTGCAGCATGTCGTGCACGGCCTTGCGGGTCAGGCGCCGGCGTTCGCCGCGGTGCAGATCTGCGGTCATTCTGGTTGATCGCACCGACACGAAAAGCACCTTGTCCTGGGGCATGCCGTCTTTGGTCGGAATATCTCGGTCGATATCCACCAGGTCTTCGTGGCCCAGGTACACGCGCACCAGCATCTCGGCCTCGCGCGGCACCGGCACCAGTCGCTCCTTCCGGCCCTTCTCCATCACCTTCAGCACCATGCGCGGCTGCTTGTCCACCTGCGTCATGGACAGGTTGCTTTCGTTGAGGGCGACCAAGCCACCCACGCGCAGGCCGCAGCCCATCAGCAGCGCCAGCATCGCCGCGTCCCTGATCCCGATGAAGCTGTCCAGGTCCGGACCCCACATCAGCTTCTCGGCGTTGGCCAGCGTGATCAGGTTGGGCAGCTTGCGCCCCGTCTTGGGTTGCTCGATGCCCGATGCCAGGTGCCGCCTTGTGTGGCCAGCCGACACAGCCCATTTGTAGAAGCCCTTGACCGCGCTGATGTACGGCACACGCCCCTTGGCCACGATGCCCTTGTTGTGCAGCCACAGGCCGCAAAAGGCCTGCAGCTCGACCGAGGTGAAGTCCAGCAGCGGCCTGCCAGGCATGAATTCCTGCAGCCGCTTCATGGCCAGGCTGTATATCTCTACCGTGCGGGCGCTGCGGTTCCGGCCATGCTGTAGCCATTCCAACCAGTCATCAATCAGCTGAAAGTTCGTTCGTGGTTCAGTGGCCATGGTGCGGCCTTAAAAACAAGCCGGGCGCATTTCTGGCCGTGGAAGCGCGGAAGGACCCAAAAAAGGCCTGGAACCCGCACCAGCATTGGGCTACAGGCCGACAGGGCATCCACAAAAGACCCGTTGATGCGCGAAATTTTCGTGGAACCTGTTTATTCCCACAGGTGGAAGAAACTCCATGCTTCGTGGATTGATATTTTCCTGAAAACCCGCCTCCTTTTTTCCTTCTTTCTCTTCTTAAAAAAAGATAGATAGATAGTCTTACTGTGTCATAAAATATGCTATTATTTCAATAGCATCAATTCTGACCGGAGGCTTTATGGACGCAGCCAAGGAGTTCAATCGTTACATCTC
>NZ_JAUYEY010000033.1 GCF_030689685.1 Polaromonas sp. | reverse complement strand
CAGCAGGACGTGCGCTCGATTGACCGCGCGCGCCGAATGCATGCCCTTGGCGCGAATCGCTTCGAGCGTCACGCGGTCGTCAGGTAAGAGGTTCAGTTCGGTTTGTCGCATGACGTGCACTCCTCATAAGTAGTGAAAGTGTCGTCATTGTATATTTGTATCGTTATTTATGAGTTGAAGTACTAGTTGCCCTTGAGCAGCAGCTTGACGTCGGCCGCCAGTGCCGGCGCGCCGCTGCCGTAGCGGCTATACAAGCGCACCCGGCCCTGCGGGTCGAACACATAACTGCCGGCCGAATGGTCCAGCGTGTAGCTGCCTGGCGTCTTGCCAGCGACCTTTTTGTAGAAAATCTTGAAGTCTTTCGCCACCTGCGGCAGTTTGTCGAGGTCCGGGCGCAGTGCGAGAAAGCCGGGGTCGAAGTTCGCCATGTAGGCCTTGAGCACCTCGGGCGTGTCGCGCTCCGGGTCCAGCGAGACGAACAGGCCCTGCAGGCGTTCGCCGTCGGCGCCCAGCATCTTTTTGATCTCGGCCAGCTCGGCCATGGAGGTCGGGCAAACATCCGGGCACTGCGTGAAGCCAAAGAAAACTACCACCACCTTGCCGGCGAAGTCCTTGATGCTGCGCACCTGACCGTTGTGGTCGGTCAACGCGAAGTCTTTCGCGTAATCGGCGCCGGTGATGTCGATGCTGGCGAACTGCGGTTTGGCGTCGGTACAGCCGGCCATCAAGCCAAAAAGGCCCGTAGCCCCTGTCCACAAAGCGCCACCAGCTATTAATTTAATAGCGTTTCGTTTTTCGGAAGAAGTCGGTGTCAGGCTCATACGAGGTAGTGGTCCAGCAGCAGCGCCGCAAATAATACAGACAGGTGGATCAGCGAAAAGCGGAAGGTCTTGCGCGCCAGCGCGTCGGAGTAGTTGCGCCACAACCGAAAGCCGTACCAGCTAAAGCCAAAACTCAGCACGATGGCCACCACCAGGTAGAGCCAACCGCTCATCTTGAAGACAAAAGGCATCAGACAGGCGGCAAACAGCACCAGCGTGTAGAGAAACACCTGCAGGCGCGTGAATTCGTTGCCGTGGGTCACCGGCAGCATCGGCAGGCCGGACTTGCGGTAGTCCTCCACGCGGTACAGCGCCAGCGCCCAGAAATGGGGCGGTGTCCACAGGAAGATGATCAGGAACAGGATCAACGCTTCGGGCGCCACGCTGCCGGTCATCGCGGCCCAGCCCAACACCGGCGGCATGGCGCCCGAAGCGCCACCGATCACGATATTTTGCGGTGTCAGCGGTTTCAGGATCACGGTGTAGACCACGGCGTAACCGACAAAGGTGGCAAAGGTCAGCCACATGGTCAGCGGATTGACCCAGACATACAAAATCACGGAGCCGGCGGCACACAGCAGGCTGGAAAACGCCAGCGTCAGCGGGTTGCTGATCTGCCCCTGCGCGGTGGCGCGCCAGGCCGTGCGTTTCATCTTCGCGTCGATCTGCTGCTCGACCAGGCAATTGAAGGCCGCAGCGGCCCCGGCCACCAGCCAGATGCCGGCGCAGGCGATCAGGGCCAATTTGATCTCGGCCCAGCCCGGCACGCCGGGCACGGCCAGCACCATGCCGATCAGCGCGCAGAACACGATGAGCTGCACCACGCGCGGCTTGGTCAGCGCGTAGAACTGCGCGAACTTCGACGGCACAAATGCGGGGATCGCTGCGGCAGCGGCGGAGTCTGAGGGGTTCATAAGGAGGGAGCCCTCAATTTTGCAGCAGTTGCCGTGTCCGGGCCGCGCCGACTCGAAAAAAGAGCCCCGGTCAACACCACCACCAGGGCCGCTGCGCCGCCGGTGTGCGACACCGCCGCAACCAGCGGCCAGCCCAGCACCACATTGCTCAGGCCGGTGGCAAACTGCCACAGTGCCAGCCCGCCTGTCCATGTGCCATAAGAACGCATCGCGGGAATCCGTCGCAACTGCCAGGCCAGCGCCAGCAACGCGGCAAACACGACATAAGCGGCGAGCCGGTGCACGTAGTGGATGGCGGTCAGGGCCTGGAAGCTGATGTTGTCTCCATCAAGGCCGGCGCCCAGCGCGCGCCAGAAGGTGAAGCCTTCGCGGAAATTCATGGCGGGCCAGAAGCTGCCCTGGCAGGCCGGAAACTCATTGCAAGCCAGCACCGCATAGTTGGTGCTGACCCAGCCCCCCAGCGCAATCTGCAGCCACAGCAGCACAAAGGTTGCGGTCAGCAACAGCCAGACGCCCTTTGGCAAAAGCACTGGCCGCGCGGCGTCATGCGCCTGCGCGTAACGCACGGCTTGGGCCTGCAGCAGCGCCAGCAGGATCAGCCCGCCCAGAAGGTGCAGGGTCACGATCAGCGGGAACAGTTTCATCGTGACCGTCAGGGCGCCGAAAGCGCCCTGGATACAGACCCAGACCAGGGTAGCCATGGGCCACCAGGCCGACAAAATGCCTGCGTTCCGCCGCCCTTTGCGGCGGCTTAGCCAGGTGGCCACAGCCAACGTCAGGATCAACACGCCAACACTGGTGGCCAGGTAGCGGTGAATCATTTCTATCCAGGCCTTGGAATGGGTCACCGGCCCGCTGGGCATGGCCGCCTGCGCCGCGCTGATGGGCTGGCTGGCACCCACCGGGCTGGCATGGCCGTAACAGCCCGGCCAGTCCGGGCAGCCGAGGCCAGAATCGGTCAGCCGCGTGAAGGCGCCGAACAGCACCAGGTCAAAGGTCAGGAACAGCGTGAGCAGCGTCAGCACGCGCAGGCGCCGCGCCATCGGCTGGTTCTTGTTGCGCAGCCAGACCCAGGCCAACGGCCCCAGTGCCAGCACCAGGCCCATGCCCATCATGCGCAGTGCCGGGCTCAGGTTGTAAAGCTCTTGCGTGTCCATCAAGGTCGGGGCTCTAGCGCCCTTCCTTGTCCCACGAAGCGGACGCCCGCAGCAGGCGTTCGAGATCGCGCTTGGCCTGCGCCGCGCCGGCTGCGTCCATGTTGGCCGGGAAACGCATCATCCAGTTCCCGATCGGGTCCACCACATACAGGTGATCCGCAAGTTTCTGGCCGGCAGCGGGCTGCAGCCATTGCGCCAGGCCAGTCACGCGCAGCACAGTGGCACCCTGCAGCGCGGAGTTCAGCGCATCCGGGATCGCCGCCTGGTCGCTGACCAGCCAGACGCGGTCCAGCCGGTCTTTCTCGCGGCCCAGCGACTCGCGCAGTTGACGCTGGAAATACAGGTGCTGCTGGCACACCGCATCGCAGGCGCCGCCGGCCACGCTGAGCAGCAGCCACTGGCCCTTGAGTTCGGGCAATTCGATGCGCTTGCCGTCGGTCGCCTCGGCTACCAGGGCCGGCAGCGGCCTTTGCGGGTCGATCAACTCACCATAGTTGCGCCGACCCTCCGGACGGATCACGTAATAGGTGAAGTAGGAGGCGATCACCGGCGCCGCGCAGACCAGCAGCACAGCCAACATTTTCCAGCGGCCGGCGCGCGTGTCGGGGCGCGCAATGGCAGCGGCCGCATCGGCCTGAGGCAAGCTGTGCACGGTCAGGTCCAACGGCTGGTCACGGCCGGCGGGCACGGAGGAGGGAGGCTGGGAAGGTGTCACGTTGAATCGCTATCAGGAACAGAGAGAGGAACCGTGCGCCTGCGGCGCGGAAGAAGCAGCTGAAACCAGACATACAGGCCCACCAGCAGCGCGCACAGCGCAAACCACTGGAAGGCATAACCGTAGTGCTTGTCCACACCGGTGTTGGGCGCCGCCCAGTTGCGCAGCAGGCCCTCGCTGGCTGCTCCGGTCTGCAGCAGCGAAACCGGTAGCAAGGGCATACCGGTTTCGGCGCTGAAGGCCGTCAGATCAAGATTTTGCCGGATACGGCCCTGCGCTGCCCCTTCAAACTCATAAAGCTTGGACGGCGGCGGGGCCATGCGGCCAGAGACGCTGACCACACCTTCGGGCGTGCTGACTTCCGGTAAACGCGTGCGGTCGGTGAAGTCGCGCGGCACCCAGCCGCGTTGTACCAAGACAGCCTGCTGGCTGTCGGCCAGCAGCAGCGGCGTCACCACCCCAAAACCCGACTTGCCGTCCATAGGGCGGTTGTCCAGGTAAACCGTGTGCGCGGCCAGCCAACTTCCCCGCAGCACAGCCTCGCGGTGCATCATATTTGCTATGTTTTCAGTAGCTAGCAGCGCCCGCCCATCAAGGGTTGGAAGTCTTTTTTGTTCATCAATCGCGGCCTGCAGCGCTTCTTTCTGCGCGGCGCGGCGCAATTGCCACTGGCCCAGCGAGAAGGTCAGGGCCACCATCAGCACGGCCGCCAGGGTCAGCACCACAAAACGCGGCTGGAGCAGGCGGGGGCTCATGCGCGGATAATCCGGTTCATGAATTACCTTGTCGCACTTGCATTTTTGGCCATCCTCGCGAGCCTGGCTTCCGCCCTGTTTTTCATGCTGAAGGACGGCACGGGCGGCAAGGCGAAAACCAGCAACATGGCGCGCGCGCTGGCCTTTCGTGTCGGCTTTTCCATCCTGCTTTTTGTCTGCATCCTGATCGCCTGGAAGATGGGTTATATCCAGCCCACCGGAATTCCGGCGGGCAAGTAAAAAGGAAAAGGCCGCCTCAGCGACCTATATTCACAACGCGGCGTGGGCGTCACATCCAGTACACAAGGATGTACAGGCCCAACCACACCACGTCCACAAAGTGCCAGTACCAGGCCGCGCCTTCGAAACCGAAGTGGCGGTCGGCGGTGAAGTGGCCGCTTTGCAGGCGCAAGGTGATGAACAGCAGCATCAGCATGCCAACAAACACATGGAAGCCGTGAAAACCGGTCAGCATGAAAAAGGTCGAGCCGTAAACGCCGGAAGTCAGTTTCAGGTTGAGATCACTGTAGGCATGGAAATACTCGTAGCCCTGCACGCACAGGAAGATGATGCCCAGCAGCACGGTAGCCCACATCCAGGCGATGGTCTTGCCACGGTGGTTTTCACGCAGCGCGTGGTGGGCAATGGTCAGCGTCACACCCGATGTCAGCAGCAACGCGGTATTGATGGTCGGCAGCCAGAACGGGCCCATGGTCGAGAAAGGCTCAATGATGTCGGCGGGCGAACCGGTCACGCCAACAGCGTCGCTGGGCCAGACAGCCTTGAAGTCAGGCCAGAGCAGCGCGTTTTCCAGGCTGCCCAGCGCTGGCAGCGAGTGGGAGCGCGCCCACCACAGCGCCGTGAAGAAGGCGCCGAAGAACATCACTTCCGAGAAGATGAACCAGCTCATGCTCCAGCGGTAGGACAGCTCAATCTTGTGGCCGTACAGGCCGCCTTCGCTTTCACGCGCTGCGGCGCGAAACCAGAAGAACAGCACGGTGAGCCACCAAACCATGCCGAAGGCCAGCGAGTACGCGCCCCAGCCGGAGCCGTTGATCCACTGGCCTGCGCCCAGGACGACGAAAAACAGGCCGACAGCCGTCATCACCGGGTAGGCCGAGGGCGCCGGAACAAAGTAATACGGTGTGCTTGTATGTGCTGCTGAAGACATTTCCAACTCCTGTTTCGCTAAATTCTTGAATTCGTTATTTGAGAACGACGTGGCGCGCCTTGCGGCTACTTGCCCACCACCCAGGTAGCCAGAAGAATCAGGCTACCGACAAACACCAGCACGCCGACCAGCGCCACGATGACGATGTGCACCGGGTTGAGCTGCTCCACGTCTTTCTCATAGTCGCCGCGCGCGCGCAGGCCGACAAACGACCAACTGACCGCCTGAATGGTGCGCCAGATCGATCCCTTGCGGTGGGTGACCGGGCGTGTGCTCACGCGCCCGGCTCCCGCACGGAAACAGCGGCCACAGGCGCCGGCGGCGTCTTGCCACCGACTTCGAAGAAAGTATAGGACAGCGTGATGGTGGTCACGTCTTTGGACAGCTTGGGGTCAATCACAAAGGCCACCGGCCACTGCTTTTTCTCGCCCGGCGCCAGTGTGTATTGCGTGAAGCAAAAGCACTCGAGCTTGTTGAAGTGCGCACCGGCCTGCATAGGCGCATAACTGGGAATCGCTTGCGCCGACATGGTGCGGTTCTGCACGTTCTGAAATTCATACATGACCGTCACCAGCTCGCCGGGATGCACCTGGATCGAACGGGTTGCCGGCTTGAACAGCCAGGGGCCGCGCACGTTGGCATCAAACTCGACGGTGATGCTGCGGCCGGTATCGACCTGCGTGTTGGCCGCCAGCTTCGAGGTCGCACCGGGAATCTGCCGGTCGCCCAGTGCCAGGATATTGATGCCGGTCACCTCGCAAATGGCTTTGTAAATAGGCACCAGTGCATAGCCGAAGGCAAACATGCCGACCACGATCACGCCCAGCTTGCCCACCATCCGGAAATTTTCACGCTTCAGGCCCATGGCTCAACCCCGGCCGAAGAATACAAGCTTGGCCATGAAGCCGAGAAAAAACACGACCGCAATGGAAGCCAGGGTCAGGCCCAGCCGCAGGTTGGTTTTTTTCTGTTCAGGTGTCATGGCGTGCTGTTGTTCTGCTCGGCAGACGATTAACCGATTACCTTGGTCGCGGTAGCGTCCAGGCGGGGAGGCGTCTCGAAAGTGTGGAAAGGTGCGGGCGAGGGAACTTCCCACTCCAGGCCTTCGGCGCCGGCGCCGTCCGGATCGTTCCAGGGACGCTGCGGTGCTTTCTCGCCCTTGCCCCTCATCGTCGGCAACACGATGAACAGGAAGAAGTAAACCTGCGCAATGCCGAAGAAGAAAGCACCCACGCTGGCAATCGCGTTGAAATCGGCGAACTGCATCGGGTAGTCGGCATAACGGCGCGGCATGCCGGCCAGGCCCAGGAAGTGCATCGGGAAGAAGGTGATATTGAAGGAAATTAGCGTCCACCAGAAATGGATCTTGCCGCGTGTCTCGTTGTACATCACGCCGGTCCACTTGGGCGACCAGTAGTAGTAGCCGGCAAACAACGCATACAGGGAGCCGGCCACCAGTACATAGTGAAAATGGGCCACCACGTAGTAGGTGTCCTGCAACTGGATATCAATCGGTGCAATCGCCAGGATCAGGCCGGTGAAGCCGCCCATGGTGAACACGAAGATGAAACCAACGGAAAACAGCATGGGGGTCTCGAAAGTCATCGAGCCCTTCCACATGGTTGCGATCCAGTTGAAGATTTTGACACCGGTCGGCACCGCAATCAACATGGTGGAATACATGAAAAACAACTGACCGGTCACCGGCATGCCGGTGGTGAACATGTGATGCGCCCAGACGACAAAGCTCAAGATGGCAATGGAGCCGGTGGCGTACACCATGGAGGCGTAGCCAAACAGGCGCTTGCGGGCGAAGGCCGGGATGATCTGGCTGATGATGCCGAAGGCCGGCAGAATCATGATGTAAACCTCAGGGTGACCGAAGAACCAGAAGATGTGCTGGTACATCACCGGGTCGCCGCCGCCAGCGGGGTTGAAGAAGCTGGTGCCGAAATGGCGGTCCGTCAGCGTCATGGTGATGGCACCGGCCAGCACCGGCATCACCGCGATCAGCAGGTAAGCGGTGATCAACCAGGTCCAGCAGAACATCGGCATCTTCATCAAGGTCATGCCAGGCGCGCGCATGTTCAGGATGGTCACGATGATGTTGATCGAACCCATGATGGATGACGCGCCCAGGATGTGCAGCGCAAAAATACCGGCATCCATCGACGGCCCCATCTGCAGTGTCAGCGGCGCATACAGCGTCCAGCCGGCAGCCGGCGCGCCGCCGGGCATGAAGAAAGAACCGGCAAGCATCAGGCCGGCCGGAATCAGCAGCCAGAAGCTGAAGTTGTTCATGCGGGCAAACGCCATGTCAGGGGCGCCGATTTGCAGCGGGATCATCCAGTTTGCAAAACCGACAAAGGCCGGCATGATGGCGCCGAACACCATGATCAGGCCATGCATGGTGGTGAGCTGGTTGAACAGCTCGGGGTTCACTAGCTGCAGGCCGGGCTGGAACAACTCGGCCCGAATACCCAGCGCCAGCACACCGCCAAACATCAGCATGAAAAAACTGAACAGCAGGTACAGCGTTCCAATGTCTTTGTGGTTGGTCGCATAGACCCAGCGACGCCAGCCTTTCGGGGCATGGGCATGGTCATCATGCGCGTGATCGTGATGGTCTAGAACTGCACTCATCTTGGCTTCCTTTGGTGGCTTGTCTGCGGCTACATCTGTCTGTCAGCCGACGGGAGACGATGGGGTCTTGTGGCTTGTGTGTTACTTGCGGGCGGCCAGCACTTCAGCAGGCTGCACCAGCTCGCCGGTCTGGTTGGACCAGTTGTTCTTGGTGTAGGTCGCCACTGCGGCCAGGTCGGTATCGCTCAGCGCCTTCCACGCCGGCATGGCACCGCCGGCAGCGCCGTTGAGCAGGACCTGGATCTGTTTGCCATGGTCCTTGTCGAGCACGATGGCCGAACCGTCGAGCGCCTTGATCGGACCCGCACCTTTGCCGGTGGCCTGGTGACAGGCAGCGCAATTGGCAGCGTAGACCTTTTCGCCACGCGCCTTCAGCTCGGGCAAGGCCCAGACCTTGGAAGGATCGTCGGCCTTGGCGGCGGCTTCCTTGACCTTCACGTCAACCCACTTGGCATAGTCCTCACCCGACACCACCTTGACGTGAATCGGCATGTAAGCGTGTTCCTTGCCGCACAGCTCGGCGCACTGGCCGTAGTAGTCGCCGATTTTTTCGGCACGGAACCAGGTATCGCGAACAAAACCGGGAATCGCATCCTGCTTCACGCCGAAGGCCGGCACCATCCAGGCGTGGATCACGTCGTTGGCCGTGGTGATAATGCGAATCTTGCGGTCAACCGGCACCACCAGGGGGTTGTCCACTTTCAGCAGGTAGTTGTCGAGCTCTTCGCCTTTTTTCGGGCCGCCGTTGTTGGAGATTTCGCGATGCGTGCTGTCCAGGGTCGAGATAAAACCGATGCCTTCGCCTTCACCCTTGAGGTAGTCGTAACCCCACTTCCACTGCATGCCGGTGGCCTTGATGGTCAGATCGGCGCCGGTCGTGTCCTTGGAAGCCACCAGCACCTTGGTGGCTGGCAGGGCCATCAAAATCACGATGACAAACGGAACAATGGTCCAGATGATTTCGACCGTGGTGGACTCGTGGAAATTGGCCGACTTGTGGCCGACCGACTTGCGGTGCTTCCAGATCGAATAAAACATCACACCGAACACCGCCAGGAAAATCACCAGGCAAATGATCATCATGAACCAGTGCAGCCACTGCTGTTCTTCGGCAATTTTGGTCACTGCGGGATGCAAATTGAGCTGGTTGACGGCCGGGCCGCCGGGCAGGTCGTTGACCGCATAGGCCGCCGTGCTGAACCAGGCGGCCATCAAGGCCATCGCTGCGGCCAGCTTGCGATTGGCCTGCAGAGCCAGGGACTTGAAAACTTCACCTGCGTGCTTCATTCCTGGCCCTATCGTAGTACGTACGTTCATCGTGATCACTTTTATTGCCTCAATTACCGACAGATTAAGCGGCTGATTATAAAGTTAGCCATGGCGCCCCTCGGCGACGCACTTGCCCTGATGCGCTGCTTTCAACTTGGTCTTAACACCCACGCAGTGCTCGCCGGATTTCCCGAGCCAGCGCCGGCCAATTCGGGACGCGCCACTGAACCGCCTGCGGCCCCTGACCACCTTGACCAGATGCTGCGGAGAAACGAGATGTCGGGGAGACGTTCGACACGAGGCAAGACTCGAAAAATTGCTGCCGATCAAACACTTTCGGCCGCGTGGTGCGTGGGAACATATCCAAAATTCGTATCTGGATTGTAGCCGGGTTTACCTCGTGCAAAGCCGCTGCGCGGCCCCCAACCCGGCCGGCTTCCAAGGCGTGCGCCGCGCACGGCCGTCGCCAGCAAGCAGAGCCCCTCGGGGACAACTAAATGCCACGCGAACCCTGCAACATGGCCCGCATGTCGGTGACCGAGACTGCGCTCAAGGGGCTGACCTTGACCCGTGGCTGTGCTTTCAGCGCGTGCCCGTAAATAATTTCGAAGGTCAGCGCGAGCCGGCCGTCGGCCTGGCGCGGCAACTGCTGCGCCAGAACCTGCAACAAGCGCGCTTTCCAAGCCCGACCGCGCAGGGCCGCAAACCGCAGCGGATGAAAGTTGCGGCCGAGCTCGCGCAGTTCCTGCAGCAGGCGCTCGGGCGTTTCGTAAGTCAGCGTGATGCGCTCCATGTCCATCACCGGCTCGGCAAAGCCGGTCTGCACCAGCATGTCGCCCCAGTCGTGCATGTCGGTCAGCTCATGACCAGCCGGCGGCCAGCCCAAGGCCTCATACATGACACGCAATTCGCGCACGGTGTCCGGGCCCAGGCATGAAAACATCAGAAAGCCGCCCACTTCAAGCGACTGGTGCCACTGCCCCAGCAACGCCTGCGGGTCGGCCGCCTCGTGCAGTGCCATGTTGGCCCAGAGCATGTCCACGGCGGCCAGCGGCGCCTCGACGCGCACGGCAGGCCCCACCCAGCGCCTCGGATGCCACCATGGTTTAGCTATGCTTTTGATAGCTGCTTGTACCCGTCCCTGATGGGCTTCATGCATAAAACATGCTGAATCCGGATACCTGCCAGCAAGCTGGCGATGCCCTTGCAACCCACCGCGAACCGCACCCCAATGGATCCAGGCTTTGGGTTGCAGCTTGATCCACTGCAACCGATCCAACATGCGCCGAGCCACTTCTTCATGCAGCCAAGGTGAAACAAGCGGTGCCACCCGCTGCCAGCGCTCTGCGGCTATCGGGTCGACGGTAGGGGGGCGTTGGGTGGGCATCAATGGAGCGGGAGACGAAACGGGAGAAGAAGCGCCGAGTATATTGACACGATGTTGCTGCCCCTGCCCAACCCGGCCACCTTGTTGCACACGCTGGCCAGCCAATGTGCTGTCTGCCATAGCTGGCCGGCGCGGCGCGTGTGTGCACCTTGCGTGGCGCGGTTTGGGCAAGTGCTGACGCGATGCGGCACCTGCGCGCTGGCCCTGCCTGCGGATTTGTCAGGCGGCCGCGGTTCGCCTTCGCTGCAGTGCGCGGCCTGTCTGCGCCAGCCGCCGCCGCTAAACGCCTGTTTTGCAGCAATGCCTTACGCCTACCCGTGGTCGGACCTGGTGGCCCGCTACAAATTCGGCGGCGACCCGGCCTGGGCCGCCGTGTTTGCCAGCCTGCTGCTGCAAGTACCCGGCGTGCGCGCGGCCCTGGAGAGCCTGCAATCGGACGACTGGCTGGTCCCGCTGCCGCTGTCGGACCAACGGCTGCAGTCACGCGGATTCAACCAGGCCTGGGAATTGGCTAAAGCGCTGGCACAACAGAGCGGCACGGCAGCACGTGCCGACGCCAGGCTGTTGCTGCGCATCAGAAACACGCCGCCACAAGCCCAGCTCAAGCGCGAAGCCCGTCTGCGCAACGTCAGGGGGGCGTTTGTTGTCGACCCGCTGCGCGTGCAGGCCATGCAAGGCCGCAGCGTGCTGCTGGTCGATGACGTGATGACCAGCGGCGCCTCGCTGTTCGCCGCCGCTGAGGCCTTGCGTGAGGCCGGTGCAGCCGCTGTCAGTGCGATGGTCTTCGCCCGGACAGAATAAAAGCCCCCACGTTCGCTCACTGCGTGTAGCTCTCTGCCCCCGAGGGGGCACTGCGCCTGCGGGCCGGCAGAGCCGGACCCGCGGCCCTGGTTTGAAGGGGAGAGCGCCTCGCACAGCGCCCCACGCACGTGCGGCGACAATCGGGCCATGTTCAACATTGTTCTGGTCGAGCCCGAAATACCGCCCAACACCGGCAATGTGATCCGCCTGGCCGCCAACACCGGCTGCCGGCTGCACCTGGTCGAACCCCTGGGCTTTTCGATGGACGACAAACACATGCGGCGCGCCGGGCTGGATTACCACGAGTACGCCGAACTGACCCGCCATGCCGACTGGGCCGCCTTTCTGACGGCCGAACAACCCGATCCGCAGCGGTTGTTTGCGCTGACCACGCGCGGCACCCGGCGAGTGCATGACGCGACTTTTGCGCCCGGTGACTGGCTGGTGTTTGGCTCGGAAACACGGGGATTGGCCCCGGAACTGCGCGACACTTTCCCGTCCGCGCAGCGCCTGAAGCTGCCCATGCTGGAAGGGCAACGCAGCCTGAATTTATCGAATGCCGTGGCCGTGACCGTGTTCGAGGCCTGGCGACAAAACGATTTTGGCGTCAGTCCTTAAGATATTTCAACGCCCCAGCGTGGTCTGCGGCCCGAATTCAGCCAGAAAGTCCAGAAAAACCCGAGTTCGCGCCGGCATGAACTTGCGCGTTGGCAAGGCCGCGTAAATCGTGAAACGGCCGAAAATCCACTCCGGCAGCACCTGCACCAAGGTGCCACGCGCCAGATGCGGCGCAACCAGCATGCGCGACAAAAAAGTGATGCCCGCGCCGTCCAGCGCGGCGCGCAGCAACACATCAAAACTGGTGGTTTGCAGTGCCGGTTTGACATCCACCTCCACCGCCTCGCCACCGGCCAGCGGATGCAGGCGGGCTTGCCGGCCGTAGTGGCCGGAGTTTTGCGGCCACTGGAACTTCAAATAGGTGTGCTCGCGAAGCGCTTGCGGCGTGGCCGGTGTACCGGCGCGCTTCAGGTAGTCGGGTGACGCGCAAACAATCCAGTCGGTTGTCGCCAACGGGCGGGCCACGATGTCGGCATCAAAACCCTCGTCCACCACCAGGAAAGTGACATCAAACTCCTCGATACGCGGCTGCGGAAAAGGGTCGATGGTCAGATCTAACAGCACCTTGGGATGGCGCGTATGCCAGGTCGCGATGCGCGGCGACAGGAAATACGAGGCCAGCACCGGCGTCGCCAGCACATGCAGCGTGCCCTGCAGCTCGCGCGTGTGTGCCGCCGCCGCCGACTCGGCGTCCTCGACCTCGTAAAGAATAGTGCGCACCCGCATCAGGTAGGCCTCGCCCGCATCGGTCAGCGACAGCTTGCGTGTGGTGCGCTGTAGCAGCCGCACACCCAGATGGTCCTCCAGCGCCGCCACCATACGCGTGACTCCCGCTGGCGACATGTCCAGCGCGCGGGCGGCCGCCGCGAAGCCGCCCTCGTCGATGACGCGTTGAAAAACCTTCATTGACTGCAATCTATCCATGAAACAAATTGTATTCTTACTTCTTTATTATTTCAATAACTGAAATGGTTAATTGATAACTAAGTAGTTTTAAATTGGTCTTAAGCGTTTTAAAGTTCACTCCATCGATGAGCCGACACCCATTAGCGACTCACCGAGGATGGTCAGACGGGGAAAAACTTTCCCGTCATGCCCGGAATGTCTTATTAACTTTTTAAGGATTTTCATCATGAACACGAAATTTTTCACTTCCGCCCTGATCGCCGTTGCCAGCCTGGCTTCCGTCAATGCTTTCGCCGCTGGTGCCGACAATGCGCCAGAACAGAAAAGCACCTTTGTCAGCACCCTGACTCGTGCTGAAGTGCGTGCAGAAGCAGCCAATGTCCAAAAAGGCCCGGTGAATGCCAGCAACCAAGTCGACGGCGGCATGTCCGTTTTCTCGGCATCGGTGGCCAGCGAGCGCAGCCGCAACGCCGTGCATGTGCAGTCTTCGCAGGGCAATGCCGACCCGATGTTCAACCCAGCTCCCGGCCGCGCTTGATCGGACGGACAGCCAGCCGCCAAGGGCGCGGCGCCCGACATAACCCGCCTGGGCCTGGCCCTGGCGGGTTTTTTAATGGCGGCAACATGCAAAAGGCAAGGCCATTGAATGGCGAGAAGGGGCCGCAGCCACTTCGGCGACGCCCAACCTGAGAGCTGGCTGTTTTAGATTCATCCACCTACCTTTGGCAAGGGTAAACCCGATAATCGTGGGTTACCCATGTGCAACAGGCGCGATCCGCCTTCTTCAGCGCATGTTTTCAAGTCCTCCGCCATTCACAAGATTGCGGGCGAACCTACCGATCATGGTTATGACCTTTTTTGCCAGGCAGCAGACTGCCGCACCGGACCGCCTCAGTCTTGAACAACTTCGCGAGCGGCTGCATGCGGCGCTGATGGACTGCACAGACATGGGTGCCCAACGCGTCATCTACAGGATCAATGTCGCCGCCACGCCGTCTGAACTCTGGCTGTTGCGCAGCGACTTGCACCAGTGCATCGCGCGGGTGCATGACCAGGCTGAAGCAACCCGGCGAACCAACAATTTGCTTGACGCGTTTGAGGGTTGGGTGCCTTCCCACCAGCTCACTCCAATACCGGAGTCCGTCAGACAGAGTCAGGCATAGCGCCTGACCAGCGATTCGGCGATGCAAACCGGCTTGGCCGCGCCCTCGCGCTCGACGGTCACCTCCCAAGCCATCTGCACACCGTTGTCGGCTATGGTCTCGCAGCTCAGCAGCTTCATGCGCGCACGCAGACGGCTGCCCACCGGTACCGGCGCGGTGAAGCGCACCTTGTTGAGTCCGTAGTTCACGCCCATGCGGCTTTGCACGATCTCGAACGAAGACTCGAAAAATTTAGGCAGCAGCGACAAGGTCAGAAAACCGTGCGCAATCGGCGCGCCGAAAGGCCCGGCTTTGGCTTTTTCAGGGTCCACATGAATCCACTGGTGGTCGCCGGTGGCTTCGGCAAACAGATTGACCTGGGCCTGGCTAATGGTCAGCCAGTCGCTGACAGCGACTTCCTGGCCAACACAGGCCGCCAGTTCGGAAAGAGTCTGGAAGGTTTTCATGCGCCGACTGTAACGCCCGCCTGGCGGCCGGCTTGTCCAGCCAGCGACATCAGGCGCGCTGGCTCACCGGTCCAGCCAGCGGCAGATGCCGGCCCATTGCTCCAGGTCTTTTTCCACCCGTCCCGGCGCCACATCGAACAGCGTCAGCCCGCGCGCTGCCAGATGGATGTAGTTCTGCGTGTCACGCACATAACCGAGCACCGGCAGGCCCAGGCCGTCGACAAAGCTGCGCAGCTTGTCGGCGGCAATGGTGCGCGAATCGACCCGCATGCCGACAATGCCGACCTGCACCTTGCCGGCATTGCGGTGTTCAGCCAACTGGTCGAGAAAGGTCCGGGTGGCAAAAATATCAAACACGCTGGGCTGCAAAGGCACGATGACTTTGTCGGCCAGCTTGATCACGTCGTTGAAACGCCAGCCGTGCAGGCCGCCGGGCGTATCCAGCACCACATGGGTCGTGCCCTTGGGCGGCTTGACAATCATGTCGGCACTGACATCCCAGGTGGTGATGGGTCGCGCGGCCGGTGGACGCAAGCCGAGCCAGAGTCGTGACGACTGCTGGCGGTCGGCATCGCCGAGCATGACCGCATGGCCCTGGCTGGCGAAATAACCGGCAACATTGGTGGCCAGAGTCGTTTTACCGACGCCGCCTTTCGGATTGGCAATCACAACCACAGGCATGAATAACTCCCGATGTTTGAGCACTATGGTAACGGTAGCCGCGCCGCCAGCCAAACTGCAACCTGGACGGCTCAGAGCGCCAGAGCCAGACCGGGAGCCTCGCCAGACCAAAAAATATCCATCAAATCACGCTCTAGCCCTTATCTGACGGTCATTAGCAGCTTCTTTTTTGATAGCAATGGGACAGACGCCATCAGACGCGGCGGCTCACTGCCGCCCGTCCCGGATCTCCTGGCGCTGCTTGTCCTGTTCGCGGCGCTCCACGCAGGTCGGGTGGTTTTTGAAGCGCTGCCTGGCGCACTGCTCGTTCATGCAACTCTGGAAGCCCAGCAGAACGCGGTTTTCACAGGCCTGTTTGGGATGGGTTGACCCGGCCTGTGCCGCAGTCGGCTGCTGAAGCGGCAAGGCCGGGGTGGTTGTTTCCACGGCAAGGGGATTGACCACCGCCGGACGGGCCCCCACGGCTTTTTCGACAGGCGGCTTGACCGCCACCCGCTTCGAGGCAGGCGTGGCCGCTGCCGCTGACGAGGCGGCGCCGGATGGCACACCTGCGGCCAGCGTTGAGGCGGCCGGCACCGGGCGGCCCTCCGCCGTGACGCCTGCCGCAGGGGCAGCCTGCGCAGCTTCATCACCCGTCGCGGACGGACCCGACAAAAACTTGAAAGCCAGGCCAGCCATCACCAGCACAGCGACACCGGCGACGGCGGCGTAAACCGCCATTTTGGAAGCGGCGGGGGAAGCCGTGGCTGGCGCAGAAGAAGGCAACGGAGGACGCGGCGCTGGCGTGGGTACTGGCGTAGATGATGGCGCTGGCGGCAAAGCCGCTGCCACCGGTGCTGCAAGCGCCTGGGCAACAGACACGGGCACGGGCGTGGGGTCCGGTTTCGGCTCCTGCTCCGGCGCTGGTGCAAGCATCTTTGGCTGTTCGGCCATGGGCGACGGTGTCTGCTCCGTTACCGGTGTCGACGATGCGTCAGCAGGCAGCGCATCGGCCTCAGCCAGGCGCGTTGCGTCGGCATCAACACGGGCATCTGGCGCGGCAGGTGCAAAGCTGTGATGCGTCTGCAGGCGAGTCCATTCGGTTTCACCGGTCAGGACCGTTGTGCCGCTTCCCGAATCCTCGGCGACGCTGCCCCACAGCTTCTTCAAACGCCGGCGCGCCAGGTCCGCATAAATGCCCGACGGGAAGCGATTGAGAAACCCTTCCAGGTCCTCGATGTCCTCGGAGTCCTTGATGTCTTTCCAGTAAACCAGCTCCAGCTCCTGGGTCACGGTGGAGCCGGAGTCGGTTCCGGACGAGCTCATCTTCACTGTCGAGCCGCCTGCGCGCGACCGCTGCAAGCCGGTGTCCGTGGCATTGCCGGCGCGGCGCCCCGGCTGGCTGACCGGGGGAACAATGGTCGGGTCCGAGGCTTGGCCGCTGGCCTCCTGCAGCGCCTGGGCAAACTCCTGCGCGGTGGCAAACCGCTGGTCACGCTTTTTGGTCAACGCACGCGCTACCACCGTGTCAATCGCGGATGGCAGCAAGTGGTTGAAGCTGCTGGGCGCCGCCGGGCTGTGATTGACGATCTGCTGGATGATGGCGAAGTCGGTGTCGCCATCAAAAGGCCGCTTGCCGGTGAGCAACTGGTACAGCACGATGCCCACGGCAAACAGGTCGGCCCGCGCATCGATGGGCTGGCCCTGCACCTGCTCGGGCGACATGTACTTGAGCGTGCCGACCATCGAACCCTGGGTGCGCGTGGCCTCGCCGGAATCCTGGATGCGGGCCACGCCGAAGTCGGTCAGCTTGACCCGGCCATCGGCCTCGATCAGCAGGTTGGCGGGTTTGACGTCGCGGTGCACGATGGCCTGGCGGTGCGCATAGTCGAGCGCCGACAGCAACTCGCGCATCATGGCCAGCGACTGCTCCAGCGAGTAGCGCTTGCCGCCGTCAAGGTGGTGCTTCAGGTCCTCGCCCTGAATGAACTCCATGACCAGGAAAGCCATGTCGCCGTCGCGATCCGAGTCGTAGACGCTGACGATATTGGGGTGCTGCAGGCGCGCTGCCGAGTGGGCCTCGGTCTTGAAGCGGGCTTCGTACTCGGCCGCCGCTTCCTCGGACAGGTTCTCGACCTTGATGGTCTTGATCGCAACGCGGCGGTTCAGGTTCGGGTCGCGCGCCTCATACACCAGCCCCATCGCGCCCTTGCCTAGCACGCCGATGATGTCGTAACGACCAAGCTTGTTCAGGCTCATGGAGAGGCAATCCGGATACGTCTGGAAACAAAGTCGATTCTAGCCTGCAAGCCTGGCGGGACAGCGCTGGAAGGCTTCAGCTGCCTAAGGAAAAACTGATCAGCGGGCTGCCTTCCTGGCGCTCGCAACCGGCGCTGATCTGGCCGCTGCCCACCAGGTAACACTCGGTGCGCCGCAGCACCACCGCTTCGCTCTGGTTGCCGAAATACACCCAGGTGCCGTAACTCGACGCATCGCTGAGCACAAACTGCCCGCCGCGCCATTCGAGCGTCGCATGCATGCGCGAAACGCGCGGGTCGTTGAGCGTCAGCGAGGCGCCGGCCCCGCGTCCTATGGATACGGCCAGGCTGCGGGCATCGATCTGCACGCTCTGCTCTCCGGCCACCAGCGACAGCACCTGCGGCACACTGGACGCCATTGATCGACCCATCATGGTCGCGTCTTCGTCGCGCCCGGTCTGCCACTCCACACGGTAGACATGGCTGGCCTCCGTGCGGCCGCGCAAGTGCATGGGCCCGAGGCTGCGCAGGCTGGCCCGCTGCATAGTCCCCAGCGCAGACCAGACGTTTTGCGTGGTGAGGATTTGTGCCGCGCCCGCCAGGTCAGCCAGTCGGGCGGCAGAGTTGACGGTGTCGCCAAAACAGTCGCCGTCGATTTCCACCACCTCGCCCGATTCGATGCCCATCTGCATCTGCACCGGGGCGCCACTGCCGCCGGCGCGTATGGGCTTGTCAAGAAATCGCTTCTGGATGCTGATGCAGGCGGCGAGCGCATCGCCCTCCTGCGGAAACACCACAAACAGGCCGTCGCCCAGCAGCTTGACGACGCGGCCGCTGTGCTGCTCAAACACCTGGCTCAACGCACCCACCAGTTGCGAGACAAAACGCGAGGCGGTTTCGTCCCCGAGCCGCTCGAACATGCTGGTGCTTCCAACGAGGTCGGCAAAAACGACCGTGGTCATGCAGGCGCCACCAACAAAAGAATGAAGAAAACGGCAGCGCGGCCAGGTTCCGGCGTCAACACGTAAGCGTTTGTTCTCATGCGACGATTTTCACCCAAAAGCACCTAGGAGCCTGGGCGGCAGAAGGCGTCGAAGCGAAAAGTGGCCCCGGCGAGGACAGTTTTCGCCGGGTTTGCAGCGCCATAGCCGTAGCTATGGGGCAAAAAGCCGGTGAAAAATGGACCGTCGCGGCCGCTTTGCAGCCG